>NZ_JBVKBA010000014.1:0-209971 GCF_055639175.1 Streptomyces sp. NPDC107546 | reverse complement strand
GTCGCCCGCGTACCGGATGTACTCGGGCGATGCGACAACGCGGCGAGGTGCCGTGCCGGACGCCGCGAGCCGGTGAACCTTTCCGGCCACAGCACCAGATCGCCGGCCATTCCCCGTACCAGGCGAGCGTGGCGTCCAGCGCCTTCACGAGCGGTGTGGGGGTGACGCCGAAGGCGCGCTGCTGTCACCCGGCCTGACCGCCGGCCGTCAACGGCCCCCGCGCCGGCTAGGGCTTGTACACGTAGGGCGTCGTGGTGGTCAGGGGTTCGAAGCCGAGGCGGGTCAGGATCGGGCGGCTCTGATCGGTCGCGTCGACCTGGATGTAGCGGTAGCCGCGGGAGGCCGCGACCTCGGCGCGGTGGGCGACCAGGGCCCGGTAGATGCCTCGGCCGCGCCAGTGGGGGACGGTGCCGCCGCCCCACAGTCCCGCGAAGCGGGTGCCGGGCACCAGTTCCAGACGGGCCGAGCTCACCGGTTCGTCGCCCGCGAGGGCCACCACGGCGACGACGTTGTCCCGGTCACCGGCGAGCCCGGCGAGAAGCCGGTGGCGCAGCCGGGCGCCGTCGGCGCCGAAGGCCTTCTCGTGGACGTCCGCCACGAGGTCGACGCCCGCCGGATCGGTGACCGGCACGATCCGTATGCCGTCGGGCACCGCTACGTCGAGGGTCAGGTCGGCCGCCTCCGCGACCATCAGCGTCTCCTCGGGCTCGGGGGTGAACCCCTCCGCCCGCAGCCGCTCGCCCAGATCCACCGGGAGGTCGTGCCCGTACAGCTTCCACTCGAACTCGCGGCCGAGCCCGGTGAAGTAGGCGATCTGCTCGGCGATCGCCGTGTCCGCCGTGGACTCGTCCAGGTCCGACCAGACGACTCCGTTCCAGCCGTGCGGCGAGCCGGTCAGGCGGACCACCGTCGCGCCCCGCTCGATGCGGGCACCAGGCTCGTCGGGCCGCGCGCCCTCCCTCATGTCCCGGTCGTACAAAGCCAGTACGGCAGCGTGATCCATGGCTCACTCCAACGTCCGGGGCATGTGCTGGAACCGTAGTACATCGTGACCACGGGGCGTTCGGTCCCCCTTGCAACGGCGCTTCCACCGGCGCGCGGCGAACTAGCCGAGCTCCAGAGTGGTCACCCCGTACACACGCTCCTCGCCGAAGGATCTGACCGGTCCCGTGTACATGCGCGCTGTTTCGAACGACGGGGTCAGGCCGGCGCGTTCGGCGAGTGCCACGGCCGCCGTGTTCGGTTCGGGGACGTCGACGGCGATCTCCCGTCCCGCGGCTTCGGCTGCCAGCGCGGCGAAGAGGGCGTCGGCGTCCTCGGCGCTGTCGGCGAACAGGGGGCCGATGCGCAGCCCGTCGCGGGCGGGCCGGATCACCGCGTAACCGGTGAGGCGGCCGTCGCCGGGACGGACGAAGACCCGGTGGCCGCGGGTGGTGAGCCAGTGTTTCAGGAAGCGGGGGCGGTCGGCGGGGCAGCAGGCGCTGTCGTACGCCGCGATGGCGTCGAAGTCGGCCCTCTCGGCCGGGCGCACTCCGGGCACGGGCTCCGCGGCGGGGGCGGCTCCGGTGAACCGTACGGTGCGGTGGGCCGGTTCGAAGCCGGAGCGGCGGTAGTTGTCCTGCTGGGCGACCACGCCGTCGAGGCCGACCGTACGGTCGCCGGCGTGGGCCAGCCCCGTCTTCCAGGTGGTCAGTCCCAGGCCGCGACCGCGCAGGTCCGGCCGTACGAGGTAGCAGCCCAGGAAGGCGTAGTCGGCGCCGTAGGTGACGACGGAGACCGCCGAGACGGGCTCGCCGCCGAGCCGGCCGATGAAGAAGCCCTCGGGGTCCTGGGCGAAGAAGGCGGCGCCGTCGGACAGACCGGGGTTCCAGCCCTCGTCCGCGGCCCAGCCGCTGATCACCGGCCAGTCGTCGAGCGTGGCCCGGGTGACGACCAGGTCATCGGGACCCGCAGAGGTCATCGTCGCGCTCCCTTCCATGGGGGTCGGGCGCGGCGGAGGGACCGGCCGCGCCGCGAGCATCCTTTCCGATGCCGAAGACGTGCGCCACCGTAGGCACGCTGGTTGCCGCCTCGGACAATTCCTCGTCCCCGGACGGGCGTTGAAGCAGAAGGCCGAGAGGGCCGGGTTCACCCGTGAGGGCGACCACCGCAGCGTCGTGTTCCATGGCGGACGGTGGCGCGACGGCGTGCGGTACGCCGTTCTCCGGGGCGACCCGGCCACAACCGGCCCAGGCTGACACCGACGGTGCCGAAGGCCCCGCCGCCGGTCGGTGCGGCGGGGCCTTCGGCCGATGCGTTCGGTCGGCTGATGACCCGGCAGGCGGTGTTCGCCCGTCAAGCAACGGTGTCCGGCGCGTGCTCTTGGCCGGCCCTCGCGACGGGGCGAACGCCGCCCGTAGGGGCGCTAGCGGGTCGCTGACGATCGAAAGCGCCGGTACAGCAGCGTCCCGCCGAGCAGCAGGGCCCCGCTTCCCGCCAGTGCGGGCACGGTCACGTCCGCGCCCGTGTGGGCGAGGGTGACCCCGGCCTGCTGCACCGGAGGCGCCGTCCGTACCGGGGTGTGGGCCTTCGGCGGTGTGGCGGGGCGGGCCGTGCTCGAGGTGTTCGTGGAGCTGTTGCCCACCGACGCGTTGCCGGCCCCGGCCACACTGACCGAGTTGCCGGTGACGTTCACGGGGACGTCGACCGGGAGTTGCAGGCCGTTGCCCGCGAGCACGCCCGAGGAATCCTTTCCGCCGGTGTGCGCGGTGGCACCGCCCCCGGACACCGCTCCCTGCCCTGCGCCGGACCGGCCCGCGCCCCGGTTCTCGCAGGAGTTTCCCGCCGCCGGGTTCAGCAGCCCCACGACGTCCACGGTGTTGCCGCACACATTGACCGGCACGTGCACCGGGACCTGGAGGGTGCTGCCGGAGATCAGCCCGGGCGAACCCGCCGCGGTGCCGTCCGCCGCGGAGTCCGCGTGCGCCGGCAGCGCCACGGCCATCGCCCCCGAGGCGGCGGCCACGGCGATCAAACCATTCCGGGTAACCCGATTCATAGGTTCCCTGCCTTCCAGACATGGTCGCGAGCACTCGCTCGCACCCCGTAAAACGCAGACGAACCATCCGAGTTATGGCTTATCTGCCTTTCACCCCTTCGAGTGGCACGGTTGTCGAACCGGCGGGCAGGCCGTCGCGGGTGGCGCACGGTACGGCAGGTCCGCCCGTTCCGCCTGTCCGGAGGCGCGCTCCGCAGGGCCCGCCCATGGTGATCACGGGGTCGTCGCCGGAGCCGCGACAGGGTCGTCCCCGGAGGCCCATGCTCACGGGGATCTGCCGCCGAACGGGAGCTCCTGCCGCCCGGAGCCGCCCGGCTGAGCGGCGCTCAGCTGACAGAGAGCTCCGGGGTGTACAGGTCCAGCCAGAGGGCCAGGTCCAGGGCCCGTTCCAGGCCGTGGCGCGAGGCCTGGGTGATCTGCGGGGTGTCGCGGTGGGCGGCCCGGCGCAGCCGTTCTCGGTCGACCAAGTCGAAGACGGGGTGAGAGGGACGGGCCAGGAGGTCCTTCGCGTGCTCCTGGAGGGCGAGGGCGTACCTGGGGTCCTGGGTGGAGGGGTAGGGGCTCTTGACCCTGTCGTACACGGACTTCGGGATCAGGTCCGCGGCCGCCTCCCGCAGCAGGCTCTTCTCGCGTCCGTCGAAGGACTTCAGCGCCCAGGGCGTGTTGTAGACGTACTCGACGAGCCGGTGGTCGCAGAACGGCACCCGCACTTCCAGGCCGACCGCCATGCTCGTACGGTCCTTGCGGTCGAGCAGGACCCGTACGAAGCGGGTCAGGTGCAGATGGCAGATCTGCCGCATCCGGTACTCGAAGTCGCTCTCCCCCTCCAGGCGCCCGATGTCCGCTACGGCCGTGCGGTAACCGTCGGCGATGTACGCCTTGAGGTCCAGGGCCTCGGTGAGGTCGGGGCGCAGGACGTCGGCGTCCTCGCCCCAGTCCCGGCCGTGGCGGACCAGCCAGGGGAAGGTGTCGGCGCGGCGTGCCTCCTCGTCGAAGAACTGCTGGTAGCCGCCGAAGACCTCGTCGGCGGACTCCCCGGACAGCGCTACGGTGGACTGCTCGCGGATCGCCTGGAACAGCAGGTAGAGCGAGGTGTCCATGTCGCCGAGTCCCGTCGGAAGGTCGCGGGCGCGAATGACCTTGGCGCGCACGTCGAGGTCGGCGAGGGCCTGGGCGTCGAGCACGATGTCCTGGTGATCGGTGGCGCAGGCGCGGGCCACGTCGTGCACGAACGGCGCGTCGGGGGTGGCGCGCAGTTCGTCTGCGACGAAGTGGTCGGCCTGTCCGACGAAGTCCACGGCGAAACTGCGCACCTTCTCGCCGCGCAGGGCCAGTTGCCGCGCGGCCAACGCGGTCATCGCGGAGGAGTCGAGGCCGCCCGAGAGCAGGGTGCAGCGCGGCACGTCGGCGACGAGCTGGCGGCGCACGATGTCCTCGAGCAGCGCCCGGACGGTGGCGATGGTGGTGTGTCGGTCGTCGGTGTGCGGCCGGGTCTCCAACTGCCAGTAGACGCGCCGGTGTACGCCCTGCCGGTCGACGGTGACGACGGTGCCGGGCTCCACCTCGCGCATGCCGTCCCAGACGGCGTGCCCGGGCGTCTTGACCAGCGCGAGCAGTTCCCGCAGCCCGTCGAGGCGGATCCGGGCGGGGGCCAGCGGGTTGGCGAGGATCGCCTTGGGTTCGGAGCCGAAGAGGACGCCGTCGGGGGTCGGGTGGTAGTAGAAGGGCTTGATGCCCATGCGGTCGCGGATCATCACGAGTGTGTCGCGGCGGCCGTCCCAGAGGGCGAAGGCGTACATGCCGTTGAGACGCTCGGCGAGCGCGTCGCCCCACTCGAGGTAGGCGCGCAGAACGACCTCGGTGTCCGAATCGGTGGTGAAGCGGTGACCCAGGGCGCTCAGTTCACGGCGCAGCTCGGTGAAGTTGTAGGTCTCCCCCGAGTACACGAGCGCGACGGTGCCCTGCGGGGTCTGGGCGGTCATCGGCTGGCGTCCGCCGGGCAGGTCGATGATCGCGAGCCTGCGGTGGCCGAGGGCGGCGGCACCGCCGGTCCAGGTGCCGCTGTCGTCGGGGCCCCGGCAGGCCATGGTCCGCGTCATCGCATCCAATGTCGCGGTCTCGGTCCGCAGATCGCGGTCGTAGGAAACCCACCCGGTGATGCCGCACATGTGTCGCCTCCCGCGTCCGATCGCCGGGACTATGCGTCGACCTGCGGCTTCGCAAGGGTCGAGCATCGCCCCGACCAACCAGTTGTATTAAGCAGCTATATGTCGAGCGTGTGTCATGCCGCGGCAGGCGGTCAACGCGGCAGTGACCCGGCCGGGCTCGCTCGCCCCCACTGTTTCGGCCGGGTTTTACGTCTCGTGTACGCGCCGGTGGGCCTCAACGAGGGACGCGGCCGTCGGGTCTCGGCCACGGGCAAAGAGTTTTCCAACATCCCGATTCCTCTCGGGGGCCGTCGGCCCACGGGACGGCGCCGCCGCCCAGCCGGATGTCACAGTAATCACTTTGCCCACAGTTGCCCCGAATGCCCGACAAGCGAATCGGTCCTAAGGTGCTGATATGGAGCATGCCCTCAGTCCCACGACTCTCGCGGAACTGCGCCGGCCCCGGCCGTACCCCGCGGTGTCGGTGCTGACGCCGACGCACCGCCGCGCGACCGAGCACGCGGAGGACCGGGTACGGCTGCGCAACGCGCTGGCCGACGCCAAGAAGCAACTCGAGGCCGACCCGGCGGTCCCCAGGGAACGCCGTATCGACGTCGCGGACCAACTCGACCGGGCACTCGCCGAGGTCGACCTCGCGCATACCGAGGACGGCCTGGTGATCTTCGCCGCGCCGGGCGAGCACCAGGTGTGGTCGCTGGCCCGCGCGGTGCCCGAGCGCGTGGTGCTCTCGGACACCTTCCTGACCCGGAACCTGGTGGCCGCGCAGGTCGCCGAGCGGCCGTTCTGGGTGCTCACGGTCTCGGCCGACCGGGTGACGCTGTGGAACGGCGGTGCCGGCCACGTCGCGGAGGAGCGCGTCGGCGGCTTCCCGCTGACCCGGAGCCGGGAGAACTTCGACGCCGAGCGCCAGATGCAGATCGGCGACATGCCGAGCACGTCCCGCGACGAGACGACCCGCCGCTTCCTGCGCGAGGCCGACACCGCGATGAGCAGGGTCCTGCGCCGGTATCCGCGCCCGCTCTACGTCGCCGGCGAGCAGGCCGCGCTGTCCGTATTGGACGAGCTCGGCACCGTCACCAAGGACGCGGTCCACGTCCGCCACGGCGGTCTCGCCCACGGCACCCCCGACGCCGTGTGGCAGGCCGTCGGGCCGGTGATCGCCGCCGAGGAGCACAGGACCGTCGAGACGGTCAGCCGTGAGCTGGAGTCGGCCCGCGGCCGCAAGGCGTTCGCCGCCGGCGTCGACGAGGTCTGGCAGAACGCCTCCGACGGACGCATCCGCCTCCTCGCGGTGGAGGAGAACTACCGCGTCACGGTACGCGCCGACGGCGGCGACCATCTGGTGCCCGCCGAGAGCGGCGACCTGGACGCCCGCGAGGACATCGTGGACGAGATCGTGGAGCGCTGCCTGGACACCGGTGCCGACGTCCGATTCGTCCCGGACGGTGCCCTGGGCGACGCACAGGGGATCGCCGGGGTGCTCCGCTACTGAGCCGCTCACCTGCCGAGGCCGTCCCTCCGCGGTCTACCCTGCCGGGGACGGTCCGCGGAGAGAGAGGGCGGGGGCACATGGGCGATCTGCTGGGCGTGGCGGTACTGGGTGCGGGGCACATGGGCGCCGACCACATACGCCGGCTGGACCGCGTGGTGAGCGGAGCGAGGGTGGTGGCCGTGGCGGATCCCGAGAAGGACCGCGCCGAGCAGGCCACGGCCGGTGTCGAAGGCGTTGTGGTGCACGTCGAACCCGAGGCCGCGCTGGACGCGCCCGGCGTCCGGGCCGTGCTGATCGCCTCGCCGGGCCCGGCCCATGAGGAGGCGCTGCTCGCGGCCTTCGCGCGCGGGCTGCCGGTGCTGTGCGAGAAGCCGCTGGTGCCGGACGCGGCCGGGGCGCTGCGCGTGGTCGAGGCGGAGTCCCGGCTCGGCCGGCGCCTCACGCAGGTGGGGTTCATGCGCCGGTACGACGCCGAGTACCTACGACTGAAGTCGCTGCTGGACAGCGGCCGGCTGGGGAGGACGCTGATGCTGCACTGCACGCACCGCAACGTCTCCTCGCCTCCCGGTTTCACCACCGCCATGCTGATCGACAGCTCCGTCTCGCACGAGATCGACGCGGCCCGCTGGCTGCTGGGCCAGGAGCCGACCGCGGTGACCGTGCTGCGCCCCGGGTCGTCCTCGAACGCTCCCGACGGCCTGCTCGACCCGCAATTCGTGCTGTTCGAGACGTCGGGGGGCGCCCTCGTCGATGTGGAGATCTTCGTCAACACCGGCTTCGGCTACCAGGTGCGCTGCGAAGCCGTCTGCGAGGGCGGCAGCGCCCGCATCGGCGAGGGGCACTCCATGGTCGTCACGACCGCGGACGGCGCGCGTGAGGAGGTCGCGCAGGACTATCTCGTCCGGTTCGCCGACGCCTACGACCGCGAGGTGCAGGCCTGGGTCGACGCCACCCGGCAGGGGCGGGCCACCGGGCCCTCCGCGTGGGACGGCTATGCCGCCTCCGTGGTCGCCGAGGCGGGCGTACGGGCCCAGGAGAGCGGCAAACGGGAGACGGTCACCCTGGCACCGCGCCCCGAGCTGTACGGGGGCGATGACCGCTGACAGCCTCAGCGGACCCGTACACGCATTCATCACCCGTACTCGTGCACGACCTGACGTCTGTGCCCCGAACGTCAAGTGGCGTACTCTCCCTACGACTTGCTCGGCCGGACCACCCCGTCACCGGCTCCGACCACTTCTTCCGCAGGGCCTTTGGCATATGCCAGAAGCACCACCGTATCGGGTGTTGCCAAATCCCTTACGCCCCGTCGTCGGCTGTGCCACAGTCGTAACGGTCCTCCCGCCGGACCTGGTCGAACCGTCCCCGCATCGGAGCGCGTCATGCCACCCCATCTCTCCGCGGACCGCCCCGCCCCCCCGCCGCCCGGCCGTGACTCGGTCGACGCGCTCATCTCGCACACCCGGCGGCTGCGCGGCGAGGTGGACGCCGTGCGGCGAGAGGCACCCGAGGACGGCACGGACCCCGAGGGCCGGTGGCAGCGAGCGCTGTGCGACCTCGCACTGCACCAACTCAACGACCTCGACGCCCACTTGGCGCAGCTACGCGACGGCCCGCCCCCCGTGCCCGCCGCGCCGCCCGCCGGGTCCCTGCTCAGCCGGGTCGGCAGCGCGGAGTGGAACCTGCTGACCGACGAGGCGAGTTGGTCGGGCGAGCTGTACCAGATCCTCGGTCGTGAACCCTCGTCCCCCGCGCTCACCCTCGACGAACTGCCCTCGCTGGTACACGACGAGGACCGGCCGCTGCTGACGGCGATGGTGACGGACTGCCTGGTCGACGGCAAGCCCATCGACGGGGAGTTCCGGATCCGTCGCCCCGACGGCGAGGTCCGCACGGTGCACATGATGGGCGAGCCGGTGCTCGACGCCGACGGCAGCACCGCCTCGATGTGGGCCGTGCTGCGGGACGTGAGCGAACTGCGCCGCAGCCAACGGACGGTACGCGAGCGAGGCGACGCGATGCAGCGCCACCGGGCCCGGACCGAGCACCGGCTCGCGGCCGAGCTCCAGGAGGCCGTGCTGCCGCCGCGGCGTGGCTCGCTACGCCTCCCGCGACAGGGCACCGGCGCCCTGGACCTGGCCGCCCGCCATCTTCCCGCGTCCGCCAGCGCGCCGATCGGCGGCCACTGGTACGACGCGTTCGACCTGCCCGACGGGGACACGCTGCTCGGCGCCGGCGACCTCACCGGGCACGGCATGACCGTGGCCTCCGGCATGGCGACCCTGATCGGTGCCCTTCGGGGCATGGCCATGGCCGGCGCCGCGCCCGGTCGGCTCCTGGGCTGGCTCAACCAGCTCCTGGACGGCTCCGACCAGCCGGCCCTGGGCAGCGCGGTGTGCTGTCGCTATCGGGCCGCCACACGCACCCTGAGCTGGGCGCAGGCGGGGCACCCCGCCCCGCTGCTGTTCCGCGACGGGACGGGGCGCGTGCTGGCCGGACCTGAGGGCGTCCTGCTCGGAGCGAGGCCCCAAGCAGCCTATGGGCAGGCCGAGGAGACGCTTCGGAAAGGCGACCTGCTGCTCCTGCACACCGACGGGCTGGTCCCGCGGCACACCGGCACGGAGGCCGTGCAGAGGCTGCTCGACCTGGCTCCGCGCCTCCGCGCAGACCACACGGCCCAGGGCTGCGTACGGACTGTCGTGGAGGAGTTCGGCGAGAGCGGGCGCGAGGACGACGCGTGCGTGCTCGTCGCCAGGGTGGTCTCCTGACGGTCAGGGAGACGGGGCAGAACGGCTCCGCCTTGTTGTCGGCACGGACGCACAGGCCCCTTATGCCTGTGCCCGGTTGCCACCCTTCGGCTTCGACAAGCCCTTGGGGAGCGCCTGTTCGATCTCCTCGCGCAGGTCCTGGATCTTCGGATAGCTCGAGTACTGCGCGGTGAGCCGGTACATCTCACGCAGCCGGTCCCAGGTGCGCTGCGAGGAGTTCGCCCCCATGGATGTCAGGGCCAGGCGGGCGTAGCGGTCGGCCTGTTCCGGGTCGTCGGCGATGAAGCAGGCGGACGCCATGGAGATGTGGTCGAAGATCTTCGACCGGTCCCGGCCGGCTCCGCGCAGCTCCAGTGCCTCCTTGGCGTGGCGCTGTGCGATGAGGGCCGCACCGGGCTCGTGTTCGGCGAGGGTGCGGTAGGCCAGGGCCTGCATGCCGCGCAGGTCCGCCTCGTCGAACATCTGCATCCAGCTGGGCGGGGGCACGTCCCCCTTGTCGGAGACGAACAGGTCCTCCGCCTCGCCGAGGGTGCGCCGCATGGCCTGGCCTTTGCCCATCGACGCCTGCGCCCAGGCCTCGATGGTGCAGAGCATGGCCCTGGTGCGCGGCAGCACCTCGTCGCCGGAGCCCGACCTGGCGAGCTGCATCAGGTCCAGGGCGTCGTCGGGACGGCCTAGGTGCACCATCTGCCGTGCGGCGCGGGAGAGCGCCTCCCCGGCGCGGGGCCGGTCGCCGCCCTCGCGTGCCGCGTGCGCCGCGATGACGAAGTACTTCTGTGCCGTGGGCTCCAGGCCGATGTCGTGCGACATCCAGCCCGCGAGAACGGCGAGGTTGGCGGCGACGCCCCACAGACGCCGCTGCAGATGGTCGGGGTGGCGGTAGGCGAGCATGCCTCCCACCTCGTTGAGCTGTCCCACGACCGCCTTGCGCTGCAGGCCGCCGCCGCGGGCCGCGTCCCAGGCCCGGAACACCTCCACCGAGCGTTCCAGCTCCTCGACCTCCTGCGACCCGATGGGGGCGGCCTCGTAGCGGTCGAACCCGGCGGGGTCGGCGTGCAGGGGGTCTTCGTAGCGGGGGGCGTCGGCCGCCAGGGCCGGATCGGTGCGCAGCCAGTCGTGCATGGCGCTGCTGAGTGCGGATCCTGCGGCGAGCGCGGCACCCGCGCCCACCAAGCCGCGTCGGTTGAGCATGAGGTCCATTCCCGTGAATTCGGTGAGGACCGCAGCCGTCCGCTCGGGCGCCCATGGCACTCCGTCGGGGTGCTTCGCACTCCCTTCGTCACGCCGTCTCCCCGCGCGCCCGTGCCGAACCAGACCGAGGTCCTCGATGGTCACGACACGGCCGAGTCGCTCGGTGAACAGCGCCGCCAGCACCTGCGGCACGGGATCGCGCGGGATCTCTCCCACGTCGATCCAACGCCGCACCCGGGAGGTGTCGGTCGCCAGCTGGGGGTGGCCCATGGCCGCCGCCTTCCGGTTGACCATCCTCGCGAGTTCCCCCTTGGACCAGCCGGCCAGGCCGAACAGGTCCGCGAGGCGGGTGTTGGGTTGTCCGCTCACATCAAGCCCCCAGGTTCTCGGCTGAGTTGACAGTAGCCCGCTGTCAGTTGCAGCGGGACTATTCGCCAGGGTTCGCCAGGGTGCGCCAGATGGTGTGCCACGGCCCATCGGGTGTCAGGTAGGAACGCGCCACCCCGACCCGGTCGCCGCAGGGACATTCCCCAGGGTGCGCCGGCGGCGGCCGGGCCGGGCGGGCGCGGAATTCGCAGGCACACGAAGGGATCTGTCTCACCCATGTACGCAGCATCGTCCTCCGTGTCCGCCCCGCCCCGGCCGCTGCGTCCCCGCCCGGGCGCCGACGGCCCCTATCTCGAGCCCGCGCGACCGGCGGCCCCCGTGCTCGGTGCCGGCAGGACGCGGCGCGTTCCGGGCGTCGGCACCCAGCCGCTCAGCGGGAGAATCGACTTGCCCGGCCCCCAGGGCGCCCAACTGCGCACGGCGATCGCCTCGGTGCACCGCATCTGCCCGGAGTTCACCCCGGTGCAGGTGCTGCGCCGAAGCGGGCGCTCCGTGCTCCTCGTGGGCACCACGGGGCGCAGTACGGCCGTGGCCAAGTGTTTACTGGACCACTCCCCCATCTGGTCCGAGCGCTTCAGGCACGAGATAGCGGCGTACCGGTCGTTCGTCCGGCACCGCCCTCCGGTGCGGGCGCCTCGACTGATCGCGGCGGACCCTGACAACTGCACCCTGGTCATCGAGCGGATGCCCGGCCGGGTGGCCGCGCTGCAGCGGCATCCGGTGGAAGCGCCGCCGCGCGCGGACATCCGGGCGGCACTGGGCGCGATCTGCCGGCTGAACGCGTGGCGTCCCCCGGCGGGCACGTTCGGCGCCCCGCTGGACTACGCGGAGCGGATCTCGCGCTTCCACGATCTGGGCCTGCTCACGGACCGGGACATGGGCGATCTGCAGAAGTTGCTGCACGGCATCGCCCACGCAGCGGGCCGACAGGGCATGGGCCAGTTCTGCCACGGCGACGCCCTGCTGTCGAACGTCCTGCTCTCGCCGACGGGCCCGGTGCTGCTGGACTGGGAGCACGCGGGCTGGTACCTGCCCGGGTACGACCTGGCGACGCTGTGGGCCGTCCTCGGCGACGCCCCCGTGGCGCGGCGTCAGATCAGCCAGATCGCACAGTCGGCGGGGCCGGCGTCGCGCGACGCGTTCCTGGTGAACCTGATGCTCGTCCTGACCCGCGAGATCCGCACGTACGAGACGGCCGTGCAGCGTTCGATGCACGACACGACCCCGGCGGCACCGGGAGTGGCCCACCCGGGCGCCGCGCCGTCCGGCGAGGAGCAGCGGCTGCTGCTGCGGCGGCTGCACGACGACTGCCAGATGGCCCGGCGGGCCGTACGAGCGGCGGTCGGCACTCGCTGACGGAGACGTAGGTCCGCGGAGCGCTCACGAAAGTGGCGCACCGCGGACCTTCGCCCTGTCCAGCCCGCCGGGGCCCCTTCGGCGTCCTCCGTTCGGCTCATTGGTCCACGCCAGTGACGCCCCGCAGGCCCTGTCACCGCCGCCGCGAAACTCCCGGCAACCACCGCTGACGTGGGAATTCTCCTGAGCGCAGGCATGATTGACGGATCGTCGGTCACCTAGTACCACTGACGGACGTTCGGCCCCCGCACGCCCCAGAGCGCCCGACCGTCCCAGGAGGCTGCATTGCGAGGATCCACCACCGACCCCCATGCCCCCGCCGACCACAGACGCACCTCCAGGACCGTGGGCGCCGTCGCCTCGGCGGCGCTGCTGCTGCCGCTGCTGGGCGCCGCCCCGGCCCCCGGGCAGGACAGGCCTGCCGGCCTGCAGAGCGCGTTCGCCGCCGCGTCCGCCCAGTACCACGTACCGCGGAGCGTGCTGCTCGGCGTCTCCTACCTCCAGTCCCGCTGGGACACGCACGGCGGCGCGCCGAGCGTCGCGGGCGGTTACGGCCCGATGCATCTGACGGACGCCCGCACCGCGATCGCCACCGAGGCGGCGCACCACAGCGAGGGCGCGGAGGACGCGCGCGGCGACCAGGCCCGTCCCGCGCTGCTGCCCACCACGCAGGTGCCGGTCGACGCGCAACTTCCGGACCGGCTGAAGACGCTGGCCCGGGCCGCCACGCTCACCGGCCTGTCGGCAGAGCGGCTGCGCACCGACCCGGCGGCGAACATCGCGGGCGGGGCCGCCCTGCTCGCCGACGCCCAGAAACACCTCGGCGAGCCGCTGAGCGCCGACCCGGCCGACTGGTACGGGGCGGTGGCGGAGTTCTCCGGCGCGGACGACAGCGCCACGGCGGCCGCGTACGCGAACGACGTCTTCGCGGTGGTTCGCGAGGGCGAGCAGCGCACCACGGACACGGGCGAGAGGGTACGGCTCGACGCGGAGCCGGGCCTCGCGCCCGACACCGCACAGCTGAGGCGCGCCGGGCTCCGCGCGGCCGACGCGGACGGGACCGAGTGCCCGAGGAGCGTGTCCTGCGAGTGGATCCCGGCGCCGTACGCGCAGTTCGGCGACAACGACTACGGCAACCACGACCTGGCGGACCGGCCGGGCTCGCAACGCATCAGGTACATCGTCATCCACGACACGGAAGGCCAGTGGGACGGCGTCCTCAAGCTGATCCAGGACCCGACCTATGTGTCGTGGAACTACACCGTGCGCTCCACGGACGGACTGATCGCCCAGCACGTGAAGGCGAAGGACGTGGCCTGGCACGCGGGCAACTGGTACGTCAACGCCGCATCGGTCGGCATCGAGCACGAGGGGTTCCTCGCCTCGCCGGACGCCTGGTACACGGAGGCGATGTACCGCTCGTCGGCGCGGCTGGTGAGGTACCTCGCCGGGAGGTACGACATCCCGCTGGACCGTCAGCACATCCTCGGCCACGACAACGTTCCGGGCCCGACCTCCTCGTACATCCCGCAGATGCACACGGACCCGGGCCCGTACTGGGACTGGCGGCACTACTTCGAGCTGCTGGGCAGGCCGTTCCACGCCACGGCCGGGCCGAGGGGCGGGCTGGTGACCATCCTGCCGGACTACCCCGCGAACCAGCCGCCGTACACGGGCTGCACCACCGCGGGCGAGCCCTGCGCGGTGCACGGCTCCAGCGAGGTCCGGCTCCACAGCGCGCCGGACGAGTCCGCGCCGCTGATCAAGGACATCGGCCTGTACCCCAGGGGCGACGACTCGACGACCGACGTGAACGACGTCGGCTCGCGGGCCTCCACGGGTCAGCGGTACGCGGTCGCGGACCGGGACGGGGACTGGACGGCGATCTGGTACCTGGGCCAGAAGGCGTGGTTCAGGAACCCGAAGACGCAGCCCACGGGGGTGAACGCGTCCGGGTTCGTGGTCACGCCCAGGGACGGTCTCACGGACGTCCCGGTGTACGGCCGCGCCTACCCCGAGAAGGAGGCGTACCCGGAGGGGGTGCCCGTGCAGTCGGTCTCGCCGCTGCCGTACCGGCTGCCGGCGGGCCAGCGGTACGTGATCGGCGGCGTGGTGCCGGGTGAGTACTACTACTCGACCACCTTCACCACCGACTCGCACCGGGTGGTGGCCGGCAAGGACCTGTACTACGAGATCCAGTTCGGCCACCGGGTGGCGTTCGTCCGGGCGGCGGACGTGCGGGTGGTGGCGTCGGCGTCGTAGCACGAAAGGAAGGGCCGGGACCACGGGCGGTCCCGGCCCTGAAGTGCCTTCCGGCGTGTCAGCCCTGCTGGAACAGCTCCGCGGGCAGGGGCTTCAGCAGCGCGTAAAGGTCGTCGGTGATGGGGCGGTCCCAGGCGGCGATGGTCACCAGGACGCCGTCGCTGCGGTCGAACTGGACGCAGGAGATCCGGCCCTCGGAGAGCTTGAGGCGGCGCACGATGAGGAGGTTGTCACCCTGCATCACCGGGATGTCCTCGCTGCCGACGACGGTGACCTCCTCGTCGTTCTCCAGCGCGAGCAGGAGCTGGGCCACCTCGAAGGGGACCTCGCCCTCGGCGACGTCGCGGGCCGGGGAGCCCTCCGGCAGATTACCGATGATCATCGCGGGGCCGCGGCCGCCGAAGAGGTCGTAGCGCAGGAAGACGCCCTGGCAGCTGCCGTCGGGCGCGGGCAGCAGACCGGCACCGAGATTGCCCGGCCAGTCACCCGGGTCCATGGCCAGTACGTCGAAGTCGGGCCCGGCGGGGGTGGCACTGCGGCGGCGGAGGAAGGACATGCCGCCATGGTACGTGGCCGACCGCGAAACCGGGCCCGCCTCCTGGCGAGGCCGATCACACTCCGCCGAGCGTGAGGCGATCATGCGCGCCGCGCTTGAGCCGATCACGCTCCGCCTTAGCGGCACGCGCCGCGCGGTCACCCGGCGCCGGCTGATGCGCCAGCCGTCCCGGACGCGTACGACCGTGTCGTCGTGGGTCACTCTTCCGCAGGTGCCGTCCGCGTGGACGCCGAGGCCCTTGGACAGGGCGCGCACCTGCCCGGGGGTGATCTCGGTGAGGACGACGTTGGTGATGTGGTGCGCGATGGGGTTCGCCGTGCCGAGGGCGCGAGACGCCTCGCGGATGGCGGCGATGCCGGTCAGCGGCTCCTGGCCGAAGTCGGTGACGTCGTAGACGATGTCGGCGGTGAACAGCTCGTCGAGCCGGTCCATCTCACCGGCGTCGAACAGGTGCCCGCGCAGGGAGAGCAGCTCGGTGATGGCCGGCCGCTCGTCGGCGTGCAGTGCCATGGCTTCCGCCTCCGGCATGATCATGCCATCAGGCCGGCCTGGGCGGGGCGTGTTCGCCCGGTCATCCGGCGGGCTCCACGGCGGGCGGTACCACCGCGACGGGGCTCGCCGCGTGCAGCAGGACCGCCTGGGTCACCGAGCCGAGCATGCGGGCGGGGGCGAGGATGCGGCGGCGGTGGCGGCCCACCACGACCAGTTCGGCGCCGCGCGACGCCGCGACGAGGTGACCCGCCGCGTCACCGGGGGGCGTGGTGAGGTCGGTCGGCACGTCCGGGTGCCGTGCGTGATGGGGGCCCAAAAGGCTCGCGGCCAGGGTCCGGATCTCGTCCTCGA
Source organism: Streptomyces sp. NPDC107546 (assembly GCF_055639175.1). NCBI lineage: Bacteria > Bacillati > Actinomycetota > Actinomycetes > Kitasatosporales > Streptomycetaceae > Streptomyces > Streptomyces sp. NPDC107546. The sequence goes on along the minus strand of NZ_JBVKBA010000014.1, from coordinate 193,911 downwards.
CGGCGTCCTCGTCGACGGCCGGAGGCATGAGTTCGCCGGGCGCCGGCCAGATCTCCAACGGCGGCCAGGGGTGGGTGGCGATCACATGCAGGCGGGCGTCGCGGCGGGCCGCCTCCGCGAACGCGAAGGCAAGCGTGGCCTCGGCGGGGCTGTCGACGTGCAGTCCGACGACCACGCGCCGACCGGGCGCGACCGGCGGCCCTTCGTGCACCTCGCGGCCCGGGCGCGGCACCACGACCACCGGGCAGGCGCTGTCGCGCGCGGCGGCCAGGCTCGTGGAGCCGAGCAACAGGGCGGCGAAGCCGCCGCGGCCCCGTGAGCCGAGCACCATCAACTGGGCGTCGGCTCCGAGTTCGGGCAGGACCGCGGCCGGGAAGCCGTCCACCGCAAGGTAATCGGTGACCGGACGGTCGGTCCTGTCGTCCAGACGCGCCCTGACCTCGTCGAGCACCGGGTCCTCGGCCGGCGCCGGGGGGCCGGCGACCAGGGCGCCGGGCTGCGCCCAGGGCCCGTACTGCCGCACATGGACCACGCGCAGCGGCACATCGCGCAGCCGTGCGGCGGTCAGTGCCCAGTCCAGTGCGCGCAGGCTGTCGTCCGATCCGTCGACGGCCGCGATGACCGACTCGGTGCTCATGGAATCCTCGCCTCCGGGACGCGGCTGTGTTCCCTCAGCCTGACGCAGAGGGCGGCCCCGGGGCGGGTTCACCGCCCGCGTGTCCGGAGATTCGGCAGCGGGCGAGGACTCGGCGGGCGAGGACTCAGGTGAGGTCGAACTCCCCCTCCCGTGCTCCCGACACGAACGCACCCCACTCCGCGGGGGTGAAGATCAGGGACGGGCTCTCGGGGCGGCCGCTGTTGCGCATCGCGATGAAGCCCTCCACGAAGGCGATCTGGACATCCCCGCGCCCTCGGCTGCTGGACTGCCACTCGGCGTTGCTGAGGTCCAGCTCCGGCTTGTCCCAGCCCGCGAACGGGTGCTGCTGGATGGTGCTCTCGGCCACGTCCGTGCTCCTCCCGGTTCGTCGTCCGCGGCCAGCCTAGCGATCGCATCGCACGGCCGACAGGGCACGTGAGGGGGATGCGTTCAGGAGCTCGGCGGCCGGTCGCCGACCAGCCACATGGAGAAGAACTGCGACCCGCCGCCATAGGCGTGCCCGAGCACCCGGCGGGCCCCGTCCACCTGGTGTTCCCCGGCCTGCCCGCGCACCTGGAGCGCCGCCTCCGCGAAGCGGATCATGCCGGAGGCGCCGATGGGGTTGGTGGACAGCACCCCGCCCGACATGTTGACGGGGAGGTCTCCGTCGAGTTCGGTCACCCCGGCCTCGGTGAGCTTCCAGCCCTCGCCCACGTCGGCGAAGCCGAGGTTCTCCAGCCACATCGGTTCGTACCAGGAGAACGGCACGTAGATCTCGGCCGCGTCGATGTCCCGGCGCGGGTCGGCGATCCCGGCCTGCCGGTAGACGTCGGCGGCGCAGTCCCTTCCGGCCCGGGGTGAGACGAAGTCCTTGCCCGCGAAGAGGGTCGGCTCGCTGCGCATGGCGCCGCCGAGCATCCACGCGGGCGGCCGGGGCGAACGGGCCGCCCCCGCACGGTCGGTGAGCACCATCGCGCAGGCGCCGTCGGAGGAGGGGCAGGTCTCGGAGTAGCGGATCGGGTCCCACAGCATGGGCGAGGACTGCACCATCTCGAGCGTGATGTCGTGCTCGTGCAGATGCGCGTACGGGTTCTTGAGCGCATTGCGCCGGTCCTTGTAGGCGACCAGCGAGCCGATGGTGTCGGGGGCGCCGCTGCGCCGCTTGTACGCCCGTACGTGCGGCGCGAAGAAGCCGCCCGCGCCGGCCAGCAGCGGCTGCTGGAAGGGGATCGGGAGCGACAGTCCCCACATGGCGTTGGACTCGGACTGCTTCTCGAAGGCCAGGGTCAGCACGATGCGGTGGACACGGGCCGCGACCAGGTTCGCGGCGACGAGCGCGGTGGAGCCGCCGACCGAACCGGCCGTGTGCACCCGCAGCATGGGCTTGCCCACGGCGCCGAGGGCGTCGGCGAGGTACAGCTCCGGCATCATCACGCCCTCGAAGAAGTCGGGCGCCTTCCCGATGACGACGGCCTCGATGTCCGCCCACGACAACTCGGCGTCCTTGAGGGCACGTCCGGCGGCCTCCCTCACCAGCCCCGCGATCGACACGTCCCGGCGCGCCGCCACGTGCCTGGTCTGGCCGATCCCTACGACGGCCACGGGTTCCTTGCTCATCGGGGATCCCCTTCGAGTACGGCGACCAGGTTCTGTTGCAGACACGGTCCGGAGGTGGCGTGGGCCAGGGCGCGGTCGGACTCGCCACGGTGGATGCGGGCGGCGGCCTCGCCGACGCGGACGAGTCCGGCCGCCATGACCGGGTGGGCGGCGAGGGCGCCGCCGGAGGGGTTGACCGTGACGTTGTCGTCGAGGCGGAGCACCTTGCGCAGGATCACCTCCTGGGAGGTGAACGGTGCATGCAACTCGGCGGTGTCGACGGGCCGTTCGAAGGCGCCGGCCTTCTCGGCGGCGAGCCGCGTGGACGGCGAGTCCGTCAGGTCGCGCACGCCGAGCCCGTGTGTCTCGATCCGGTGGTCGATGCCCCGGATCCAGGCGGGCCGTGCGCACAGCTCCCGCGCCGGCTCCCCCGCCGCGAGGATCACGGCGGCGGCTCCGTCACCGATCGGCGGGCAGTCCCCGGCGCGCAACGGCCGTACGAGGTAGTCACCCCGCGGTACGGAACCCCTGAGTGGGGCATGCGAGTTGGTGCTCGCGCCCGCGCGGTTGCGGACGGCGATCGCGGCCAGGGCCCGCTCGTCGGTCTCGCCCGCGTCGATGAGCGCCTGCGCCTGGAGGGCGGCCAGGGCCACGGAGTCGGGCCACAAGGGGGCGACGTAGTAGGGGTCGAGCTGCCGGGTGAGCACGTCCCGTACGGAGCCGGGTGAGGACTTGCCGTAGGAGTAGACGAGCGCGGTGTCGGCGTCGCCGGTGAGCAGCTTCGTCCACGCCTCGTACAGCGCCCAGGCGCCGTCCATCTCGACGTGCGACTCGGAGATCGGCGGCCAGGCGCCCACTGCGTCCAGGGCGAGGGTGAAGGAGAAGGCGCGGCCGGCCAGGTAGTCGCTGGAACCGGAGCAGGTGAAGCCGATGTCGGCGGTCTTCAGGCCGGTCCGCTCCAGCACCTGGTGCAGGACCGGCATGAGCATCTCCACCTCGGAGAGCTCGTCGCTGGTGCCCCGGTGAGCGGTCTGGGCGAAGGCGACGACGGCGATCTCGCGGGTCACAACAGCTCCTTGTACGAGTCGTAGTCGGCGTCGGCTTCGCCGGTGGGCCGGTAGTGGTCGGGGTAGCGCGCCCCTTCGGTCCACACCGGCTCGACCCGCAGCCCCATGCGGACCTGGTCGTAGGGGATGCCCCCGATACGGCCGTGCAGCGCGAGGTCGGCGCCGTCCAGGGCGATGTGCGCGTAGACGTACGGCACTTCGATGTCGAGGTTCTTCGCCTTGATGTTGACGATGCAGAAGGTGGTGACCGTGCCGCGAGGGCCCACTTCGACCTGTTCCTGTGTGGCGACACCACAGGTGGGGCAGGCGCCGCGCGGAGGTACGTACACCTTGCGGCACTTCGGGCAGCGCTCACCGACGGTGCGTTGTCCGGCGAGGGCGCCTATGTAGGCGGACTGGGCGCGACCCGGCGAGTAGGTGTAGTCGAGGCGGGCGGGGGTGACGATGCCGGTGATCGCGTCCGCGAACTCGCCGTCGTGACCTGCCGGTCGGCCCGGTTCGCCGTCGTACGGCTCGAAGCAGGCGATGTCCGTGATGGTGCCGGAGCGTTCCTCGGCCCAGCGGATTCGGACGCGCAGGCCGGTGCGGACGGCCTCGGGGCCGGGGGCGTCGAGGGCGTGCAGCAGGGCGGTGTCGGCGCCGTCGAGCTTCACCAGCACCCAGGCGAAGGGGCTGGAAAGGGGCTGGTCGCGACGGGGCTCGTGGTTCCAGGCCCATGTGGTGACCGTGCCGGTGGGGGCGACCTCGACCAGGTCGCGGATCTCCTCGGCGGTGAGGGGGTCGTACTCGACGGGCGGGACGAGGGTGCGGCCGTCGCGGGTCCTCACCCCGAGGACGACGCGTTCGCGCAAGCCGGTGAGGAAGGCGCTCTGGATGGGGCCGAGGGAGCGGGTGAAGGGGAACTCGACGACGAGAGGGGCTTTGAGGACTCCGGGCATCCTTACGGACTCCTTCGGTGGGTCAGGCGCGCTTGTAGACGGGTGGGCGTTTCTCCGCGAAGGCGCGGGCGCCTTCCCTGGCGTCCGCGGTGTCGAAGACGGGCCGGCCGCGACCCAGTTCGGCGGCGAGCCCGTCGGTCTCCGTCATCTCGGCGGTCTCGTACACGGAGGCTTTGACGGCCTCGACGGCCAGCGGCCCGCAGCCGTTGATCCGTTCGGCGATCTCCAGTGCCTTGGCCAGGGCGGTGCCGTCGGGCACGACATGGCCGACGAGTCCGATGGCGGCGGCCTCCTGCGCGGAGTAGGGGCGCCCGGTGAGCAGCATCTCCAGGGCGTGGGTGCGCGGGATCTGGCGCTGGAGACGGACCGTGGAGCCGCCGATCGGGAACAGGGCCCGCCGGACCTCGAAGAGGCCGAAGGTCGCGGACTCGGCCGCCACGCGGATGTCGGTGCCCTGGAGGATCTCGGTGCCACCCGCCACGCACGGGCCCTCGACGGCGGCGATCACCGGTTTGCGGGGGCGGTGGTGACGCAGCATCGCCTTCCAGTGCAGATCGGGGTCGGCGTCGAGCCGCTCGCGGTACCGCTGCCCTTCCATGCCCTTTCCGGCCAGGGCCTTGAGATCCATCCCCGCGCAGAAGGAGCCGCCGGCGCCGGTGAGCACGATCGAGCGGACGGTGTCGTCCTCGTCCGCCTCGACCCACCCGTCGTAGAGCCCCACCAGCATCGGCAACGAGAGCGCGTTCCTGGCCTCGGGCCTGTTGAGCGTGAGCACCAGTGTGGCGCCGTCACGCTGCACGGTGAGGTGTTCCGTTCCGCCCATTCGCTTCCTCCCGTCCGCTGAACGAGAACAGGTTGCAGGAGGGGTGGAGCAAGGACAAGGGTTTTCTGACAGTGAGTCAGATTTCCTCGCCGAGGGCCCTTCACAGTTGCACCGGGCTTTGCTCTGATGACCGGCGAACCGTCGGATGCACCCTCTTCGCCACGCGTGACCGAGCTCAGGAGGAACGGTGGAGTACAACCTTGCCGACCTGTTCGAGTCGGTCGTCGACGTGGCCGCGGAGCGCGAGGCGCTCGTGTACGTCGACCACCCGGGCACGGGTGCGGAGCGCCGTCTCACCTACGCGCAGCTGGACCGGGCGGCAAACCGCATCGGGCACCATCTGCTGGACGCGGGGATACGTCCGGGGGAACACCTGGGGCTGCACCTGTACAACGGCGTGGAGTACCTGCAGGCGGTGCTGGGCTGCCTCAAGGCCCGGATCGTGCCGGTCAACGTCAACTACCGGTACGTCGAGGACGAGTTGGTGTACCTCTACCGGGACGCGGACCTGGTGGCAGTGGTCTTCGACGCGGAGTTCACCGATCGGGTCGCGGCGGCGCTGCCCGGGGCGGAGAAGCTGAGGCACCTGGTGCGGGTGGGCACACCCGCACCGGACGCGGTCGCGCTGCCCGCGGTGGACTTCGCCGGCGCCGAGGCCGCCGGGTCGCCCGAGCGCGGCTTCCCGGCCCGCTCGGGCGACGACCAGTTCATCATCTACACCGGCGGCACGACCGGCATGCCGAAGGGCGTGATGTGGCGGCAGGAGGACCTGTTCTTCTCCGGCCTGGGCGGCGGCGCCCCGACCGGCGAGCCGGTCGGCAAGCCGGAGGAGCTGGCCGAGCGGGTCGCGGCCGGCGGCGAGGGCATCACGTTCTTCCCCACTCCCCCGCTGATGCACGGCACGTCCACCCTCACGGCGTTCATCGGGTTCCACTTCGGCCAGCGCGTCGTGCTGCACCGCAAGTTCGTGCCGGAGGAAGTACTGCGGACGATCGAGAAGGAGAAGGTCACCAGTGTGTCCCTGGTGGGTGACGCGATGCTGCGGCCGATGATCGACGCGCTGAGCGGGCCGATGAAGGGCACCGACTGCTCGTCCCTGTTCAGCGTGTCGTCATCCGGGGCCATCATGTCGGAGACCGTCCGCGCACAGTTCCAGGCGCTCGTCCCGAACGCCGTGCTGTTGAACAACTTCGGCTCCTCGGAGTCCGGCTTCAACGGCACCGCGACCCCCGACTCCGGCCCGGGCCGGGGCTTCCGCATCCGGGTCAACTCCCGTACGCGGGTCGTGGACCCGGTCACCCACGAGCCGGTGCCGGCCGGTGAGGTGGGCCGCATCGCGCAGCGCGGGCACGTACCGCTCGGGTACTACAACGACCCGGGGAAGACGGCGGAGACGTTCTTCGAGAGGGACGGCGAGCGCTGGGTGCTCCTCGGCGACATGGCGACGGTCGACGAGGAGGGCGTCGTCACCGTCCTGGGACGCGGCTCGCAGTGCATCAACACCGGCGGCGAGAAGGTGTACCCGGAGGAGGTCGAACAGGCGCTCAAGTCACATCCGGACGTGTACGACGCCCTGGTGGCCGGGGTCCCGGACGCGACGTGGGGCAACCATGTGGCGGCGGTGGTGCAGCTGCGCCGGGGCGCGGCGCGTCCCTCGCTAATGGACATCCAGGCCCACTGCCGGACACGGCTCGCGGGCTACAAGATCCCGCGCCAACTGGTCGTCACGGAGGTCATCCGGCGCTCGCCCAGCGGCAAGGCGGACTACCGCTGGGCCAGGGAGGTGGCGGTGACGGCGGACCGCTCCGCCCACCTGTGACGGGGGCGGGGGCCACACGCTGTCGCGAGGCCGCGGCCGGCAGGGCTCGGGCAGTTCAGGAACCCGAGCCCTGGCGATCGGCGCAGAACGTGGTCAGGTGCGGTAGCCGGCGCTCTCCCGGTGGTCCGGCATGGCGCCGAGCCGCTCGAAGCGCTCCTGGACGTTGGCCGCGAAGGCCTGCTGCTCGGAGCCCGGGTAGCTCTGTCCGGTGCTCTGCATCGCCACTGTCAGGACACCGCTGATCGGCGCCCCGGGCGAGGTACGCACCGGGGTGCACAGGAAGGTGAACTCCTGCGGCCGTGGATCGTCGTACGTGGTGAGGGAGACCTGGGACAGCGTGGTGGGCTGCCCGGTACGGTAGGCGTCGTCCATCGCGCTGAAGACGCCTATGGCCTCCAGGCCGGGCAGCACCATCCGGCCGGGGCTGAACTGCGGGACCATGCCGAAGGCGGCGCCCTGCTTGCCGTTGGCGTAGCGCAACAGGTGGTTGGGGCCCTCGGTGAGCATGATGGGGAAGGGTGCGCCGTCGAAGACGGCGAACAGCTCCTGCTGCTGGGCCAGCAGGCTGTCCCGCAGCTTGAAGTCGGACAGCAGGGTCTGGCTGAGTTCCTGCATGCCCTCGCGCAGGCCGCGGTCCCAGGCGCGGGGCTTGAAGTCGGCGACGCACACGGTGCCCAGGATCATGCCCGTGTTGTCGCGCAGCGGGGTGCCGAGGTAGGAGCGCACGCCCAGGTCGTTGACGAGGGGGTTGCCCTTGAAGCGGGGGTAGTCGAAGACGTCGTCCAGGGCCAGTTGCGACCCCTGGGCCACCACGTGGGGGCAGAAGCCGTAGTCGCCGGGGGCCTCCCGGGAGAGGTTGCTGAGGTCGAAGGCGATCCCGCCGCCGTCGGGGTTCACCTTGTCGTCGGGCGACGCGGTGGGCACGTACATGCCGCGGAACATCTGCCGCTCGTCGTTGATGAAGTTGACCATGGCCAGAGGTGATTGGGTGAAACTGGCCGCCAGCCTCGCGACACGGTCGAACGTGGCCTCCGCCTCGACGGTGTTGAGGCCGAGAACCTGCAGTCGTAGCTTCCGATGCTCACCCGCGAGCCGGGCCTGGTCAGGAGAGAGGGGATCCATGGGATCAGATGAAAGCAGAATCCCGGCTTCCGCGGATCGCCCCACCCGCTGATTTCCGCATCACTTGACTCACGCCCAACGCCTCGCGGTCGCACGAGACTTGGCCGGAGCGCCTGCGCGACCACCGTGACCACCTGGGGGCGTAGAGATACCCAAACCAGGATTCTGTCCAAATATTTCCAGGTTTCAACCTGCGGCGATCACTTCCCGCCATTCCTTGAGCGTCCATCGAGCGGAAACGATCCGGCGTACGACAATCGTGCGGCGGGCTGGTTTTCGACGTCGGCGCATTCTCTACGAACACCCACGCGATGATCGAACTTTGGTTCGGATTTCCGTGGGCTGTGACGGACGGGACATGTCGCCGCTGGTGCGGCCCGTGTGTAATGGGTTCGTGCGATGCACCTGCGAGAGAGGGCACGGCAGCGTGGGGCAAGTACGGTTCGAGCTGCGGACCGCCCGTCACGAAAGAGGGCGACTGCGCCGTTTCGGCCAGGGCGCCATGCGCGGTTTCCCGCCAAGATCCATGCCGGTCCTGACGACCCGCTGTCCCGCCCCGCCGTGGGCCTGTCCCACAACAGGCCCCGGGGGGCGCCAATCTGCGCGAGAAGCTCTCCTGTCCGACGGACGAGCCCGGTACGACGGCGTACCGGGCTCCTGAGCGGACCGTCCCTTCCGCCCGGAGACGGGGGCCTGGCGGTAGGGCGGCGTGTCGGACGCCACGTTGCGTCCACCGCGCCGCCCTCGGTAATGCCGTGATACCGCGTCAACAGCGACAAGGCCGTGCGGCAAGGTCAACTGCGCCATCTCCTACGGACAGTGGCGAACATCGAAGGAGTAACGTCATGAACAGGTCGGACGCGGACGCCCGGGCGGTGGCGGTGATCGGCGTGGCCTGCCGGCTTCCCGGCGCATCGGGAGCCGACGAGCTCTGGGCCCTCCTGAGGGACGGTACGGACGCCACCAGTGAGACCCCTCCGGAACGTTATGACGTGGACGCCCTCCACTCCCCCGTCCCCGGACCGGGCCGCATAGCCAGCCGCCGCGCGGGCTACGTGGACGACATCGCCCACTTCGACGCCGAGTTCTTCGGGATGTCCGCCACGGAGGCCGTGGAGCTCGACCCGCAGCAGCGGCTGTTGCTGATGACGGCCTGGGAGGCGCTGGAGGACGCGGGGCAGCGGCCCGACCTGCTGGCGGGCAGCCGGACCGGCGTGTTCGTGGGCAACGCCCGTGCGGACTACCTGGAGTTGGCGCTGCGCCAAGGCCCCGACGGGGCCACCGCCTCGCAGTTGAACAACTTCCGCTCCCTGCTGCCCGCCCGGATCTCCCACACCTTCGACTTCCGCGGGCCCAGTGTCGTCGTGGACACGGCTTGCTCCTCCTCCCTGGTCGCGGTCCACCAGGCCGTGCAAAGCCTGCGCTCCCGGGAGACCCCTGTGGCCCTGGCCGCGGGTGTGAACCTCAAACTCCGCCCGGACGAGGACCTGGTGATGACACAGGCCGGCGGGATGGCCGCCGACGGGCGCAGCAAGTTCGGTGACGCGAACGCCGACGGCCACGCGCCGAGCGACGCCGTGGCGGTCGTCGTCCTCAAGCGCCTGGCGGACGCTGTGGCCGACGGCGACCGCATCCGCGCCGTCATCCAGGGCAGCGCCGTCGGCAACGACGGCCGCACCAGCGACTCGGTGCTCAACCCCTCGCTCCAGGGCCAGATCGACGTGCTGCGCTGGGCGTACGAGGACGCCGGGATCGATCCCGCGGACGTCGACTACGTCGAGGCCCACGGCTCCGGCTCGCCCTCGTTCGACCCCCTGGAACTGACCGCGCTGGGCCGGGTCCTGGGCGAGGGGCGCCCGGCCGACCGGCCGCTGCTCGTCGGCTCGGTCAAGACGAACATCGGGCACGCGGAGGCCGCCGGCGGCCTGGCCGGGCTGATCAAGGCGGTGCTCTGCCTGGAGCACGGGCAGGTGCCCGCCAGCCTGCACCTGTCGAGGCCGAACCCCGAGGTGGCCTGGGACGAGCTGCCGCTGGTGGTGCCGACCGGGCTCGTCGACCTTCCCGAGACGGGACGGCCGGCCGTCGCCGGTGTCTCCGGGCAGGGCTCCTCGGCGCTCAACGCACACGTGGTGATCCGCAGCCCCGCCCCCGCCGAAGCCCCCGCCGCGCCCCGCACCGCGCGAGGTCCGGCGTCCACAGGCGCCGCACGCCCCACGCCGTACGTCCTGGTGCTCTCCGCGCGCAGCTCCGCCGCCCTGAAGGCACTCGCCCGGTCGTACGCCGACCACCTCTCCCCCGGCGGCGCGGGGGCCGCGTACTCCGTGCGGGACATCTGCTACAGCGCGGCCACCCGTCGGCAGCATCACGAGCACCGGCTCGCGGTCGTCGGGGCGAGCCACGAGGAGCTGGTGTCCGCGCTGACCGGCTCCCCGGGGCTGGGCGGCAGACCGCTGTCGGCCGTCGCCGAGCGCTACCGCAGGGGCGAGGACGTGGACTGGGAGGCGGTGTTCGGCGACCCGGGCCGATTCGTCCCGCTGCCGACGTACCCGTGGCAGACCAAGCGGTACTGGCCGGGCGAGGAGCACGACGACGACGGTGGCGACCTGGCGTCCTGGGTGCTGCGCGAGCACGCCCGCACCGGCTTCGACGACACGTCCACGCTCACCGACATCGGCATCGACTCCCTGGCCAAGCTGCGGATCATCGTCGAGCTGACCAAGCGGTCCAGCCAGGAGGTCGACCCCGAGGAGTTCGGCAGGCTGCGCACCGTGGGTGAGCTGCGCCGGTGGACGCGCGACCTGGAGGCGGCCGCCCGATGAGCCACCCGGAGACCGCTTACTCCTGGTTCGCCCGCTCCGCCGACACCTACGGCGAGGACGCCGTCGCACTGGAGGTGGACGAGGACCGGCTCACCTACGCGCAGTTGCGCGACCTGGCCGAGCGGCTGGCCGCCCGGCTGGTCCTCGCGGCGGGCGGCACCCCGCCTGGCCGCGTCGGCCTGCTGGCGAGCCGTTCGGTGACCGCTTACGCCGGGTATCTCGCGATCCTGCGCGCCGGCGCGACCGTCGTCCCCCTCAACCCCGAGCACCCCTCGGCCCGCACGGCCGAGATCGTGAAGGCCGCCGAGGTGGACGTCGTGCTGGCCGACACCGCCGGGGCGGGCGCCGACCAGGGGGTGCCGGCCCTCACCGTGGGGCCCGAGGAGCTGGCGGCCCTGTCGAAGGAGCCCGCGCCCGACCTGCCGTATCCGGCAACCGGCCCCGACGACATCGCCTACATCATCTTCACGTCCGGGTCGACCGGTACCCCCAAGGGCGTACCGATCCCGCACCGCAACATCGCGACCTACCTCGCCCAGGTGGTGCCGCGGTACGACATCGCGCCCGGCAGCCGGCTGTCGCAGTGCTTCGAGCTGACCTTCGACGGCTCCGTGCACGATCTGTTCGTCGCCTGGGCGGCCGGCGGCACCCTCGTGGTGCCGCGCCGCAGCCAGCTGCTGTCCCCGGTGAAGACCGTCAACTCCCTGCGCCTGACCCACTGGTTCTCCGTTCCGTCGCTGGTCTCCTTCGCCTCCCGTCTCGGCACCCTGGAACCCGGCAGCATGCCCACCCTGCGGTGGAGCGTCTTCGGCGGCGAACCGCTCACCCTGGACGCGGCCCGTCAGTGGCGGGCAGCCGCGCCCGGCAGCCGTCTGGAGGTGCTCTACGGGCCGACCGAACTCACCATCTCCTGCACGGCGTACCGGTTCCCGGACGACCCGGCGCAGTGGCCCGACACCCCGAACGGCACCGCTCCGATCGGCACCTGCTATCCGGTCCTCGACCTCTTGCTCATCGGCGAGGACGGCCGTCCCGCGGACAGCGGAGAGCTGTGCGTGCGCGGGCCGTTGAGGTTCCCCGGCTACCTCGACCCGGCGAACAACGCCGGACGCTTCCTGGACCCGCACGGACGGCCCGGCGGCGACGGGCCGCTCACCGAGCGGCACTGGTACCGCACCGGGGACCGGGTGGCGATGCGCGACGGGCAACTGGTCCACCTCGGGCGCACCGACCAGCAGGTGAAGATCCGCGGGCACCGGATCGAACTCGGGGAGATCGAGGCCATGGTGCGGCAGCAGCCGGGGGTAGGGGACGCGGTCGTCCTCGCGGTGCCCGCGCCCGACGGCGAGCCGGAGCTGTATGCCGCGGTGAGCGGCGACGGCTGCACGTCCGACGGGCTGTTCGCGGCGCTGGGCGAGCGGCTGCCGCCCTACATGCTGCCCCGCCGGATCGCGGTCCTCGATCAACTGCCGCTGAACGCCAATGGCAAGATCGACCGGCGGGCCCTGCTCGACGACCTCGGACGCTCCCGCTGATCCACGCCCGTCCGGGTCACGGCACCACGACGCCCCCTCCCCCGACGTCTGTTGTGAGGCAACCCAGATGTACGACGCCATCGTGGTAGGCGCCCGTTGCGCCGGTGCGCCCACCGCCATGCTGCTCGCCCGCGCGGGGTACCGGGTACTCCTGCTCGACAAGGCGCCCTCCGGCACGGACACCCTCTCCACCCATCTCATCCACCAGCCCGGGGTGGCGACGCTCGCCCGCTGGGGGCTGCTGGACGCACTGCGCGCCTCGGGGTGCCCGCCCCTGGACCGCGTGGTCTACGAGGTCGCCGACATCCGCCTCGAGGGGTGCGCCCGGGGCGTGGAGGGGCAGCGGGCGGCGTTCGCGCCGCGCCGCCACGTCCTGGACGCCCTCCTGGTGGAGGCGGCGGCCGCGGCGGGCGTCGAGGTGCGCCACCACTGCCGGGTGACCGGGCTGCTGCGCGACTTCGGCGGGCGGGTCGTGGGGGTGGAAGGAAGATCCGGGCTGGAGTCGTTCACCGAACGCGCGCACCTCGTGATCGGCGCGGACGGCATGCGTTCCACCGTCGCCCGGCTCGCGCAGGCGCCGTACACCGTGGAGGATCCCCGGCAGACCTGCGCGTACTACACGTACTGGGCGGACGTCCCGGCCACCCTGGAACTCCACGAGCGACCGGGCAGTTGGGTGGCGGCCGTGGCCACCAACGACGCCGCGACGCTGGTCCTCGCCTACTTCCCGCAGTCCCGCTTCGAAGAGGTACGCACCGACGCCCGGCGGGCCTACCTGGAACAGATCCGCACCACCGCGCCCGGCCTGTACGAGCGACTCGCGGGCAAGGAGCCCCTGGAACGGCTGCGCGGCACCGGTGACCAGCAGAACTTCTTCCGACAGGCCGCCGGGCCCGGCTGGGTCCTGGTGGGCGACGCGGGGCACCACAAGGACTCCATCACCGCGCGCGGCATCAGCGACGCCTTCCTCCAGGCCGATGTTCTGGCCCGCAGGCTGCAGGGCCGACTCGGCGGCGACCCCTCCGGACTCGACGCCGCCCTCGAGGATTTCGCCAAGGAACGGGACGAAGTACTCACCCCCGGCTACGAGTCCACCCTCGGCGTGGCTCAACTCACACCGCACGAACAGCGACTGTCCCTGCTGCGCGCCGTGCAGACGGATGCGGAACTGACCGCCATCTACTTCGACATGGTGGCCGGAATCGAGACGGCGGGAGCGCTCTATACCCCCAAACTTCTCGCTCTGCTCTGATTCGTCCCCCCCGGCGCCCGCCCCGGCAATGACAGCACCCACGCCGTGGACGCGCCTGTCAACTGACGTATGAAAGCCGTTAGTTGCCCTAAGCGGAAGCTGACGCTGCTGCATGATCCTGATACGGTTCAGCCTGATCGCCGACTCCGATGACGGTGAGGTCAAGTCGCCGCGCCGGGCGCAGTCCGGCACTCGCACCGTCCCAACCGAACCAGTGCTTCGCTGCCGTACGAGGAATCAGATGCCAGGCACCCGCGACCGGCGGACGCGTCATCGGTCCGCCCCGCGCAGATCTCTCCGATTCTCGTTCGTCCTGCCCTTCGTCGTGCCCGCCGTCTGCCTGACCGGACTGTGGGGGTACACGGCGGCCGGTCTCGTCGACGAGCACGTCCAGTTGCAGGCCGACGCGGACCACGACGCCTCGGCCGCCCGGCCTGCCCAGGCGGTGCTTTCCGCGCTCCAGAACGAGCGCCGTCTGACCGCCGTCTGGCAGGCGAGCCGCGCCGGCGCCGCGCGCAGTGACCTCGAGGCCGCCCGCAAGAGGACCGACGCGGCCCTCACCGCCTACCGCGGCTCCTCCGGCCTGGACACCTCGACGCTGCGGCGCCGGGCGAAGCCGCTCGACGACGCGCTGGCCGCGCTGTCCGACCGCCGCCAGGCGATCGACGCCCGCACCCTGTCCGCCGCCGACGCCTTCCAGTACTTCACCGACAGCATCGCCCAGGGTGTGTCGCTGGTGACCGCCGCCGTCCGCAGCGACAACGGGTCCCTCGCCCGGGGCGGCACCGCCACGGTCTCCCTGGTGCAGATCACGGAGATGCTCTCGCGCCAGGACGCCCTGCTGTCCGGTGTCCTGCCCTCCGGGCGCATACCGGCGGCGACCCGCGCCCAGTTCGTGGAGTACCTGGCGCTGCAGCGGGAGTTCAGCGCGGGCCTGACCGCCCGTGACCTGCCCGCCGGGGCGGCCGCCGGCTACACGCAGATCACCGACGGCGCGCAGTGGACGACCCTGGGCACGCTCGGCGACTCCGTGGCGTCCGACCAGGGCACGGCGCTGCCTTCGAAGGCCTCGACATGGCCGGACACCGCGAGCGGTGTCCTGGGCGATCTGCAGTCGCTGGGCGCGGACTCCGTGCGGGGGCTCGCGGACGACGCCTCGGACCAGGCCGACGAGCTGCTGCTGGGCGTGCTCCTGGGCACCGCCGCCACCCTGGCCGCGCTGGCCGGCGGCGCGGTGCTCGCGCTGCGCGCCCGCCGCGCGACGCTCGGCCGGGCGTCCGAACTCGAGGCGCGGGCCGAGGAACTGTCCCGTGCACTCCCCCAGTTGCTGGCCCGTATCGAGCGCGGCGAGCACGTGGACCCTGCCGTCCTCGGCCCGCAGGATCGCCAGGCCGGTGACGAGCTGGAACGGCTGGCCGGGGCCATCGACCGGCTGGGCCGGGTCGCCGCGGACACCGCGATGCGTCAGTCGAGGGGCCGCGAGGGCACCGAGAAGGTCTTCGCACAGCTCATCCGGCGTACCCAGATCCTGATCCACCGTCTGATCTCGCTCCTCGACGACCTGGAGCGCAAGCACGAGGACTCCGACCTGCTGAAGGACATCTTCAAGGTCGACCACCTCGCGACCCGCGTGCGACGGCACGCGGAGAACCTGGTGATCCTCAGCGGTTCCCCGCCGAGCCGCCGGATGACCGCGCCGGTCTCCATCACCGACGTCATGCGCAGTGCGGTCGCGGAGACCGAGCAGTACACGCGCGTGAAGGTGAAGAACCTGCCCGCGGAGCGGCGTGTCGCCCTGGCGGGCCGGGCCGTCGCGGACGTGACGCACCTGCTCGCCGAGCTGATCGAGAACGGCACGAGCTTCTCCCCGCCGGACACCCAGGTGTTCGTCAGCGCCACCAAGGTGGCCAAGGGGCTGGCCATCCATGTCGAGGACCACGGACTCGGCATACCGCCCGACAAGATGGCGTACGCCAACGAGCTGCTCGCCCATCCGCCCGAGCTGGACATGACGTCCCTGGGCGAGGACCCGCGTCTCGGTCACTTCGTGGTCGCCCGGCTCGCCGAGCGGCACAAGATCAAGGTGGAGCTTCGCGAGTCCGTCTACGGCGGCACGCTCGTCGTCGTCCTGCTGCCCTCGGAGCTGCTGGAGGATCTCCAGTCGCCGGTCCTCGACCAGCTCAGGTCGGCGGCCGCGGCGGCCGGCAACGCCTTGCAGAGCGAGCCCCGGGCCGAGGACAGGGCGCTCGCGGGCGCGGCGGTGGGGGCCACCGGAACCGTGACCGCGCCGGCGGTCACGGGAGCGGACGTGCTCACGCACTCCCGCGTCGCGGACCACAGCGGCTTTCCCGAGTACGGAGGTGCAGGTCTGTTGCCGCCCGTGTCGGAACACCCGGTACCCCCTTCCGAGCCGGACCGGTGGGCCACGCCCCAGCAGACGACCCCGGCCCCACGGGCGGCGACCCCCGAGGCCGGGCCCGGGTACACCGGGCCGTCGGCCGAGTACGCCGGGTACAGCGGGCCGTCGGCCGAGTACCCGGGGCAGCCGGCCCCGTACTCCGGGCCGTCGACCGGGTACAGCCGGCCGCAGGCCGGGCCACCGTCGGAGCAGCACCGGCCGCAGGCCGGACCCCCGCCGGGTCAGCACCGGCCCCAAGCCGGTCCGCCATCGGGACGGCACCGACCGCAAGCCGGATCCCCGCTCGGACGTGAGCCCGGCGCGGGGCGCACCGCGCCCGCCGGGCAGATGTCCGCACCCGATGCGGCGCGTCCGCTGACGACGCCCCCGGTGCTGCCGCAGCGGACCCGGGGAGCCAGCCTCGCGCAGCAGCTGCGCAGGGAGGCAGCACAAAACCAGGGCCGGCCCGAAGGCGAAGAGGACAACGGTGTCGTCTCCCCGGAAGCGTCGGCGCGCGCGATGATCGCCATTCAGCAGGGGCTGAAGCGGGCCCGGATGTCCCATCCGGACGGGCCGGCCGGCGCGGAGGGCCGGCCGCAGGATTCGGGGGACCCCGGTGCCAATCGACTGTGAGGGAACGTTGAGCAATGACTGAGCAGGTACATCCCGGGCCGCAGCTGGACTGGCTCCTCGACGGCCTGGTGGACCGGATCCCGGAGATCCGCTGTGCCATCGTGCTGTCTGGGGACGGCCTCCTCATCGGCAAGTCGAAGGACCTGCGCCGCGACGACGCCGAGCACCTGTCGGCAGTGGGCTCGGGCATGCACAGCCTGGCCCGGGGCGCCGCGCGCCACTTCCACGGCGGGGAGGTCCAGCAGACGGTCATCCAGATGGAGAGGGCGTTCCTGTTCGTCACGGCCGCGGGCAGGGGCGCCCGGCTGGCCGCGATCGCCTCGGAGGAAGTGGATGTGGGGATGATGGCGTTCGAGATGGGCACGCTCGTCAAGCAGGTCGGCCAGTACATGAGCGCCGCACCTCGCGTCCAGACACCCTCCGGCGGTCTTATTCAGGATGCGTGAACCGCGGTGGCTCGACGGTGCGGAGGCCGGGCGTCATTTACGGCCGTACGCCATCACGGGCGGGCGCACCCGCCACAGTCAGCACACGTTCACACTGATCACGCTGGTCGTCTCGCGGTCCGAGGCTGAGTTCGAGTACGAGTACCTGGAGCCGGAGTCGGTCCAGATCCTCGAGCTGTGCCGGGACCGCGCGGTGGCGGTCGCCGAGATCGCCGCGCATCTGGACCTGCCGGTGAGCGTGGTGAAGATCCTTTGCGGGGATCTGCTGGGCGCCTCGCTCATCATCGTCCAGTCGCCGCCCGGGCAGGACGAGCAGCCGAGTGTGGAAATCATCGAAAGGGTGATGGATGGTATCCGTCAGCTCTGAACCGGTCATGCCCACCGCGCTGAAGATCCTCATCGCGGGCGGTTTCGGCGTGGGCAAGACCACCATGGTGGGCTCGGTGAGCGAGGTGCCCCCGCTGGAGACCGAGGAGCGCATGACCGAAGCGAGCCTCGGGGTCGACGACCTGACCGGGGTGGAGGGCAAGTCGTCCACGACGGTCGCCATGGACTTCGGCCGCATCACCATCGCGCCCGAGCTGGTGCTGTACCTGTTCGGCACGCCCGGGCAGGACCGGTTCTGGTTCATGTGGGACGACCTGGCGACGGGCGCGCTGGCGGCGGTGGTCCTCGCCGACACCCGCCGTCTGGACGCCTCGTTCGCCTCGATCGACTTCTTCGAGGCGCGGGAGATCCCGTTCGCGGTCGGAGTCAACTGCTTCGACGGGCGGCGGGACTGCACGGCCGAGCAGGTGCGGGCGGCGCTGGACCTGGACGCGTCGACACCGGTGCTCCTGTGCGACGTACGGGACCGCAACTCGAGCAAGGCGGTTCTGCTGGCGGTCCTGGAGGCGGCCCGCGCCCGGGCGGCGGCCCGTCTGACCCGCATGGGCGGCTGACCCTTCCCGAGGTCGCTCAGCCCGCGAAGAAGGCGCCCACCCGCGCGGCGAAGTACTCGGGGTCGTCCAGCCACGGGTAGTGCCCGGCACCCGACTGGGCCGCCGACTCGGCGCGCGGGAAGAGCTCGGTGAGGCGGCGGGCGAGTTCGGGGCGGGGGCCGCCGTCGAGTTCGCCCGCGTACACGAGGACCGGCGCGGTCAGCCGGGCGAGCGCGGCCAGGGTGGCCGGCGGGTCGAAGGCCGCGTCGGAGAGGAAGACGTCGGCCGCCGCGTCGTTGGCCTGTCCGGCCCGGTCCGCGACGTGCTCCTGCGCCTCAGCGTCCCACCGCCCGTAGAAGAAGGGTATGAAGACCGGGTCGAACTCGCCGTCTCCCTTCAGCCAGGCCTCGAACGCCGGGAAGGCCTCCTCGAACCAGGGCTCACCCTCACGCAGCCGTGCCGCCTCGAGCCGGTCCTCGGCCGTGGCGGGCATCCCGAGCGCCCAGGGGGTGACGGTGATCAGGGCGAGCCGGGCGACGCGCTCCGGGAAGCGGGCAGCGTAGAGCAGGGCGAGGCTGCCGCCCGCCGAGTGCGCGAGTATGTCCATGCGTTCCAGGCCGAGATGCTCGCGCAGCGCCTCCACGTCGTCGACGAGCCGGTCGCAGCGGTAGGTGTCCGGGTCCGCCGGCACGGCCGAGTGCCCGGTGCCGCGCAGATCGAGCAGCACCAGCCGCCGCCGGTCGTCGAGCCCGCCGAGGTCCCCGAGGTATGCGGAGGCCCGCATCGGTCCGCCGGGCAGCACGACGAGCGGTTCGCCCTCTCCCCGCAGGTGGTAGGCGAGTCGGGTACCGTCGCAGGCGTCAAAGGTCGGCATGTACCTGATCTTCGCGGCAGGGCGGGATTCACCGCAAGAAGTTCAGGTCGGGCTCTTGTCTCCGGCCGGGCGAGCTGGATTACTGATCCTCGACATCTACCGAATGATCGGTCGACCGGTTCGAGACGATTGCTTGTGATTGCTAGGGAGGCGTCCCCATGGCGCACGATCAGGGCCTGCTGGACGCGGGGGAACGGCTCGACGCCCAGGCGCTGCGGACCCTGCAACTGGAGCGGCTGCGGGCCTCGCTGCGCCATGCCTACGAGCACGTTCCCTTCTACCGGGAGTCCTTCGACAAGGCGGGGGTGCGGCCGGAGGACTGCCGCACGCTCGCGGATCTCGCCCGGTTCCCCTTCACCGTGAAGGCGGACCTCCGAGAGCACTACCCGTACGGCATGTTCGCCGTCCCCAGGGAGCGGATCCGCCGCATCCACGCCTCCAGCGGCACCACCGGACGGCCCACGGTCGTCGGGTACACCGAGGGCGACCTGTCGATGTGGGCCGACATGGTGGCCCGGTCCATCCGCGCGGCGGGCGGCCGGCCCGGTGACGCGGTGCATGTGGCGTACGGCTACGGCCTGTTCACCGGCGGCCTCGGCGCGCACTACGGCGCCGAACGCCTCGGCTGCACGGTGATCCCCGCCTCCGGTGGCATGACGGCCCGCCAGGTGCAACTGATCCAGGACCTCCGGCCCGGGGTCATCATGGTCACCCCCTCGTACATGCTCACCCTGCTGGACGAGTTCGAGCGCCAGGGCGTCGATCCGCGCACCACCTCCCTGCGCGTCGGCATCTTCGGAGCCGAGCCCTGGACCGAGGAGATGCGGCGCGAGATCGAGGAGCGGTTCGCGATCGACGCGGTGGACATCTACGGGCTGTCGGAGGTCGTCGGCCCGGGTGTGGCGCAGGAGTGCGTCGAGACCAAGGACGGCCTGCACGTGTGGGAGGACCATTTCTACCCGGAGATCGTCGATCCGATCACCGGCGAGGTGTTGCCGGACGGCGAGGAGGGCGAGCTGGTCTTCACCTCCCTCACCAAGGAGGCCATGCCCGTGATCCGGTACCGGACGCGGGACCTGACCCGGCTGCTGCCCGGCACGGCGCGGGTCTTCCGGCGCATCGAGAGGATCACCGGGCGCAGCGACGACATGGTCATCCTGCGCGGGGTCAACCTCTTCCCCACGCAGGTCGAGGAGATCGTGCTGCGCACCCCGGGCGTGGCGCCGCACTTCCAGCTCCGGCTGACCCGCGAGGGCCGGCTCGACGCGCTGACCGTGCGGGCCGAGGCCCGGCCCGGCGCCACCCCGGAGCAGCGTGAGGCGGCGGCGCTCGCCATCGCGGCGGCCGTGAAGGACGGGATCGGTGTCTCGGTGGGGGTCGAGATCGTCGAACCGGAGTCCCTGGAGCGGTCCGTGGGCAAGATCAGGCGGATCGTGGACCTCCGGCCGCGCTGACCCCCGTCAGCGCCCGAACCGGTCCCGCAGCTCCCGCTTCAGGATCTTCCCGCTCGCGTTGCGCGGCAACTCGTCCACGAACAGCACCCGCTTGGGCGCCTTGAAGTGCGGCAACCTCTCGCGCACGTGGTCGATCAGTTCGGCCTCGGTCACCTCCTCGCGCGGTACGACGACCGCGGTGACCGCCTCGATCCACCGCTCGTCCGGCAGCCCGATCACCGCGGCTTCGACGACCCGCTCGTGGCTGTACAGCGCGTCCTCGACCTGCCGTGAAGCGACCAGTACGCCACCGGAGTTGATGACGTCCTTCACCCGGTCGACGATGGTGAAGTACCCGTCGGTGTCCCGCACGGCAAGGTCCCCGGAGTGGAACCAGCCGTCGCGGAACGCCTCGGCGGTCTCCTCCGGCTTCTCCCAGTAGCCCTCGCACAGCTGCGGTGACCGGTAGACGATCTCTCCCCGTTCCCCGTCGGGCAGGTCCATGCCGGACTCGTCGACGAGCTTCGCCTCCACGAACAGCACCGGACGCCCGCACGAGTCCATGCGTCCCTTGTGCTCGTAGGGCCCGAGGACCATGGCGAGGGGGCCGATCTCGCTCTGCCCGAAGCAGTTGTAGAACGCGAGCTTCGGCAGCCGCTCCTTGAGGCGCTCCAGGACGGGCACCGGCATGATCGAGGCGCCGTAGTAGGCCTTGCGCAGGCCGCTCAGGTCGCGGGTGGCGAAGTCGGGGCGGTTCGCCAGTGCGACCCAGACCGTGGGCGGCGCGAACAGGCTGTCGGCCCGGCCCGCCTCGACCAGGTCGAAGAGCCGGTCGCCGTCGGGCGCGTCCAGGATGACGTTCTCGGCGCCGACGGCGAGGTAGGGCAGCAGGAAGACGTGCATCTGCGCCGAGTGGTAGAGCGGCAGGGCGTGCACCGGCCGATCGCCCGCGCTCAGGTCGAGGGCGGTGATCGCGCTCAGGTACTCGTGCACCAGGGCGCGGTGCGTCATCATCGCGCCCTTGGGCAGCGCGGTCGTGCCGGACGTGTACAGCAGTTGCACCAGGTCCTCGGCGCGCGGTTCCTCGCCGTCGTACGGCTCGGTCGCGGCCAGCCGCGCGAGCAGCGAGTCGTCGGCGTCGCGCAGCGGCAGCCGCAGTACGCCCTGCGGGAGGTTCCCCGCGAGGTCAGGGTCCGCGAGGACGAGGGAACAACCGGACTGGTCGACGATGTATGCCAGGTCGTCGCCGGTCAGGTTCTGGTTCACCGGTACGTGCACCAGTCCGGCGCGGGCGCAGGCCAGGAAGGCGATCAGATAGGCGTCGGAGTTGTGGCCCAGGGCGCCGACCCGGTCGCCGGGGGCGAGCCCGGCCTCCCGGAGCACGCGGGCGGCGCGCGAGACGGCGTCGTCGAGTTCGGCGTAGGTCCACGACCGGTCGCCGTAGCGGATCGCCACCCTCGCCGGCGTACGTCGGGCGCTGCGCCGCAGCGTGCCGTCGACCGTGACGCTTCGTCCCGCCGTCATGTCCCGCTCCTTCGTGTCCGCCCTGGCGCGATCCTCGCCGGGCACGCGGGGCAGGTCAAGCAGCCGTCACACGGGGCGGGTACGGCCTTCCCAGTACGGTTCGCGCAGCCGTCGTTTATACAGCTTGCCGTTGGGGTCGCGGGGCATGGCCCTGACGAAGTCGACGCTCTTGGGCCGCTTGTAGCCGGCGAGTTGCCGTGCGCAGTGGTGGAGGATGTCCGTGGCGAGTGCCGGGCCGGGCTCATGCCCGGGGGCGAGTTCGACGACCGCCTTGACCTCCTCGCCCCAGTCCTCGTGCGGGATGCCGAAGGCGGCCGCGTCGGCGACGGCGGGGTGGGTGAGCAGCGTGGCCTCGATCTCGGCGGGGTAGATGTTGACGCCGCCGGAGATGATCAGGTCGATCTTGCGGTCGCGCAGGAAGAGATAGCCGTCCTCGTCGAGCCGGCCGAGGTCGCCGACGGTGAAGAAGTCGCCGATGCGGTTGTTGCGCGTCTTGGCCTCGTCCTTGTGGTACGAGAACCCGCCGGTGCTCATCTTCATGTAGACGGTGCCGAGTTCGCCGGGCGGCAGCCGGTTGCCGTCGTCGTCGAAGATCGCGAGTTCGCTGATGGGCCATGCCTTGCCGACGGTGCCGGGCTTCTTCAGCCAGTCCTCGGCGGGAGCGAAGGCGCCGCCTCCCTCGCTCGCCGCGTAGTACTCCTCCACGCACATGCCCCACCACTCGATCATCGCCCGCTTCACATGGTCAGGGCAGGGGGCGGCGCCGTGGATGGCGTGCCGCATGGATGAGACGTCGTAGCGGGCCCTCACCTCGTCGGGCAGGGCGAGAAGCCGGTGGAACTGGGTCGGCACCATGTGCGTGTGCGTGCACCGGTGGGCGTCGATGAGGCGGAGCATGTCCTCGGGCGTCCACTTGTCCATCACGACCAGCCGGTGTCCGATGTGCAGGGACGCGCCCGCGAACTGGAGCACCGCCGTGTGGTAGAGCGGCGAGCAGACCAGGTGGACGTTGTCGTCGTAGGGCTTGATGCCGAAGATGCCGAGGAAACCGCCGAGGTGGGCCTCCTCGGGCGGTTTTCCCGGCAGCGGGCGGCGGATGCCGCGGGGGCGGCCCGTGGTGCCCGAGGTGTAGTTCATGACCCAGCCGAGGGTGCGGTCGACCGGCGCCGAGTCGGGTTGCCCGTCGAGGAGTTCGTCGTACGGCCTAAAGCCCTCGACCTCGCCGACGGCGTACCGGTGGGTGGCCGGCAGTCCGGCCTCGTCGGCGGCGGCGCGTGCCGCGTCCGCGAACCGCTCGTGCGCGACGATCACCTTGACGCCGGAGTCGGAGACGATCCAGGCGATCTCCGGCCCGACGAGGTGGTGGTTGACGGGGACGAGGTAGAGCCCGGCCTGGGTGGCGGCCAGGTACGCGGTGAGCAACGCGACGCCGTTGGGCAGGACGACGGCGAAGGAGTCACCGGTCCGCAGCCCCGCGGCGCGCAGCCCGTGCACCAGCCGGTTGGCGTCGGCGAGCAGCCGCCCGGCGCTCCACTCCTCCCCGTCGGGGGCGACGAGGACGATGCGCTCGGGATCCGCCGCCGCCTGGGCCCAGAAACCGTTGGCGGACCGGCTCACCGCCCGCTCCTTCCGGCGATTCGGTTGATGCGGTCGACGGCCTTCTCGAAGACCCGGGTGAGGTCGTCGACGACGGCCTGGACGCTGCGTTCGCCGGTCATGCGACCGACGATCTGGCCGACGGGCGTGCCGAGCAGCGGGTCCACCTCGTACTTCTGGATGCGGGTGATCGCCTCGGCGACCAGCAGGCCCTGCAGCGGCATGGGAAGGGCACCCGGGCCGTCCGGGTCGTCCCAGACGTCGGTCCACGCGGTACGCAACTGCCGGGCCGGTTTGCCGGTCAGCGCCCGGGAGCGGACGGTGTCGCCCGAGCCGGCGGCCAGCAGCTTGCGGACCAGGACGGGCGAGGGGAGTTCGGCCTCCGTGGTGGTCAGCCAGATGGAGCCGAGCCAAACGCCCTGCGCACCGAGCGCCAGGGCGGCGGCGACCTGCTGCCCGCTGCCGATGCCGCCGGCGGCCAGCACGGGCAACGGGTCGACGGCGTCGACCACTTCGGGCGTGAGCACCATGGAGGCGATCTCACCGGTGTGGCCACCGGCCTCGTACCCCTGCGCGACCACGATGTCGATGCCCGCCTCCTGGTGCTTGCGGGCGTGCCGGGCGCTGCCGGCGAGCGCGGCGACCGGGACGCCCTGGTCGTGGGCGCGTTCGACGACGTCGGCGGGCGGGGAGCCGAGAGCATTGGCCAGCAGCCTGATCGGGTACTCGAACGCGACGTCGAGCTGGCTGCGGGCGACCTGTTCCATCCAGCCGGTGATCCGCCACCCGGACGCGTCGCCCTCGGCGAGTTCGGGCACCCCGTACTTGGCGAGGGTGTCCCTGACGAACTGCCGGTGTCCTTCCGGGATCATCGCCTCGACATCGGCCTCCGTCACGCCCTCCACCTTCTTGGCGGGCATGACGACGTCCAGTCCGTAGGGGCGGCCGTCGACGTGCGCGTCGACCCAGTCGAGGTCGCGCTTCAGGTCGTCGGGGGCGGTGTAGCGGACCGCGCCGAGCACGCCGAAACCGCCGGCCCGGCTGATCGCCGCGGCGACGGCGGGAAACGGCGTGAACCCGAAGAGGGCGTGCTCGACCCCGAGTTGCTTGCTCAGCTCCGTCTGCATGGGCGCAGGATGCCGCAGCGGTCGAGAGGACGGAAGAGTTTTCTGATGGGCCGTCAGTTTTTTCTAGACGGCTCTGGTTTTCGGCAGCGGCTCCCCCAGGTCCTCGAGCACCGCCATTGCCGCGTTGTGCCCGGGCACGCCGCTCACCCCGCCGCCGCGCACCGCGCCCGCGCCGCACAGCAGGACGTTCGCGTGCCGGGTCTCCACGCCCCAGCGGCCCGTGCCCTCCTGGGCGTACGGCCAGGTCAGTTCACGGTGGAAGATGTTGCCGCGCGGCAGCCGGAGGTCGTGCTCCAGGTCGAGCGGGGACCTGGCCTCGATGCAGGGACGCCCGTCCGCGTCGGTGGCCAGGCAGTTCTCGACCGGCTCGGCGAGGTGGGCGTCCAGCTGCGCCAGCGTCGCCTTCAGCAGCTCCTCGCGTACGGCGTCGTTGTCCTCCTCGAAGAGCCGGGCGGGGGTGTGGAGGCCGAAGAGGGTGAGGGTCTGGTAGCCGCGCTCGACGAGGTCGGGGCCGAGGATGGTGGGGTCGGTGAGCGAGTGGCAGTAGATCTCGGACGGTGGCGCGGCGGGCAGTGAACCGGCGGCGGCCTGGGCGTGGGCGGTGGCCAGTTGCTCGTATCCCTCGGCGATGTGGAAGGTGCCGGAGAACGCCTCGCGCGGGTCGACGCTGGTGTCGCGCAGCGCGGGCAGCCGGGTGAGCAGCATGTTCACCTTCAGCTGGGCGCCCTCGGCCGGGGCCGGCGGGGTGTCGCCGGTGAGGTGGGCCAGCTCCTGCGGGGAGGCGTTCACCAGGACGTGCCGGGCGGAGACGGTGCCCTCCCCGTCCGCGCTCCGGTAGGCGACCTCGGCGGCGCGCCCGTCGGTGTCGATCCGTACCACTTCGCGGCCGGTGGCGACGACCGCCCCGGCAGCGCGCGCGGCCGCGGCGAGCGCGTCGGTGAGGGCGCCCATGCCGCCGACGGGGACATCCCACGCGCCGGTGCCGCCACCGATGACGTGGTACAGGAAGCAGCGGTTCTGCTTCAGGGAGGTGTCGTGGGCGTCGGCGAAGGTGCCGATGAGCGCGTCGGTGAGGACGACTCCGCGGACCAGGTCGTCGGTGAAGCGGGCCTCGATCGCGGCGCCGATCGGCTCCTCGAACAGGGCCCGCCACGCCTCCTCGTCGTCGATGCGGCGGCGCAGGTCCTCACGGGTGGGCAGCGGCTCGGTGAGCGTCGGGAACACCCGCTGGGCCACGCGCCCGGTCATCCCGTAGAAGCGCCGCCAGGCCTCGAACTCGCTCTCGGAGCCGGTGAGCCGCGCGAACGCCTCCCTGGTACGCCGCTCGCCACCGCCGACGAGCAGCCCCGTGGGGCGCCCGTGCCGCTCGACGGGGGTGTACGAGGAGACGGTGCGCGCCCGCACCCGGAAGTCCAGCCCCAGGTCCCGCACGATCTTCCGGGGCAGCAGGCTGACCAGGTAGGAGTAGCGCGACAGCCGTGCGTCGACCCCGGCGAACGGGCGCGTGGACACGGCGGCGCCGCCGGTGTGGTCCAGCCGCTCCAGCACGAGCACGGATCGCCCGGCCCGGGCCAGATAGGCGGCGGCCACGAGGCCGTTGTGACCGCCGCCGACGATCACGGCGTCGAATCGCTCGTGTCTGTGGTTTCCCTCGTGTCCTTCGCGTGCAGGCATGCCTCTTCGTAGCACGCGAAGATCCGGATCGGCCAGAGACGGGCCGGGCGGCGCCGGATCAGCCGACGTGCCCGCCGACCTTGTACGGTGCGGGCCGTGCACCCGGGCCGAGCCGGGCCACGGCGCGCAGAACGTGCTTCGGGGGCACCTGCCAGCGCACCCGTGCGGGGATGCGGCGCAGCAGGGTGCCGGTCAGGCGCAGCCGCCGGGTGACCGCAGCGGGGCTCGGGGCCGGGCGGCCGTAGAGTTCGTGGGCGTACGGGGGCAGGGCGGCGTAGGCCAGGTTCGCCACCCGCCGCCACAGCAGGGCGCGCGCCGGGACCAGCAGCGGGTGGATCGGCGGGCGCCGCAGGAAGTCGTCCACCTCGCGTGCCTCGGGCCCGGCGGCGAGTTCGGGTCGCACCTTCTCGAAGTACGCGGCCAGCCCGGCCTGGTCCGCGGGCACTTGCTCGGGGTCGAGTCCGACGAGGGCGGCGGCGGCCCGGTTCTCACGGACGTACCGGTCGGCCTGTGCCTCGGTCAGCCGGAACCCCGAGCGGCGCAGGACATGGAGGTAGGAGTCGATCTCGGCGCAGTGCACCCACAGCAGCAACCCGGGCTCGTCGACCGCGTACCGCTCGCCGGTGTCGGGGTGCGTGGCGCCGAGCATGCCGTGGATCTTCCGCACCCGCGCCGCCAGTCGCTCGGCGGCCTCGGTGGTGCCGTACGTCGTCGTCCCGACGAAGTCGGCGGTGCGCATCAGCCGGCCCCAGGCGTCGCGGCGGAAGTCCGAGTTCTGCAGGACGCCCCGCACGGTGGGCGGGTGC
The DNA here is from genome assembly GCF_055639175.1 of Streptomyces sp. NPDC107546. NCBI lineage: Bacteria > Bacillati > Actinomycetota > Actinomycetes > Kitasatosporales > Streptomycetaceae > Streptomyces > Streptomyces sp. NPDC107546. The sequence goes on along the minus strand of NZ_JBVKBA010000014.1, from coordinate 166,872 downwards.
AGGGCCTGGAGGTAGAGCGCGCGGATGCCAGCGACCCACATCATGGGGTCGGCGTGCATCTGCCAGGTCACCGAGGAGGGCCCGTAGAACCCCGGATCCGCGTCCACCCGGCCAGTGTGACCTCGCCTGCCGGGCTCCATCAACCCACCGTCCCACCGCCCTGCGCAGGCTCGGCGACCGGGCCTGCCGTGCTGACGTGTCAGCACGGCAGGCCTGATCCGGACGCCAGACCCCAGGCCTCAGTTCACCGCCTGCTTCACGAGTGCTCCGATCCTCGCCTCGTCGGCGGAGGTCAGCTCCTTCAGGGCGTAGGAAGCCGGCCACATGGTGCCGTCGTCGAGGTTGGCCTTGTCGCTGAAGCCGAACGTCGCATAGCGGGACTTGAACTTCTCCGCGCTCTGGAAGAAGCAGACGACCTTGCCGTCCAGGGCGTACGCGGGCATCCCGTACCAGAGCTTCGGGGCGAGTTCCGGCGCGCTCTCCTTGACGACGGCGTGGATCCGTTCGGCCATGACCCGGTCCGGCTCCTGCATCTCGGCGATCTTCGCGAGCACGGCGGCCTCGTCCTCCGCCGCCTTGGCGCCCTTCGATCCGCGGCGCGCGGACGCCTTCAACTCCTTGGCGCGCTCCTTCATCGCGGCTCGCTCCTCGTCCGTGAATCCTTCGGACGTCTTGTCGGTCGCGGTGGTGCTCCTGGTGGGCTTCTGTGCGTCCTTCACGGCGGGTTTCCTCCGGGTGTGCGGATCATGGATGTACGCAGTATCGGTGTCGAGATCGCTCGCCGGCTCGTCCTTGCCGGTGACGGCGGGCGTCAGCCCCACGCCCCGGCGATCTGACGGGTCGTGGCGTTGAGCCGGTTGAACAGGTTGGTGACGCCGATCATCAGGACGATCGGCGCTGGAGCTGGCCCCGAGGCTGGGAAACCGTTACGAGGAGGTGCCGGCCCACGAAGGCATCGCGACCGTGCTCGACCAGACGGATCCGGCGGAGGCCGCCGAGCACCGTGGGGCGGCGCAGGCCGTCCTTCTGGAGCTGGGCCCCAGGGCTTAGAGCGGAGCTCTTGGAGTCCATCGACCGGCACCGATTCGTGCTCGGCGCCGCTGTCCTGCCGAGGAGCCTCCGACCGTGCGCACCGCCCCGGCGGGCGACAGGCCGAGTCGGTCTCCCGAACGGCCCGTGTGCCGCCCGCCGGGGCGAATGCCGCGTCACAGAACGGCGACGGTCTCCTGGCGGGCGTAGCTGAACCCGTCAGTGTCGAAGTAGAAGACGGCGACCTGCACCTTGTCTCCCTTCGCGAAGTGCGAACCCGCGGCCGGGCGCAGCGTGACCTGCGCGATGTGGTTGTCGTAGTCGCAGACGAGCTTGTCCTTCTTGATGGTGCCCGCGGCGATCGACTCGTCGTGGCCTCCCCGGCCGAGCGCCGTCGCGTTGGCCACGAGCTCGTGGTCCATGCCGGCGTCGCAGGAGTAGGTGACCTTCACCTGCAGGCCCGGAGCGTGGAACGCCACCTTGTCGATGGCCAGCAGGTTGGCCTTCGCCGCAGCCGAAGGCGCGCCCGCCAGGACGCCCGCACCGACCATGACAGCGGTGGCCGCCGTCCCGGCGAGGCGTCGCCGGAGACCGGATGACTTCATCGGTTTCTTCCTTCCCCCTTGCGCGGTCACCCTTGGTCGAGGCGTGGAGAAAGTCTCCAACTGGGCGGGTGACTGCGACAGTTGGTCGATTTCCGATCTGGATGTTACGTGATCTTTGAGGGTTATGGTGCCCGATGCCAGTTCTGGGGTCCGCCCGGCCCGATCACCCCTCCGTCGCCACCCCGGGCGGCAGGTTGAACGGCGTGAGCACCTGGATCGGAGAGTAAGGACGGGGCCCTTCCTCGGGGAGCGCGCCGTGCGCCCGCATGACCGACTGACAGGCGTGGCGCATGTCCTGGCGCAGGTCGTGGTGGAGGACGGCGGAGATGCGGCGTTCCCGCAGCAGGCGCGCATTGTCCCGGTCGAGGTCGTGCGCGATGAAGACGGCCGGGGCTCGGCCGAGTGCCGCGAAGGCCTCCACGGTGGCCGCGTTGCCGCCGCCGATGGAGTAGACGGCGTTGATGTCCGGGTCCTGTTCCAGCGCGGCCAGGACCAGGTCCCGCTGGGTGGCGTCCAGGCCGTCGCTGTCGGTGACCTCGACCACGGTGCGGTCGGGGCAGGTCGTCCGGAGCGTGCCGCGGAAGCCCATCTCACGTTCCTCCTCACCGCGGAAGAAGCCTCGGCTGATGGTGACCAGCACATGGCCCGGGCGGTCTCCCAGCCACTGGTCGAGGAGGTACGCGGCGGTGGCTCCCGCGGCGCGGTTGTCGATGCCGACGTAGGCGCGGCGTGCACTGCCGGGCAGGTCCGTCACCAGGGTGATCACGGGGATCCCGGCCGCCACCAGCCGGCCGACGGCGTCGGTGATCTCGGGCAGGTCCGGGGCCTTCAGGATCACGCCCTGGGTGCCGCGCCGGGCGATCCGGTCGAGAACGCGGACGAGCTCCGCGGGCGGGCAGGTCTCACGGAAGTGGAAGCGGGAGCGGACGACCGCCGGGTGCAGGGAGGGCAGTTCGGCCTCCAGGGCGTCGCGCACCGCGGTGGAGAACCGGGCCGGGGTCTGCATCACTATGTCGATCATGAAGGTGCGGCCGCCGATGCGGACCTGTGTCCGCTGCCGGTCCAGGTCCCTGATCGCCTGGTGCACCTCGCGCGCCGTGCTCTCCCGCACTCCACCCCGCTGGTTGAGGACGCGGTCGACGGTGGCCTGGCTCAGTCCGGCCTGACGGGCGATCTCACGGACCGTGTACGGGTGTCCCATGGCTGTTCCCGGAAGTGGAGGAGGTAGGGGAAGAGGGTGGATGGCTGTGATGATGGTTTTTTGATGGTCTCCTGATTGTTGATTGAGGGGCCCGGGTTCACAAGACTGGCCAAAACGACGGCACTGCGAAAGGACTCCGGGATGTCTCTCACCACCGCGGGACCCGGGATCTGGCTGCGCGAGGAGGACTGTGACCTCGACGCCTTCCGTTCCCTCGTCGACGAGCGCACCGACCCGGTCGAATACCCGCTCGCCGACGGGGTCGAGCAGAACGTCCTCGTGTACGACAGCGACCGGCTGCGGGCCGCCGGGGCGGAGCAGGTACGGACGGAGTGGGTGCGTGCCCTGCTGGACGGGCCCGGGATCGTGGTGCTCAGGCGCGCGTTCCCCGACCTCCGTGTGGTGGACCGTGCGAGCGCCGTCTTCACCGCGTTGATCGAGCGGGAGCGCGCGGCGGGCACCGCCCGCGGTGACCACTTCGCCAAGCCCGGCGCCAACGACCGGGTGTGGAGGGCGCTCGACAAGATGGCCGCCCACGACCCGGTGGCGTTCGCCGACTACTACGGCAACGACATGCTGGCGCTGATCGCCGGGGCCTGGCTCGGCCCCGGCTACCAGATCACCTCGCAGATCAACCAGGTCAACCCGGGTGGCGCGGCGCAGAGCGTGCACCGCGACTACCACCTCGGGTTCCTGCGCCAGGAGCAGGCGACCCGCTACCCGGCCCACGTCCACCGGCTCTCCCCCGTGCTGACCCTGCAGGGCGCGGTGGCGCACTGCGACATGCCCGTGGAGTCGGGACCCACGCTGTACCTGCCGCACTCGCAGAAGTACGAGCCCGGCTATCTGGCCTGGCGGCGGCCGGAGTTCGTCGCCTACTTCGCCGAGCACCACGTCCAGCTGCCCCTTCAGAAGGGCGACGCGGTCTTCTTCAACCCCGCGCTCTTCCACGCCGCCGGGCACAACAGGTCCGCGGGCATCCGGCGGATGGCGAACCTGTTGCAGATCTCCTCCGCCTTCGGCCGCGCCATGGAGACCGTCGACCGCGAGGCGGTGTCGAACGCGGTCTATCCGGTGCTGCTGAGGCGCAAGGCCGGGGGCGCCGACGAGGACTGGCTGCGCCGGGTGGTCGCCGCCTGCGCCGAGGGCTATCCGTTCCCGACCGATCTGGACCTGGACCCGCCGGTCGACGGGCTGGCACCGCCCTCGCAGGCAGCCACGGTGTGGCGGGCCGTGGCCGAGGAATGGAGCCCGGAGCGGCTGCGGCAGGAACTGCGGGCGGGCGCCGAGCGCCGCCGGATCTGACAGGGAATCGCATGGGACTGCTTCAGGACAAGGTCGTCCTCGTCAACGGCGGGAGCCAGGGTGTCGGCGCCGGTATCGTCCGGGCGGCCCTGCGTGAAGGGGCGCGCGTGGTCTTCACCGGGCGCCGGGTCGACGCCGGCGAGGAGTTCGCGAAGGCGACCGGCGCCGTCTTCGTACGGGCGGACCTCGCGGATCCGGCCGAGGCGCGCGGCAGCGTGGAACAGGTCGTGGACCTGTGCGGCAGGATCGACTGCCTGGTGAACGCGGCCGGGCTGACCTCGCGGGGTTCGCTGCTGGACACCACTCCGGAACTCTTCGACGCGCATGTCGCGATCAATCTGCGGGCGCCGTTCTTCGCCATGCAGGCGGCCGTGCGGAACATGGTGGACCGCGGGGCGCCGGGCACCATCGTCAACATCATCACGTCCTCGGCTCACGGCGGGCAGCCGTTCCTCGCCCCGTACGTCGCCGCCAAGTCCGGTCTGGTGGGGCTCACCCGCAACGCCGCGCACGCGCACCGATGGGACCGCATCCGGATCAACGGACTGAACATCGGCTGGACGGACACCGAGGGCGAGGACGCGATCCAGCGCGCCTTCCACGGCGCCGGGGACGACTGGCGTGAGAAGGCGGCCGAGGCCGTGCCGATGGGCAAGCTCGGGCAGGTCGACGAGATCGCCGACTTCGCCGTCTTCCTGCTTTCCGACCGCAGCGGCGTGGTGACCGGTTCGGTGATCGACTGGGACCAGATCGTCCTCGGCGGACTCGACTGAATCCTCACCCCTCACCCCCGTCAGCTGTCGCACATCGTTCATTGGAGCAACTTCCCATGCGCATCGGCATCCTGGGCCTCGGCCGGATCGGCGCCTTCCACGCCGCCACCCTCGCCGCACTGGACGCGGTGGACTCCCTGGTGGTCACCGATCCCGTGGCCGCTGCCACCACATCGGCGGCGGAGCGTTTCGGGGCGAGGGCGGTCGACTCTCCCGAGGCGCTCTTCGCCGCCGGGGTCGACGGCGTCGTGATCGCCGCCGCCACCAACGCCCACCCGGCGCTGATCCTCGCCGCCGTCGAGGCGGGCGTCCCCGTCTTCTGCGAGAAGCCGGTGGCGAAGACCGTCGAGGAGAGCCTGGGCGTGCTGCGCGCCGTGCGGGACAGCGGCGTCGAGGTGCACATCGGGTACAACCGGCGTTTCGACGCGGGCTGTGTCGCCGCGCGCGAGGCGGTCCTCGCCGGTGACCTCGGCCCGCTGCACACCGTGCGTTCCACCACCCTGGACCCGGCGCCGCCGCCGGAGGCGTACGTGTCGGTCTCCGGGGGCATCTTCCGTGACTGCTCCGTGCACGACTTCGACATCGTGCGCTGGGTGACCGGGCGGGAGGTCACCGAGGTGTACGCGGCCGGCGGCAACCGCGGCTCGGAGTACATCGCGGCCGCCGGCGACGTCGACACCGCCTCCGCGCTCCTCACCCTGGACGACGGCACCCTGGCGGTGGTCTCCAACTCCCGGCACAACGCGCGCGGTTACGACGTACGTCTGGAGCTGCACGGCATGAAGGACAGCATCGCCGTGGGCCTGGAGGACAAGCTGCCGCTGCGGTCCGTCGAACCGGGCGCCACCTTCCCGGCCGGTGCCCCGCACCACTTCTTCATGGACCGCTTCGCGGACGCCTACCGCGCCGAACTCGCCGCGTTCACCGAGATGGTGGCGGGATCGAGGCCCTCACCGTGTACGGTGGCCGACGCCATCGAGGCGAGCTGGGTCGCCGAGGCCTGCACGTTGTCGCTGGCGGAGCACCGACCGGTGCGGATGGACGAGGTACGCCACGGCATGGACGAGGTGAAGTGAGGCATGGGCGAATCGCTGCGGATCGGACTGCTGGGATCGGCCCGCATCACCGAGTTCGCGCTCGTGGCCCCGGCCCGCGCGGGCGGGCACCGGCTCGTCGCGGTGGCCGCCCGTGACCGGGACCGGGCGCAGGCGTTCGCCGACGCCCACGGCGTGGAGCGGGTCGTCGGCTCGTACGCCGATCTCGTCGCCGACCCCGAGGTCGACGTCGTCTACAACCCGCTCGCCAACGGCCTGCACGGCCCCTGGAACCTGGCGGCGCTGAAGGCGGGCAAGCATGTGCTGACCGAGAAGCCGTCCGCGAGCAACGCCGAGGAGGCGGCCGAGGTGCGCGACGCCGCGTTGACGGCGGGCACGGTGTTCATGGAGGGCTTCCACTACCTCTTCCACCCCGTCACCCGGCGGCTGCACGAACTGCTCGCCTCGGGGGAACTCGGCGAACTGCGGCACGTGGAGACCGTGGTGGCCATGCCCCCGCCACCGGACGACGACGTGCGCTGGTCGCTCGCGCTGGCCGGCGGCGCCGTGATGGACCTGGGCTGCTACGCCCTGCACGCCCAGCGGATGCTCGCCCCGTGGGCCGGCGGCGCCCCCGAGGTGGTCTCGGCGCGCGGTGGGGAACGGTCGCAGGCTCCGGGCGTCGACGCCTGGCTGGACGCGGAGCTGGCCTTCCCCGGCGGCGCCACCGGAACCGCGCGCAGTTCCATGGTGCACGGCACCTGGCAGGCGACGTGCCGGCTGGTAGGCACCCGGGGTGAGGCCACGGCGCTCGACTTCGTACTGCCGCACCAGGACGACCGGGTCGTGGTGCGCACGGACAGCGGCGAACGGACGGAGGAGCTGGGACGCAGGTCCTCGTACACCTACCAGCTCGAGGCGTTCGCGGCCCGGGTGCGGGGCGGGCAGCCGCTGCCTCCCCCGGACTCCGTGCGGGGGTACCCCCATCTCGCTTCGCTCGACGCGGACGACGCGCTGGCGACGATGCGGCTCATCGACACCGCCTACGAGAAGGCCGGGTTCACGCCCCGGCCGCGCAGCTGACGCGCCCGGCCGGGTGACTGGGCTCGCTGAGCGTTGTCCCGTAAATGATCTATCGCACGGTGGTGACCTGCTCGTTCCCTGTCACCCGGTGAGGGCGAGGTTGTGCAGGCGGGCGATGCCGAGCATGGCGTGGTGGACGCCGTCGCGACTGCTCGGCGATGCAGTGGTCCCGCGTGGGCACCAGGGTGCCGTCGACGATCAGCACCGTCTCTTTGCGGAACCGCTTGCGTGGCTGCAGGCCGAGCGAGGGCCCGAGGTGGTCGATGATGCGGTCGGCCGCGGACTTCGAGATCCCGAACAGCGGGGCGAGCTGCCGCAGAGTGAGGTTCGTGCGCCAGTACGCGGCGACCAGCAGGACCCGGTCCTCCAGCGGTAGGCTCCAGGGCCGGCCCTCGCGGACCGGGTCCGCGGGCGTCCCGCCCGCATGCAGCGGACCACGCCGCATTCTCCGATCCCCACCGAGCGGCATGGGGCCGATCGGGTGACGATGGACGGGTAACCGACGTGACCACGCTGCTCCCAGTAAGGAGGCGGCGTCATGGCATCTCCCTCCGATTCCCCAGGTCCCGTTCCCCCGCGCGGCACGGAGCCGCACACACAGGAAAGATCGCGAACGCCGGATACAGCCCTGGCCGGAGGCATGGCCGCCCTGGCGAACATGGGCTGGCAGATCCTGCTCACCATGGGCCTCGCCAGCATCGCCCTGGGCGTGATCGCCTTGGTCTGGCCGGGCGCGACACTGCGGGTCGCTGGCGTCCTTTTCGGCGTCTATCTGCTGTTCACCGGCGTCTTCCAGGTGGCCGCCGCCTTCGGCGCCCACGTCCCTGGGCATCTTCGGGTCCTGCACTTCATCACCGGTGCGGCTTCCATCCTGCTGGGACTGATCTGCTTCCGGGGCCCCCTGGAGTCGATCCTGCTGCTTGCCCTGTGGGTCGGCTTCAGCTGGCTGCTGCGCGGCACCACGGAGACGGCCGCGGCGGCCTCCGTCCAGGACATGCCCGGGCGCGGCTGGCACGTGGCCTTCGGCATCATCGGCACCCTGGCCGGCATCGTGATGATCATCATGCCGTTCGCCTCGATCGCGACACTCACTCTGGTGGTGGGCGTGATGGCCATCGTCCTGGGCCTGACCGAGGTGGTCCGCGCCATCAGGACGCGCGTCGAAATCAGCCAACTCGCCGCGGGCACCACCACGGAGCGGCGACCCCTGTTCCATGCCCGCCCGCACCCCCAGCACTGATCCGAAGAGCCTTTGGTCCACGCCGCGGAGGTGCCGACGAAGCACTCCACCAGGTCCAGCGCCGCCTCTGCCAGGCAGTGCCCCCGGGTCGTGCCCCACGCCTCGACCCGCACGTCGGCAGTGTGCGGCACTGTCGGAACCAGGAGGCGTGGACGGATGTGTGGACCATGACGGCGTTCGGGAAAAAGGTTCACCGGCTCGCAACGCCCGGCACGGCACTAGGTACAGATGGGCCACGCCGGCGTCGTGCGCAACGATGCGGGGACTCTGCTGGTGTGCGTCGGGCTGTGGCGGATCCTGCCTTGGACTGTGCGGCGCGTGATCGTCGCACCGCGGAAGGGCCGAGGACGAACCTGGGCTCAAGGAGCTGCCTCGGGGGCACGTCCGCGCCGGGACAGGAGCTGCCGGTTCGTGTTCCGGCGTGAGGAGCTCCCTTCGGGGGCGTCGGAGCCTATTTGTCGGGCGCGTGCGGGACGGTGATGACCGGGCAGCGTGCGTGGTGCAGTACGCCCTGGATGAGGGAGCCCATCAGCATGCCGGTAAAGCCGCCGTGCCCGCGTGTGCCCACGACCATCGAGGGCCGGTGCGCGCGCCGACGCGGACAGCAGCGGCCGGGACCGCCACAGACGTGGCGGAGGTCAGGGCGGACCGGTTATCGGTGTAGTCGGCATTGTGGGGGACGCGCAGCGCGACGGGGCCTCGGGGCGTTTCGGGTACCGGTCGGGACCCGGTGGCCTCAACGGCGGTGGCGGGTCGACCGTGTGCCGTCCCAGGTGCGCACGCCCGGGCCGAGCCGCAGGCTGGTGCCGTAGGCCGTAACTGTCGGAGGAGATGCCATGAAGGCGGTGGCCGTCGGCGCGAGCGCTGGATCGAGCCGGTGCTGTCCGGCGCAGCCGGCAGCGGGCGTGGTGACAGCAGCTCTGCCGGCGCCCGTGACGTGCGCGAGGCTCATGAACCAGGCCTCCGGGCTCTTGCCATGAGCGCAAACGCTCCCAGGCCAGTGGCCGCCGCGCGGCGGCCTTGTCTGATCGTGAATCCGTACTCGGGCGGGGGGAAAGCCAGCCGGTTCCGGATCGCGGACCAAGCCTGTGCTCTGGGGGCTGAGGTTTTCCTGGTCGATCGTTCCCGGTCCCAGGACCTTGCGACGGTGGCCCGACGCGCGGTGGATGACGGTGCGGATCTGCTGGGGGTGGCCGGCGGAGACGGCACTCAGGCGCTTGTCGCCGCGGTGGCGGCTGAGAGCGGTGTTCCTTTCATGGTCATTCCGACGGGTACCCGTAATCACTTCGCGATGGACCTCGGTCTGGACCGTGAGGACCCTCCGGCCGCGCTGAAGGCCCTTGCAGACGGCGTCGAGCTGCGCGTGGATCTCGGCTTCGCAGGTGAGCGGCCGTTCGTCAACAATGTGTCGTTCGGAGCGTATGCCGCTCTGGTGCAGGACCCGGCCTATCGGGAGGACAAGATCGGCACGATGCTGCGGATCCTCCCGGAATTCCTGGCCCACCACGAGGGTCCGGACCTGGTGGTACGCGCCGGGCCGATCACGGTGGACCGGCCGGACGCCGTGCTGGTGAGCAACAACCCCTACCAGGTCGACGACCCGGCCGGGCTCGGCAGGCGTGCCCGGCTCGACTCCGGGCTCCTGGGAGTACTGGCCGCCAGGGCGGAAACGCCCGCGGATACGGCCGCCCGGCTCCGCAGCGGGCAGAGGCAAGGCCTGACCCGTCTGGCCACCTCTGACGAGGTTGTCGTCGAAGCCGACATCCCGGTCGTCCCCGTTGGGCTGGACGGCGAAGCCGTCACCCTGCCGACTCCCGTGCGGTGCCGGATCAGTCCCGGCGGACTACGGGTGCGGGTTCCCCGCCATCGGCCGGGCGTCGTGCCCGCCTGGCGGCCACCGGGCTGGGCGGCCATCCGGCGGGCGGCCTCAGCTGCGGGGCGCGCCGCTCACGCCCGTCACACCAACTGACCGACGTGGACCCTGTGCTGGAAGCAGGTCCCGAGAGGCCCGGGACGGGCCCCCGGGGGCGAGCGGAGAGGGACAGATGGTGGGACTGTGATGCTGCTATCAGTCCATCAGCGGCGGTGCTCCTGCCCCGGCCCGGTGGTCACTGGCACGACACGTCGGTGCCGGTCCGCGCCCCAGGGACGCGAACCGGCCCGGGTTGGTCAGGTGTTGTCAGTACCCACCGTGGTCGCCGTGGTCTCCGTACCCACCGTGGTCTCCGTGGTCTCCATGGTCTCCGTGGTCTCCGTGGTCACCACCGCCACCGCCGAAGTGGTAGCTGTCATAGTCCCAGTAGCCGTGGTCGCCGTGGTCGCCGTGGTCGTAACCCCAGTCGCCGCAGCCCCCGCCGCCGTCGCAGTAGTCCGTCTGGACTGAGGGGTGCACCACTGGCGGGGTGCTCGCCATCGCGACCCCGCTGCCTGCCGCACCAGCCAGCAGCATCGTGCCGGCGATCAGTGCGACCCTGCGTCGGACCATCGTCATCGTGCCTCTCCTTGGTCACAGGCACTAAGCCCCTTTTGCCCTGTTGTCATCCAGGTTGCGCCGGACTGCCTGAGAGGAGGCTGAGAGCGGCTTGGCACACGGCAGGAACCAGGTCTCCGTAGGGTGGGAGAACAGGTCAGCCAGACGAGTGCTGGTGATCGAGGGCGAACGGGGACTCGCTGCGGCGATCGCTCACGGGCTCGCCGAAGAGGGCTTCGTCACCCGTGTCGTCCACGACGGCAACGACGGCCTGTGGCCGGCCGTCCACTAGAACGTACGGCGTGGTCGTGCTGGACCTCATGCTGCCCGGCATCTCCGAGAACGAGGTACTGAAGCGGGAGCTCTTCCGGTTGGGGACCGCGTCGGCGCGCGGCGCTCGGCTTGGGTCATGGGGCGGTCCCGCGGCCGGTGACCTGTACTGAGCCAACGCGAAAGTCCAGTTCGACGAGGTACTCGTATCCCGATGCCGCCGCAGTCCTCGGGAAGTCCAACCCGGCATCCGGTCAGGCATTCGGGGAGGTGATGCAGGACTTGGCGTTACCCGCTTGGGCCACTGGCGTAGCGCATGCGGCTTCTATCACCCGAATAGCGGACCCCGGCGGTGTGTGTTCGACTTGGTGAGAGCACCCTTTTCTGGGCATTCGGGGAGGTATGAGTGATGACGGAGACGACGGACCGCATCAACCAACTGACGGATTGGGCGAAGCACGCACAAGAGCAGGTGCAGAATGCGATCGCCAAGAACCGGGAGCAGTTGTCGGCTGCTGTCGAGGAGGCTCAGCGGGAGGCGGAACAGCGGGCAGAGCAACTGCGCCGTGAGGGAGCCGAGCAGAAGGCCGCTGCTGCTGCGTCACTGGAAGAGGCAAGGAACAAGTGGCAGGAGCATGTAGCGACGACCAAGAGCCGTTTCCAGGAGCGCAAGGCCGAACTGGACGTGAAACGCGCCCAGCACAACGCGGACGATGCGGAGTACTACGCGTCATTCGCGATCGACTTCGCGGCGTCCGCGATTCTGGAGGCCGAATCCGCCGCCCTGGAGGCGTTGCTGGCTCGTTCAGAGGCCGAAGCCCTGTCCAACAAGTAGAACCAGGTCGTGTGACGGCGGTCCCGACGTTGGCCGTTGGTCCTCACCCACCTGGTGGACATCAGACTCGCGGGTGCCCCGGTGTCCTGCTGGCCGAAGCGTGCGTTCGCCCGGCTCCGGCTACGCGGGACGTCCGTCGCCTGTCGGCACGCGGCGCAGGGTTCGGCGCTCCGCCGCCACGGAACGCCCTGCACGCCGATGAGGCAGACCGTACCCAAGGAACGTGATCGCCGACGCGACGAGCAGCACCACCACGAAGAGGTCCGTGAACTGCGCGGCCAGTTGCCGCCACACGTGCCTGCGCCCCGGGCTCGGCAGTTCGTTGGGACCGTACCGGGCCTGCCGCGCGGCCACCTCGGCCGACGAGAGACAGCGGGGAGAGCCGCCCAGCGCGGGGAAGACGCGGGCGTCGCATCCGGGCGCCGGATATGCGCCACCTGCAGCCCAGCAGCACCACGCACGCGGAGCCATCGCAAGCGGTCAGACGATGTCGAGCACGTCGAGGCTCAGCCAAAGGCATCCTGGCCTGGCCGAACCCACGTTCCGAGCCCGCAAGAAGGGGGATCCGGTGCGGTCCTACCGCCTCCTCAGGCTCCGCCCTCATCACAGCTGATCGTCGAGCGTGCACGGGCGTCCCGTGTCTGAGACCACCGGCGGGATCGCGATTCGCTTTCAGGGCCGACCGGCCCTCGTCCCACCCCGGTCAGCCCATGTGATCGCCGTCAAAAGCGCGGACGCTCGAAATGTCGAGAGGCCGGAGGAAACCGCGATGACGGACGACACACTCAGCCGCCCCCGGACCCACGCCCTGCTCGCGGACGGCAGCACCGTCTGCATCCGGCCCGTGGAACCGGATGATCAACAGCGGTTGCGGGGCTTCTACGAGGAGATGTCCCCCGAGAACCTCCGGCTCCGGTTCTTCACGGCGAGCCCTACTTCGGGCGCCCTGGCCGCTGACCGCGCGTGCGCCCCGGCACGCCCCGGCCATCGGGCGCTGCTGGTCGAGGCCAAGGGCCAGGTGGTGGGCCTGGCCGAGTACGACACCGGGGGTGACAAGGACGCAGCCGAGGTGTCCGTCGCGGTGGCCGAGGGACTGCACCACCGCGGTGTCGGCACTCTCCTCGTCGAGCATCTGGTCTCGGCGGCCCGTGCGGAGGGCATCACCACGTTCAGGGCCGACGCGCTGAGCGAGAACCTCGACGTGCTCCGGCTCTTCGCCGACCTCGGCCTGCGCACCAGGCGTCACTTCGAGGGGCCCGAGGTCCGGTGCACCATCGCGCTCGACGAGGACGACGCCTACCTCTCAGCGGTGGAGGAGCGCGGCCGGGCCGCCGACGTGGCCAGCCTGAAACCGTTGCTGAGGCCAGACGCGATCGCCGTCGTCGGTGCCGGGCGCAAGCCCGGGTCGGTGGGGCGGGCCATCCTGCACCACCTGCACGCGGGCGGCTTCACGCGACGTCTCTTCGCAGTGAACCCGAACGCCGGCTCGATCCTGGGCGTGCCCTGCCACCCCGCAGTCGCTGCCCTGCCCAGGGTCCCGGACCTGGCGGTCGTCGCCGTGCCCGCGGCGGCCGTCCCGGCCACCGCCGAAGAGTGCGGCAAGGCTGGGGTACGGGCGCTCGTCGTCGTTACCGCCGGCCTCGACCGCGCCCAGGCGCAGTGCCTGATGACCGCATGCCGTACGTACGGGATGCGGCTCGTCGGCCCGAACTGCCTCGGCATCTCCAACACCGCCCCCGAGCTGCGCATGGACGCCACCTTCGCCGCCGACCACCCGCTGCCGGGAACCGCAGGCGTCGCCGTGCAGTCCGGCGGGGTGGGGATCGCCCTGCTCGACGGGCTGTCCCGGCTCGGCATCGGCGCGTCCTCGTTCGCGTCCCTCGGTGACAAGTACGACGTCAGCGGCAACGACATGCTCCAGTGGTGGGAGAGCGACGGCCGCACCGATCTCGCCCTGTTGCACCTGGAGTCCTTCGGCAATCCGAGGGCGTTCTCCCGCACCGCGCGGCGCGTCACCCGCCGCATCCCGGTACTGACGGTGGACGCCGGCCGCACCGAGGTCGGCCGCCGCGCCGCCGCCTCCCACACCGCGGCGGCCGCCACGCCCACCATGACCCGACAGGCGCTGTTCACCCAGGCCGGCATCACCGCCACCCGCTCGATCGGCGAGCTCCTCGAAACGGCCGCCCTGATGCACTCCCAGCCGCTCCCGGTCGGTGCGCGCGTCGCGATCGTCGCCAATGCGGGCGGTGTCGGGGTGCTGGCCGCGGACGCCTGCGTGGAGGCGGGGCTCACCCTGCCGCCGCTCGCCCCGCACCTGATCGACGACCTGCTCGCCGTGCTGCCCGAGGGAGCGACGGCCGGCAATCCCGTCGACACCACCGCCGCCGTCTCCGAAGACCGGCTTAGGGACTGCCTGGACCGACTCCTCGAATCCCCGGATACCGACGCCCTCCTGGTGGCCCTCGTACCCACGGCGGTCGCCGCGGCGACTGGTGAGGAGCTCACCCGCGCCCTCACCAGCGACCCCGCGCACCGGACACGACCGGTCGTCGCGGTACGCATCGAACAGGACCTCCCGGTGAAACTGCTGCCCGCCACCGCCGGTGGAACCATTCCTTCGTATGCCGATCCCCAGGCGGCTGCGCGGGCCCTGGCCCACGCCGCGCGCCGAGCGGCGTGGCTCTCCCGGCCCGTGGGCACCGTCCCGGTCCTCTCCGGAATCGATGCCCCGCAGGCCCACGAGATCGCCGACGTGTACCTCGCCCGGCACCCGGACGGGGGTTGGCTCGGCCCGCGCACTTGCGCCGACCTGCTGGCCTGTTACGGCGTCCCGCAGCTGCCGTGGGCCTGGGCCGAGACCGAGGATGACGCCGTGATGGCCGCCGAGCGGCTGCGCGGACCCGACGGCCGGATCGTCATGAAGGCCCACTGGCCGGGCCTGCTGCACAAGAGCGAGCAGCACGCCGTCCACCTCGACCTCCAGGGCGAGTCGCAAGTCCGGGGCGCCTTCAAGGATTTCGAGACGCGATTCGCCGGCCTGATGACGGGTGTGGTCGTCCAGCCACTCGCCGCCCGCGGCACCGAGCTGTTCGCCGGTGTCGTCCAGGACGAGGTCTTCGGCCCTCTCGTCCTCTTCGGTCTGGGCGGCACCGCGACCGAGGTGCTCGCCGACCACGCCGCCCGCCTCACCCCGCTCACCGACCAGGACGTCCACGACCTGATCACGGCCCCGCGCTGCGCTCCGCTCCTGTTCGGCGCGCACGGTGCTGAGCCCGTCGACCTCGAGGCCCTGGAACAGCTGCTCCTGCGCGTGTCCCGTATGGCGAGCGATCTACCGCAGCTCGCCGAGGCCGACTTCAACCCCGTCCGTGCCGCACCGGGCGGAGTGACCGTGCTCGACGCACGCGTGCGTCTGCTGCCCCGCAGGCCCCCGGATCCCTATTTGCGCCGGCTCCGCTGAGGAGGTAACGGACATGAAGCACAACAAGGTCGGCTCCGTGATGACCACGGATGTCGTCCGCGCCGAATCCGGCTCGTCGGCATCGTCACCGCCGCGACCTGCTCCAGGTCTTCCTGCGGCCCGACATCGAGATCCGCGACGAAGTGATCGAGGAAGTCCTGGTCCGCACACTGCGGCTGCCACCCATGACCATCGACGTCTTCGTGGTCGAAGGCGTGGTCACCCTCACCGGCCGGTTGGAACGCAAGAGCGAGACGGAGATCGCCGTCTCCATGACCCGGCAGATCGACGGCGTGGTAGCGGTGATCGACCAGCTCACCTACCGGTTCGACGAGTCCCGCCTGTCGTCCGGCGAGCGGTCACCGCACGGCTCGCCCACGACAAGCAGCGCAATCTCTGAGCGGAGGTGACGGCCCATGGCCGCACGCGCATCGTCGAACGCGGCGGGAGGCCACCCGACCGGTGACCTCGGGCGCCGGATCGCCCTGCGGCGCGAGGAACTCGGCTTGACCCGGGAGGAAGCGGCCGATCGGGCCGGTATGGCTGCCGGCTACCTGCGGTATCTGGAGGAGCAGTCCACCGTCGCGCCGAGCGCGGCCTCCCTTCTGCGGTTGGCCGGAGCACTCGAGACCACCGTCCGGGACCTCGCCGGCGGCGACGTCGATCTTCCATCCGGCCTCGGACAGGCAGGCCGGCATCCGAAGTTCACGGAGCTGACCACGCAGGAGTGCCGGGACCTGCTCTCGACGCACGGCGTGGGGAGACTCGCGGTGACCACCGCCTCGGGACCGGTGGTCGTCCCTGTGAACTACAGCGTCGTGAAGGGGACGCTCGTCTTCAGGACGCAGCCGCACGCGGTGCCTTCGCAGGCGTCGGGTTCTCAGATGGCCTTCGAGATCGACCACGTCGACGGAGCGTTGAGCCAGGGCTGGAGCGTCCTGGTGCGCGGACAGGCCAGGGCCGTGACGGATCCGGACTCCGTACGGCGGCTGGAGGATCAGGCGTACAGCGCACCCTGGGCGGGTGGGCAACGTGAGCTGTGGATCCGTATCGAGCCTCTGAGCATCACCGGGCGCCGGATCACCGTGTGACGGCAGCGACCACCCTGGCAGCCCGGTACCCATCGGACCGGTAGGAGACGTGAGCCCGGCGATGCCGCCGATAATCGGTGACCGGCCGAGTGCCGTGGCGGCGGATCCGGCCGGTCCCGGAGCGCGGAGATTGCGGTCAGTGCAGCTGGTCGAGTGCCTGCTGGAAGGCGGTGCCATGGCGGGCTTCGTCCGCGGCGGTGTCGCGGAAGTAGCGGGCGGCGGCGGTGTCGCCGACGGCGGTGGCCTGGGCGGCGAACCCGGGGTACAGGTTGGTGGCCTCGTTGTGCTCCCCGGAGACGGCCTTGCCCAGGTTCTCCTTGGTGCTGCGCACCAGGCCGGCCAGGACCGCTTCGCCGGCGAAGTGTTCGTGCAGTTCCACTGCGGCTGTGCCCTCGAACAGGCGGGCCAGCGCGGGGCTGCCGGTCTGCTTGGCTCGCGCGGCGAACAGCATGTACTTGGCGTGGGCGAGTGCTTCGCCGTGCATCGCGGTGTCCAGGTTGGCCTTCGTGCGGGCGGCCTTCACCTTCGGCATCCCCGCGGGCACCGAGACCATGTCGGCCTTCGGCGGCGCCGGGATGGTGCCGCGGCCGGTGGTCACGACCGTGAGGGCGGTGCGGAAGGCGTCGCGGTGGCGGCCCTCGTCCCCGGCGATCTCGGTGAACAGCTTGGCGGCGTCCAGGTCTCCGTCCTTGCGTGCCTGGTCCGCGAAGCCGCGGTACATGACCTGGTGCTCGTACGTCTCGCCGTTGATGGCCTGGCGCAGGTCGGCAGCGTTCGTCCCGACCACGCCGGCCATGGTGGCCGCCTCGCGCAGGTGCTCGTTCAGCTCGGTTTGTGCCGTGGTGCGGAAGAGCCCGCCGATGGCGGGGTGGGCCTCGCGGTCGGCTTGAGCGCCGAAGAGGTTGTAGGACGCGTGGGCGAACGCCTCGCCCTTCATCGCGGTGGTGAGGTCGGCGAGGGTCTGCGAGCGCAGAGCCCGCGCGTCGGCGTGCGTTGCCGGGTGGGGATCGGCCGACGCGGCGAGCGCCAGCGCCGTAGCTGCCTGCGACGTGGCGCCCAGGGTGCACAGGCCGACCAGGAGCGTACGTATCGAGTGGCGGAACATGACGTCCTCCTTCAGGGGCCTCTTGGAGAGAAGCGGACCCCTCCCTCATACGAGCGGGAGGCGCATGTCCTTGCCTTCTCACATAACCCACTCGAGTGATTACTTTTCGTGATGCGACGCCGAGTGGCCCACGTTCACGGGCGCGCATCCGTGCCGGCCGGGTGGGCCACAGGCTGCCGCACCACGCCGACTGCCCGGTCGCGGTGGTGCAGCAGCGGATCCGGCACCGGACGCGCCCTCCTTCCTCGGCGTGGACCGCGCCGCCGGCCTGGGCTCCGGGGCGAGACTGGTGCCGGTGCCGACTCCCGTCGTACGCACCGGAGAACCGCTGGTGGGAGGAGGGCCGCGTGACGGCCTGGACCTGGCAGTACGAGGGCTACGAGCCCGCCGAGGAGCGCCTGCGGGAGTCCCTGTGCACGCTGGGCAACGGTTACTTCGCCACCCGGGGGACGCTTCCCGAGTGCACCGCGGACGACGTGCACTACCCGGGCACGTATGCCGCCGGCTGCTACAACAGGCTCGTCTCACACGTGGCCGGCCGCCGGGTCGAGAACGAAGACCTGGTCAATCTTCCCAACTGGCTGCCGCTGCGCTTCCGCCTCACCGGACAGCAGTGGCTGACACCGGACACGGGCACCGTGCTCGACCACCGCCAGGTCCTACACCTGTCCACGGGCCTGCTGGAGCGCCGCACCCGGTACGGACTCGGCGACGGGTGCGCACTGACCGTGCGCCAGCAGCGCCTGGTGCACATGGCCGACCCCCATCTCGCCGCCCTGCGCACCGAGTTCACCGCGGAGGGCGACGCCGTCGAGCTGGATGTCGAGGCCGCGTTGGACGGCGGCGTCACGAATGCCGGCGTGGCGCGCTACCGAGACCTGAACAGCCGCCACCTCACCCATGTGCACACCGGCACCGACGCCCCGGACACTGTCTGGCTGCGCTGCCGCACCCTCACCTCCGACATCCGGATCGGCCTTGCCGGCCGGCTGACCGCCGCCGCCCCCGTCGTCACCGAGCACCCGTTCCCCCGCGCCGTCCAGAGCCTGCGCCTCGACCTGGCACCCGACCGGACCGTCACCGTCGACAAGACCGTAGCCCTGCACACCTCCCGCGACCCCGCCATCAGCGACCCGCTGCAGGCCGCGATCGACCGCGTCCGCCAGGCCCCCGGCTTCGACGCACTGCTGGAAAGCCACCGCACCGCCTGGCGCCTGCTGTGGCGGCGGGCCGACCTCGACATCCCCGGAGAGGCCGGCCGCGTGCTGCGGCTCCACCTCTTTCACGTCCTGCAGACCCTCTCGCCGCACACCGCGGACCTGGACGTGGGCGTGCCCGCCCGGGGCCTGACCGGAGAGGCCTACCGCGGGCACGTCTTCTGGGACGAGCTGTTCGTGCTGCCGTATCTCAACCTGCACTTCCCGGAGGTCTCCCGGGCCCTGCTCCACTACCGCCACCGTCGTCTCGACCGGGCCCGGGCTGCGGCGCGCGGGATCGGCCGACGAGGGGCGTCGTACCCGTGGCAGAGCGGCAGCGACGGGCGCGAGGAATCCCAGAAGGTCCATCTCAACCCGCGCTCCGGACGCTGGCTGCCCGACCACAGCCGGCTCCAGCGGCACGTCGGCTCGGCGGTCGCCTACAACGTGTGGCAGTACTGCGAGGCCAGCGGCGACGCCGAGTTCCTGCACACCAAGGGCGCCGAGATGCTGCTGCAGATCGCCCGCTTCTGGGCGGACTCGGCGACCTACGACGAGGGCATCGGCCGGCACCGCATCCGCGGCGTGGTCGGCCCCGACGAGTACCACGACGCCTACCCCGGCGCCCAGGAGCCCGGCCTCGACGACAACGCGTACACCAACGTCACCGCGGCCTGGGTGCTCACCCGCACCCTGGATCTCCTGCGCGTCCTGCCCGAACCCCGGCGCCTGGAACTCGCCGAGCGCACCGAGCTGGACGACGGCGAGCTCGAGCGCTGGGAGGAGGTCTCCCGCACGCTCCACGTGCCGTTCCACGACGACGTCATCAGCCAGTTCCAGGGCTACGGCGACCTCGCCGAACTCGACTGGGACGGCTACCGGAAGCGGTACGGCGACATCCGGCGCCTCGACCGGATCCTGGAGGCGGAGGGCGACGCCGTCAACCGCTACCGCGCCTCCAAGCAGGCCGACGTACTGATGCTCGGATACCTGTTCGCACCGTCGGAACTGCGCGCCCTCTTCGCCCGCCTGGGCCACCGGCTCGACGAGGAGACCTGGCGGCGCACCGTCGACTACTACCTCGCCCGCACCAGTCACGGTTCCACCCTCAGCGGCCTGGTCCACGGCTGGGTCCTGGCCCGGACCCGGCGGGCCGAGGCGTGGGCGTTCTGCCATGAGACCCTGCGCGGCGACATCGCCGACGTGCAGGGCGGCACCACCGGGGAAGGCATCCACCTCGGCGCCATGGCAGGCACCCTCGACCTCGTCCAGCGCGGACTGACCGGCCTCGAGACCCGCCAGGGCGCGCTGTGGCTCGACCCCGTGCCCCTGCCCGAGCTGTCGTCGTACGGCTTCGCCATCCGCTACCAGGGGCACTGGGGCGTGCGGCTGCGGCTGGAGCGCGGTCTGCTGGAGATCGCGGTACCGCCGTCCGACCGTTCCCCCATCGACATCCGGCTGCCGGACCGCGCGGTATGCCTCCAGCCGGGAGAGACGGGCCGGTTGGTTTTCTGGGAGTGATGCCAAGGTCGTCCTTCACCACAGGCAAGGCACCAGGGTCCTTGTGACGGAGTCGCCCGGTTGGGGCGGAACGTCCACCATGGAAAGTGACCTGGGGAGTGCCCATGAGACTTTCGTTTCTGGAACGTCTGTACAAGCAGCCTGGTCCCTTCGCGTCGGTCTATCTGGACACGTCCCGCGACAGTGCCGTCCAGGATCCCGACGCGGCCGTAGAGCTGCGGTGGCGGCATCTGCGGGACGCCCTGACGTCCGAGGGAGCGGACCAGGACTCCATCACCGCGGTGGCGCGCATGGTGGGCTGCGACGCCGACGTGCCGGGCACCCACGGGCAGGCCGTGTTCACGGCACACGGCCGGCTGGCCCTGCTGGACGAGCTGCCCGCCCCGCCCGCACGGGACACGGCGCACTACGGGACACTGCCGGACACCATGCCCCTGATCGTCCAGCATGCGCCCGGCATCGCCTACCTGGCGGTTCAGGTCCGCTACGGCGGTCGTCACTCGACGGATGCCACCGGGACCGTGCGCATCGACGCCGAGTCGGGGCTCTGGCCTCTCACCAAGGTCACGCCGGGACACCGCCTGCACGAGGAGGTCCCCGTGGCCGACTGGCTGCATGCTGCCGAAGTGATCGGCCGGGAGCTGGAAGGCCATGCACGGCGCGTCGACACAGAAGCGGTGATCGTGGCGGGAGACGTCTGGGCTCGCGGCATCCTCGTCAACCGGCTCCCCGCTTCCCTGCGCGGCCAGGTCATCACGGTCGAAGGAGTCGGCGAGTCCGAGCCGGGGCGGGCGCTCATGGAGGAGCGGCTCGAAAGCCTCTTCAGCGGGCGCATGGCCGCGCACGACCGAGCACTGCTGGATGCCTTCCTCGCAGAGAAGGCACGCGACGGGGCCTCGGCCGAGGGCCTTTCCGTCGCCGTGTCAGCCCTGCAGCGCGGCCGGGTCAAGGCCCTGTTCCTCAACAACCACCCCGAGTCGACGCTGCGCCTCTGGTTCGGCCCGGAACCCGGACAACTCGCCCTCACCGAACAGGAACTGCGCTCCTACGGCGTACAGGACGTCCGCGAGGAGCGCGCCGACGCGGCTCTGACCCGAGCGCTGGTCGGCACGAGGGCCGAACTGGTCGTGGTCCCCGAGCAGCAGTTGCAACTGCACGAGGGTGTGGGTGTACTGCTGCGCTACGCCGACCCCGTATCCCCCCGATGACACCCTGCGGCGTGGGTGTCCGAGTGGCCGAGGCACGGGCGGCGGCAGGTGCGCACCGGTTGCTCGTCGTCGACCCGCACACCGCCGCACGGGAACAGGGTCGGGCCCGTACGGCGTGGCCCACTGTCGCGCGTCCCCTTCTCAGTCCGGCTCCATGTAGGAGCGGCGGAAGACCTGGGCCTGGCCAGGGCCCCATGGGCGCACGGCTGCCAACGCCTGGACCACTGCGGACTCCAGGGGGCCGCTCGTGTCGATCGTGACGGCCTCCGCCCACGGTGGCTCCGTGGCCGCCATGGCAGCGGCCACCTCCAGGCCGGCGTCCGACGCTCCGGGGGCCCGGCTGGTCAGGCGGGCCGCCGACACGTCGCCGGGGACCTGGCAGTGCAGGGCCACCAGGTCGGCGCTCGTGCGTTCGGCCATACGCACGGCCGCTTCGCGCTGTCCCGCGTCGGACCAGGTGGCGTCCAGGACGACGGGCTCCCCGCAGGACAGCAGGGAGGATGCCCGCTCGAGCAGGGCCTCGTAGGTCCTGGCGGTCCACTCGGCCGTGTAGAGGCCCTCCCCGTAGCCGGCCGCCGCGGGCTGCTCCGCCGGGATGCCTGCCAGTTCCTTGCGGAGGCGGTCGCTGCTGAGCAGCGTGACGCCCAGGCGGTCGGCCAGTGCTCCTGCGAGGGTGGACTTACCGCTGCCCGGCAGTCCGCCCACGAGGGTCAGGCCGACGGCGGAGGCGCGCAGGTGGCGCAGGGCTGTCCTGACCAGCCGACGTGATGCCGCCTCCGCGTCGGGCGCGCCCTGCTGTGCCTGGATCAGGGAGACCTTGGCACGGACGAACGCGCGGTAGGCGACGTAGTGGTGCCACAGGGACGGAGGTGCCGGATCGCCCGAATACTCGCTGTACTGGGCGAGGAAGAACGCCGCGGCCTCCGGTGCGCCGAGCTGTTCCAAGTCCATGGCGAGGAACGCGGCGTCGTCGAGGCCGTCGACGTAGCGAAGGTGGTCGTCGAACTCCAGGCAGTCCAGGATGCGCGGCCCGTCGTCGAGGCAGAAGACGTCCTCGGCGCGCACGTCGCCGTGCCCGTCCACGATCCGCCCTTGCTCGATGCGGGTGTCGAACAACTGCTTGCGTCCGGCCAGATAGCGGCGTACCAGCCGTTCGATCTCCTCCACCCCGTCGGGGAGGGACCCGTCGTCGGCCAGTGCGCGGACCTGCGCGAAGCTGGCCTCCCAGCGCGAGGACAGCGCGTCTCTGGTGCCTTGTTCGTCGACCTCACGGCTGCGGGACGCGCCCGCGTGACAGGTGGCAAGCTGCCGGGCGATCGCCCGGAGATCATCGTCGATCGGTGTGCCTTCCCGTACCAGCAGGGACAGGCGCCGGTCGGCCGGCATGCGGCGCATCACCACGAGCGGTTCGGGCGCCTTCTCCTCCGGGCTGCGGATCTCGCCGAGGCCCAGGTATACGTCGGGTGAGAAGCGGCGGTTGAGAGCGACTTCCCGCTCACACGCATCGCGACGAGCCGCCACGGTCGAGTAGTCCAGGAAGCCCAGATCGACCGGTTTCTTGACCTTGTAGGCGCGGTCACCGACGAAGAACACGAGGGCGGTGTGGGTCTCGCGCACTTCTGAGCGAGGGAGCGCCGGAGCATCGTGAGCCGTAGTCGGCGCGTTGACTCCCGTGGCCGACCGCAGCACCGACGCGTCGGAGTGATGCCCTCGCATGTTCGGCTCCCTCCGGTGACCCGGTTCAGTCATGGGGTACGACGGCGACAGGGCAGCGCGCGTGATGGATGGCGGCCTGGGCCACGGGGCCCAGGCGGGGTGCGAGGGCAGCGTGGTGCCTGCGTCTGCCGACGACCAGCATCCCGGCGCCCTCGGCCGCCCGCACGACGGCCTTGGCAGGGCTGTCCAGAGCGATGGTGTCGGCGACGTCGACGTGCGGGAACTTCTCGCGCCAGGGGTGGAGCGCCTGGCTCAGCTGCTTCTGCGCGTCCTGCCTGATCTCTTCGGTGATGTCGTGGTCGATGCCCCAAGGCAACTGCGCGTGGATGGGCACGCTACGGCCGTGGACGGCCCGCAGGCCCACGTTCCTCGCCGCGGCGGTACCGAAGGCGAATGCGAGCAGGTCGTCGCACGATCCGTGCCGTTTCAGCGCCACCACCACGCTGCCATGGGAGGTGGGCGTAGGCACCTCTTCGCTTGTCTCGGCACGGACCAGCACCACCGGCCGCTCGGCCCGTGCCACGACGGGCATGCTGACATCACCCATGAAGTAGCTCTCGACGGGCTCCAGCCCGCGGGAACCGAGCACGGTCATCTCGGACTCGGCCGCCGCTCGAAGCAGTGCGTGCTCGGCGTCGTCGGCGACCAGGCTGCCGACGACTGTAAGGCCGGGGTGGCGCGCCTGGATCTGCGCCCGTGCGTCGCGTACAAGCCGCTTCGCCCAGTAGTTCTGGTCGACCTCGCAGGGAAGGCGGGTCGGTTCCGGCACCAGCAGCGGCCACGCATGCAGCAGGCGCAGAGTGAGCTTGCGCCGTTCGGCCTCGTCAGCGCCCCAGCGAGCAGCGGCGAGACTCTCGGGCGAGCCGTCGAGGCCCACCGTGACGACCGGATCCATGGCGACCGCCTCCGTCTCGTGGGAAGCCGGAATGACGGTGAGGGAGTCCGTCGGTCCAGGCGGCGCCGGCACGCCGAGCACCGGCTTCTTCCCATTCGAGGACTACCGCATACCTCCTTGCGGCGCATGCCGACCAGGCGCCGGGTCCCGCCCATGACCTTCGCTGTGACCTGCGCGGATCACTGTGGTGAACTCTGACGAGCCTCTGGCTGCCGGGACCCGGCGGTGCTGGTCCTGGGCGGTCTGCTCGCGGGCGAACGACGAGCGGCTCTGGGTTGCCGCAGTCGGGTGACGGTGCTGAACCGGGCGGCGCGGCGGCGCAGATGCCGATGACCGAGGGTCGGTCGGGGCGGTACCGGTGCGCGTGCGGCGCGGTAGAAGATCCGCTTGCCGATCTCCACGAGGCCGAGGTAGACGACGACCATGGCGGCCACCGCAGCGAAGAAACCGGACGGCAGGAGCTGGAAGCCGAGGACAGGGGCTATCGGGGTGGCCGGCAGGGCGGCGCCGAGGGCGACGACACCCAGCGCGGTCAGCGTCAGGGGAAGGCTGGGGCGGCTTCGCCAGAAGGGGATGCGGCGGGTGCGGATGGCGAAGATCACCAGGGTCTGCGTGGCCAGGGATTCGACGAACCAGCCGGTGTGGAACTGGGCGGCGCCGGCGTGGAAGACGCCCAGCATCACCGCGAAGGTCACGAAGTCGAACAGCGAGCTGATCGGCCCGAAGCACACCATGAAGCGCCGGATGAAGGCGATGTCCCAGTGCGCCGGCCGTCGTACCTGCTCCTCGTCGACCTCGTCGGTGGGGATGGCGAGCTGGCTCGTGTCGTACAGAAGGTTGTTGAGCAGGATCTGGGAGGGCAGCATCGGCAGGAAGGGCAGGAACAGGGACGCGCCCGCCGCGCTGAACATGTTGCCGAAGTTGCTGGACGTCCCCATCAGGACGTATTTGATGGTGTTGGCGAAGATCCGCCGGCCCTCGGTGACCCCGTCCGCCAGGACTCCGAGGTCCTTCTCCAGAAGGATCACGTCGGCCGCGTCCTTGGCCACGTCCGTGGCCGAATCCACCGAGATGCCCACGTCGGCGGCGTGCAGCGCGAGGGCGTCGTTGACCCCGTCACCGAGGAAGGCGACATCGCCGCCGGTCCGCCGTTGCAGGCGTACGATGCGGGCCTTGTGCTCGGGGCTGACCCGGGCGAACACCGTGGTGTGTCGGATGGCGGTGATGAGCTGCTCGTCGTCCATGGCGTCGAGGTCGTTCCCGGTCAGCACTCCGACATCGCTCAACCCCAGGTCGTGGCAGACCTTGGCGGCCACCGCAGGGCTGTCCCCGGTGACGACCTTCACCGTGATGCCCAGCGTGTCCAGCCGTCCCAGCGCCTCGGCGGCGTCGGGTTTGGGCGGATCGAGGAAGACCAGCAGACCCGCCAGGCGAAGGTCACGCTCGTCGGCGGCTGTGAGGGCGGTGGCCGCCCGGCCGGGACGGGTCGCCACGGCCACCACGCGGTTGCCGGCGGCGAACTCGGTTTCCAGCGCCTGACGGGAACTGTCGGGCACGTCCACACAGCGTTCCAGCACCGTTTCGGGGGCGCCTTTGGTGACCAGCGTGGTCGCACCGTCGGGATCGGTGACCGTGACGGATACCATCCGCCGCTCATGGTCGAAGGGCAAAACACCGATGCGTTTCCAGCCGCTGAGGGCCGGACGCCGGGAGGCGGTGGCCGGGGAGTCCCACAGGGCGGCGTCCAGTGGATTGCCGCCGACCGGCCGGCCCCGGTCGTCCATCTCCGTCTCCGTGCACAGCAGCCCGAAGCGCAGCACCTCCTCCGGTGCCACACCGTCGGCCGGTACCGCCCGCATGAAGTCGATACGGCCCCGGGTCAGCGTCCCGGTCTTGTCGGTGAACAGCACCTCCACGTCACCGAGATCCTCGATGCACACCAGCCGCTTGACCAGCACCTTGCGCTGGCTCATCCGCCGGGAGCCCGCGGCCAGGCTGGTGGAGACCACGGCGGGCAGCAGTTGCGGAGTGATGCCGACCGCGATGGCCAGAGAGAACAGCAACGCGTCGATCATCGGCTTGTGCAGGGCGACGTTGATGACGAAGATCGACGTGGTCAGCGCCCCCGCGACGTACACCAGCAGCATCGAGAACCGCCGCAGCCCCACCTGGAACTCGGTCTCCAGCTGATGACCGCTCAGCCCGGCGGCGATCTTCCCGAACTCGGCCTCCGCGCCGGTGGCGACCACCACCCCACGGCCGCTTCCGGAGTGCACCACGGTGCCCATCAGGGCACAACCGGACAGCTCGGCCAGCGCCGTACCGGCCGGCACGGGCGCGGTCCCCTTTGCGACCGGCAGCGACTCACCGGTCAGCACCGACTCGCTGCACTCCAGCCCGGTGACCTCAAGCAGCCGCAGATCCGCGGGCACGATGTCGCCCAGCCGCAACTCCACCACATCACCCGGAACCAGGGCGGTGACCTCCACTTCCTGTGGTCGCCCGTCGCGCAGCACGACCGCACGGTGACGGATCTTCGCGTGCAGCGACTGGGCGGTCTTCTCCGCCCGGTATTCGTTGGCAAAACCCAAACCGACGGAGAGCGCCACGATCGCACCGATGATCAGGGCATCGCTGCGCTCGCCGACGAAGTAGGAGACGACGGCGGCGGCCAGAAGCAGGCCCAGCAGCGGGGACCGCAGCTGGTGCCACAGGACGAGCCAAGCCCGGGCCCGGTGCGAGTGAACCGCATTGGGCCCCCAGCGCCCGAGCCGCCGTTCCGCCTCATCCGACGACAGACCGCCGCCGGTCACCCCCAGATCGTCCAGTACCTCGGCAGTGGGCCGGGCGGCCGCCACGGCGACACGCCCCGCGGTCATCGGCCGCACTGGGACGGTGGTCACCATCACCGACCGCCCCCGTGTCCCGGCCCGCTCCCACAGCGGGACACGCCCGCGCCACGCCCAGGCCCGGTGGCCCAGGACAAGACCACAGATCCAACGGGCCCCTGACGACAACTGCGTGTGAGGTATGGACAGGCTGATACCGGTGTCACAGCTCCACCCTCGGTCCGGCAGCGCCCCCGCCCCAAGGGGCCATCCGGGCCTGTCTCAGGGACCTGCGGCGCAGCCCGCCGCCGGCCGCTGGTGCGGCCCACCGCCTCCTAACCGTGTTGATCGCATGCCTTCCGTGCAGATGCGGCAACGCGCTCGATCAGTTCGGGGAGGGACGACCGCACACGTTCGGTCAGGCCTGTGCCGAGGCCGACGTCGGACGCCTCCACGGCGTGCACCACGAGCTTGTGCGGTAGCCGGTCGAGGGCCTCCGCCAAAGCCAGGCACTCGCCCAGGCCGAGCGCGTGGGTGCTCGCCGAGCCCGCCCGGTGCGCGGCCGCTTCCGCCCCTGACAGGGTGTGCAGCCGGCCAGGCCGGGCGGGGCGCGTGCAGACGGCTTCCACCACGACCACGGTGTCGGCGCCGTGCCACAGTTCGAGCATCCGGCTGGGTTCACCGTCGCTGACCGCGAGCACGGTGCCGTCGGGAACCTGGTCCCGCAGTGCCTCCACCACCGCCGGGCCGACTCCGTCGTCGCGGCGGAAGGGATTGCCCACACCGATCACCACGACCCGGCCCGTCATGTGCGCTCCACCGTCAGGTCGAGAAAGTGGGTGGAGCAGGAGATGCAGGGGTCGTGGTTCCTGATGGCGCGCTCGCACACGGTGGTGAGCTCCTCGTCATCGGCGGCGGGGCCCGGCCGGTCGAGTCGCGCCTGGACGGCCCGGCGCAGGTCCTCCTCGATGGCCGACTGGTTCTGGGCGGTGGGCGGAATGATGCGGGCCGCGGTGAGCGTGCCGTCCTCCGCCA
Source organism: Streptomyces sp. NPDC107546 (assembly GCF_055639175.1). Taxonomy (NCBI): domain Bacteria; kingdom Bacillati; phylum Actinomycetota; class Actinomycetes; order Kitasatosporales; family Streptomycetaceae; genus Streptomyces; species Streptomyces sp. NPDC107546. The sequence continues at coordinate 138,969 of NZ_JBVKBA010000014.1, read as the reverse complement.
GGGCGTAGCGGTGGTAGAGCAGTCCGCGAGGTGCCTCGGTGGCGCCGGTTCCGACCGCCTTGCGGGGCGGGACGTCGACGGCCGGCCGTGGAGGTGGTGCGTAGGCGTCGATGATCCGCAGGGCTTCCTCGACGGCGTGCACAACCTCCACGGCGCGTACGACGATGCTGCGGAAGGGGTTGCGGCAGACCACGCCCGCGGCCGGGTCGCCGAGCCCGGCGTCTCGCGCGGCCTCGGCCGCCACGGGGTGCAGCCACCGGCCGTTGAGGGCGTAGCGGGCCAGCGACCCGGTCAGGTAGCGGCGGCCGTCCAGGGTGGCGGTCAGAGCGGTGGAGTGCGGTACCTGCTCTTCGTGCACGTGCTGCTCGAAGTCGGCGACCGGGAACTCGCGCAGGGCCGGCCCCCGCTCGGTGCCGCTGCCGTCGGGAGCGGCCATGACGGTGGGTGTCCCGGAGTCGATGGCGTAGCGGCCCGGATCCCGCAGGGCCAGCAGCTCGTAGTCGCACACGGCGTCGGGGAAGTCGAACGCGGCCACCCAGCGCACGGTCTCCAGCGCGTCCTCGCGGGCCTGCCGCAGCCGGTCCGCCAGTGGACGGAGTTCCTGGACCGTCGGCGTGCGGTAGAAGCCACCGACGCGGACATTGATCGGGTGGATGGAGCGGCCCCCCAGCTGTTCCAGGATCGCGTTGCCGGTCTGTTTGGTCCGCAGGCCGCGCTCGACGGCGGCGCGGTGGTCGCGGGCGAGTTCGACCGCGCTCGGGCAGCCGAAGAAGTCCGGGGCGTGGAGCAGATGGATGTGCAGGGTCTGGCTCTCGATCCATTCGCCGCAGTACAGCAGGCGGCGCAGCTCGGCGAGGGGGCCGTCCACGGTGACGCCGCAGGCGTTCTCGACCGCCTGGCAGGCGCTCATCTGGTAGGCGACCGGGCAGATGCCGCAGATGCGGGAGGTGATGTCCGGTGGCTCCGTGTGTCCCCGGCCGATCAGGAAGGCCTCGAAGAACCGTGGCGGTTCGTAGATACGCAGCCGTGCCTCGGCGATCGTTCCGTCGTGAACGCGCAGGTGGAGGGCGCCTTCGCCTTCCACGCGGGCCAGTGCGTCCAGCCGCAGGACGCGGGATCCGCGATGGCTCATACCGGCCCTTCCGGGGTGGTGTCTGTCCTGGTCTGGGAGTCGTCCTGCTCGTCGGCTGCCTCAGCCGCGAGATCGGGTACGGGGGCATATTCCGGCGACGCGGCGTTGAAGGTGCGGAAGACACGCAGGATGTCGCGCTCGCTCATCCCGTCGTGGCGCAGTTGCCCGACCATGGAGCGCAGGTTGGGGCTGTTGCTCGGCCCGAAGCAGCCGTAGCAGCCGCGGCCGTAGGCGGGGCAGATCGCGCCGCAGCCGGAGTGGGTGACCGGGCCCAGACAAGGAGTGCCGTGGGCCACGGTGATGCAGGTGGTGCCGCGCCTCTTGCACTCGAAGCAGACGCTGTGATCGGGGATGTTCGGTTTGCGTCCGGCCAGGTAGGCGGTGATGACTTCGAGGAGCTGGCGGCGGTCGATGGGGCAGCCGCGCAGTTCGAAGTCGACGGGTACGTGGGCCGAGATCGGCGTCGAGGTCTCCAGCGTGGCGATGTACTCCGGGCGGGCGTAGACCGCGGCACGGAACTCGGCGACGTCCCCGAAGTTGCGCAGCGCCTGGATGCCGCCCGCGGTGGCGCAGGCTCCGATGGTGACCAGGCGCCGGGAGATGCGCCGGATGTGCCGGATCCGCTCGGCGTCCTCGGCCGTTGTGACCGACCCTTCGACCAGGGAGAGGTCGTACGGTCCGCGCCCGGACAGCTCCGCGCGCTCCCCGTCGGGGCCCTCGGCGGCGGACATCTCCAGGAAGTGCTCGATCCGTATCCGCTCGGTGAGACCGAGCAGTTCGTCCTCGCAGTCGAGCAGGGTCAGCTGGCAGCCGTCGCAGGAGGCGAACTTCCACACGGCGAGTGTCGGCCGGGGATCGGCGTCCGGTCCGGTGCCGGTGTCCGGTCGCGTGTTGGTGACCATTTCACAACTCCCGTACGGCGAGCAGTGGTTCAGCCAGGTCGTAGCCGACGACCGGGCCGTCGCGGCACAGCAGGAGAGGGCCGAGTTGGCAGTGGCCGCAGTGGCCGGTGGCGCAGCGCATGTTGCGTTCCAGGGACACCTGGACGCAGTGCGGGGGCACGCCCCGGTCCGTCAGGGCACGTGCGGTGTGGCGGATCATCGCCTCGGGGCCGCACACCAGCGCGCACGTGCGGTCGGGCTGGATGTCGAACCGGCCCAGGAGTGTGGTGACCACCCCGACTGCGCCGTGCCAGCCCGGGCCGGGGCGATCGACGGCCACTGCCACCCGGGCCGGGCCGCGCCAGCTTTCGATCTCCTCCCGGTAGACCAGATCGCCGGCGGTGCGGGCGCCCACCAGAATCCCGAGCCGGCTGTAGGCCGCGGGCCGCTCCAGGACCGTGTGCACCACCGGCCGCAGCGGCGCCAGCCCGATGCCGCCCGCGATCACCAGTACGTCGTGGCCGGCCGCCGCGTCCATGTCCCAGCCGACGCCGTACGGCCCGCTCAGTCCTACGGTGTCCCCCGGGCGCAGTCGGTACAGCGCCGTGGAGACTGCGCCCACCGCGCGCACGGTGTGCACCAGCCCTCCGTGCCGACCGCGCAGGGAGCTGACCGAGACGGGCACCTCGCCGACGCCGAACGCGTAGATCACGGCGAACTGGCCCGGCGAGAACGGCGGAAGCTCCCGCCCCACCGGCACCAGTTCCACCGAACGGGTGTCGGCGGTCTCCGGCCGGGTGCCGACGACCCGGTACGGCAGCGGAGGCGTCACCGTGCTCATGCCGGGCCGCTTCCGTGGGGCGCGTACAGGTCCAGCAACCTGATGCGGGTCGCCTGCAGGCGCTCGGCGACGACCTCGGTGAAGCGGCGCATCAGGGCGTACCCAAGTTCCGGGTCGGCCGCGCAAAGCTTCAGGACTTCTCCGGCGGGGAACTGCGTCGCCTCCACCGCGGTCACCGCCTCCGCCCCCAGGTGCCAGCGGTATGGCGGGGAGATCCACGACCAGCCCAGCAACTGACCCGGGCCGAGCGTCTCCACCACGGGCGCCGGGTGCCGGCCAGGCACGTACAGGTCGAGGGCGACCTCGCCGGAGCGCAGCAGCCAGAAGCGGTCGGCTTTCCCGCCCTCGTCGAACAGCCGCATACCGGCCGGGTACGAGACGTCCAGTCCTGTGCCCAGCAGCCGTTCGCGGTGTGCGGCAGGGAGGAAGTCCAGGGACGACGGCAGGGCGGTCACGGGGCCTCCGCCTCCTCCGATTCCCGGGACTGCGTCCAGTCGTGCAGGGCGGCGGCCTCTTCGGTGATGTCGATGCCGACCGGGCACCACACGATGCAGCGGCCGCAGCCCACGCAACCGGAGGAGCCGAACTGGTCGTACCAGGTGCCCAGTTTGTGGGTCATCCACTGCCGGTAGCGGCTGCGCGCGGTCGCACGGACCGGGCCGTCGTGCAGATGGGAGAAGTCGAGATCGAAGCAGGAGTCCCACAGCCGCCACCGCTCCGCGTGGTCACCGGTGAGGTCGGTGACGTCCTCGGTGGTGGTGCAGAAGCAGGTGGGACACACCATGGTGCAGTTCCCGCACGTCAGACAGCGCCCGGCGACGTCGTCCCAGCGGGGGGCGTCCAGCGTGCCGGCCATCAGCTCCCTCAGGTCGGCTTCGGGCATCGTCCGTCCCATACGGTCCGCGGCGGAGGCGACGCCCGCGCGGGCCGCCTCGCGGGTGGCGAGGTCCGCCGGGCGGGCGGGCAGTTCGGCGAGGATCTCGGCGCCTTCCTCGCTGCCGCCGCGGATCCAGAAGCGGTGACCTTCGTCGTCGACCACCTCGGTCATCACCAGGTCATAGCCGGGTCCGGCCGCCGGTCCCGTGCCCATCGAGACGCAGAAACAGGTGCCCCCGGGCTCCGTGCACTCCACTGCCACCAGGAACGCTCCAGTGCGCCGCCCCTGGTAGACGGGGTCGCGGTGCGGCCCCCCGGTGAGCACCCGGTCCTGGATCGCGATGGCCCGCAGGTCGCAGGAGCGCACCCCGAGGAATGCGTACCGGACAGGCGGGGGCTCGTCCGCCGTGAACACCGTCTCGTCCCCCACCCGGTCGGCGCTCCACTGCCGTACCCGCGCCGGGTGCAGGAACGTCTTCCACGACTGCGGGCCCGCCGCGTTCGCGAACGCGGCACCGTCCGGCCGCTCGCGCAGCCGGTACTGCCCGGCCTCCAGCTCCACGCCCCATCCGTAGGGCAACTGGTCGGCCGACTCCAGCTCCGCCAGCACGATCGCGCCGTCCCTCACGGTGGGCCCGACCACGGTGAAACCGCGCCCGATCAGAACGTCGACCAGCGCGGCCATCCCGTCCCTGCCGATCACCATCCCGTCGCAGACGGGTGGTGGCGAGGTGTTCACGTCGGTGTACGTGTTCATGGCCTTGCTCCCTCAGCACCGCGGAAAGTGGGTGCAGCGGCCGTCGGCCTCCTGGAGCCCACGGACGGCTGGAGCCACGGACGCAGAACTTCCGGCATAAGCGTACAAATACGGAGGTACCGGAGGCGACTGGCGTCACAGGAGGCTGAGCACGAGGAAGCGGTACGACGCCGCAGGGCTGCCTCATCCGGAGAGCGGCCACGACGTCGACCACGGGGCGGCCGGCGGACACCTCGGGGTCGCCTACGGAGCAGTCGCGGCCACGGTGTCATCCCGGTCGAAGCCCAGCCGGTCCACCACGTCCACCACGCCGTCGACGCTCTCGCACAGCCGCACGACGACCGGGACCATGCTCTTGTGCTCCACGGTGCCGCTGAGCGTGACCCTGCCGTCGGTGACCTCGACGGTCAGCGAGGAGGGAGTCAGGCCGAGCGTCCGGACGATGACGTCTTCGAGGATCTCCTCCTGGATCGCGCGGTCCCTGCGGAGGAAGAGCTGCACCAGGTCGCTGCGGCTGAGCACGCCGATGAGCCGGCCGTCGCCGTCCACGACGGGCAGCCGCTTGACCCCGCGCTGTTCCATGGTTCGCGCCGCACGCACCGCGTTCCACCCCGGCTCCGCGACCACGGCGGGGCTCGTCATCAGCTCCCGGGCGCTGCTCCCGACGCCGGCGGACGTCTGCTTGCGGATCAGGTCCGCCTCCGAGACCACCCCGACCGGCCGACCGTCGTCATCGACCACCGCAACCGCGGTGATGTCGTATTCATCGAGGAGGCGCGCGATCTCCTTGAACGTGGTGTCCGGTCGCACGCTGACGGCGGTCGGGGTCATCAGATCACCCACACTGCGGTGTCTCATAGCCTCACCCCCCCTTCAACGTCCCTTCGCTGATGACGACGTCGATGCCCTCGGGCGAAACGCCCGGAAGCTCCGCCCTCATCACGTACCGGTCGCCCTCCAGGTAGTCCTCGATCCGCATCGCGGAGAGGTCGCCCATCGTGGGCATCCCGAACCGCGTGGGGAAGGACTCGAACCACTCGGGAATCTGCGGGAACGGGAACCTCTGCCTGCGCGAGAGTGTCGCCATCGCCGTACCTCCTGCACTGTGGGTGCGACTGCCGACCCCTCCAGTCCACCGCGTGCGCTCCTTGATCGCAGAGGGCGAACGGCCCATACCGGGGCCCCGAAGGGCCCTTTCCCACCGGTGCCGGGGGCGGGGACCAACGGCCCCGGAAACCCCGGCGTGCCGGTCCTTTCACGAAGACGCAGAGAAGGAATCGGTGTCCACCATCGCCATCAAGACGGGCGCCCGCCGTACGACGTGCGCTGGGACTCGGGACGGGTGACGCTGTACTTCTCCGGACCCGACGCGTACGTCAAGCACCTGGGTACGCGCACGGCATCACCTGAACGCCACTCATGACGGAGATCACGATGGCACGACCCGATGCCCATCTGCCGATCGTGGTCGGTGTGGATCCCGACCCCGCGAAGCGCATGGCGCCGGCCTGGGCGGCCGACGAGGCGGCGCGGCGCGGACTGCCGCTGCGCCTGGTGCACGCCGAGAGCACGCCGACCGTCGGGTTCGCTCGGTGGGAGGTACCGCCCTCCTGGGAGGCGTGGAACGAGGTGATGCACCGGGCCGGCGAGCGTGTGCTGAAGGAGGCGGTGTCCTTCGTGGAGACCCGGCAGCCCCATGTGAAGGTGTCCGGGCTGCTGGCTGAAGGGAACCCGGCGTGGGTCCTGCGGGAGCAGAGCCGGGACGCCGCGGCCGTCGTGCTGGGCTCGTGGCACCTCAGCCGAGCGCGGGAGGCGATCGGCTCCTCGTCCGTCGCCGTGCCCGTCATGGCGCATGCCCGCTGCCCGGTGGTCGTGGTCCCCGAGCCGGAGCACGTCACTCAGCAGCCCGCGTACTTCGTCGTCGGCGTGGACGGCAGCGCGCATTCCGCCGCCGCCGTCGACTTCGCCTTTCAGGAGGCCGCCCTGCGGGGTGCCGCGCTGCGCGCCGTGTACGCGTGGCAGCCCGGGCGGTTGCACTGGATGTTCGACGAGCACGCGGAGCAACAGGAGTACCGACGGGTGCTCTCCGAAACCGTCGCGGGGCGCGGCGCGGCGTACCCGGACGTGGAGGTGCATCACGAACTCGTCAACGGCCATCCGGTGGAGGTGCTGACCGGGGCGTCCGCCCACGCTCTCGGCCTGGTGGTCGGGACCCGGGGGCGCGGCGGCTTCACCGGCATGCTGCTCGGCTCGGTGAGTCAGGGCGTGCTGCACTACGCCCGCTGTCCCGTCATCGCCGTCCCCCATACCTCGGCGTGAGCCGTGAAGACAAAGGCCGGTGGCCGTGGCGGGCGGCAGGAGACGAACCTCGGGGCGGTATCGGCTCGGCAGGGTCGGCACCTGCCGGAGTCCGGACTGCTGGCGGCGACCGCGGGCGCTCTGCTCGCCGGCGGCATCGCGTGGCTACTGGGCCGTCACGACGTCTCCAGCGCCTGCTGGGCGGCCGGCACCGCGCTTGCTCTCGTTCCTGCGGTCGCCTGGGTGGTGGCCGATCTGCGCAGGGGACGGGCCGGCGTCGATGTGATCGCGGTGCTCGCGCTGGCCGGAACCCTCGCGGTGGGCGAGTACCTCGCGGGCGCGCTGATCGGGCTGATGCTGGCGACCGGGCGGTCCCTGGAAACGGCGGCGGAACGGCGTGCCTCGCACGACCTGCGCTCCCTGCTGGAACACGCCCCGCGTTCGGCCCGTCGCCGCGACGGTGCGGCCGTCACGGTCGTGCCGCTGGAGGTGGTGGCTCCCGGTGATGTGCTGGTGGTGGGCCCGGGCGAGGTGGTGCCGGTGGACGGCGAGGTCACCGTCGGCCCGGCGGCGCTGGACGAGTCGGTGCTGACGGGTGAGTCCGCCCAGGTGGATCGTGGTGTCGGCGATGCGGTGCGCAGCGGTGTTGTGAACGGTGGGGCTGTCTTCGAGCTGAGGGCGAAGGCCACCGCCGCCGACAGCACCTATGCCGAGATCGTGCGCCTGGCCCGGCAGGCGGCGGCGGAACGGGCTCCCATGGTGCGGCTGGCGGAGCACTACGCCGCCTGGTTCCTGCCCCTGTCGCTGGGAGTGGCCGCCGTCGCCTGGGCGGTGAGCGGTTCCGCTGTCCGTGCGGTCGCCGTCCTTGTCGTCGCGACCCCCTGCCCGCTGCTGCTCGCCACCCCGGTCGCCATCGTCTCCGGCCTGTCACAGTGCGCCCGGCGGGGCGTCGTGGTCCGGGACGGCGGCGCACTGGAGCGACTGGGCCGGGCCCGCACCCTGGTGATCGACAAGACGGGCACGCTGACCATGGGACGGCCGCGGGTGCTGGAGGTGGCGGGCGCTCCGGGCGGCCCGGCTCCGGCGGAGGTGCTGCGGCTGGCCGCCTCGCTCGACCAGGTGTCGGCCCACATCCTGGCCGAAGCCATCGTCCACGAGGCCAGGGCGCGCAACCTGCCCCTGACGGTTCCGCAGGACGTCACTGAGGAACCCGGACGAGGGGTCACGGGCACCGTGGACGGCCTGCGCATCGCCGTGGGAAGGACGGGGCTGTCCCCGGCCGACCTGCCCGGCTGGGCGCGTGCGGTGGACAACCGGGCCCTGCTGGACGGCGCCGTGACCGTCTGGCTGACCGTGGACGGCACGCTGTCCGGTGCCCTGCTGCTGCGCGACCCGCTGCGCCCGGACGCGCCCCGCACCATCCGCCGTCTCAGGGCGGCCGGGCTGGAGCGGCTGCTGATGCTCACCGGAGACCGTCCCGAACCGGCCCGTGAGGTGGGGGCGGTCCTGGGCCTGGACGACGTACGCGCGGGGCAACTGCCCACCGACAAGATCGCCGCGGTGCGCGAGGAGAGCGGACGGGCCGTCACGGTCATGGTCGGCGACGGTGTCAACGACGCCCCCGCCCTCGCTGCGGCCGACGTCGGTGTCGCCATGGGCGCTCGTGGGTCCACCTCGGCCTCGGAGGCCGCCGACATCGTCCTCACCACGGACCGCGTGGCGCGCCTGGCCGACGCGATGGAGATCGCCGCACGCGCCCGCCGGATCGCGGTGCAGAGCGCCGCGGGCGGGATGGCGATGTCGCTGGCCGCCATGACGGCCGCGCTCCTCGGCCTGCTCCCGCCCGCGCCCGGCGCCCTGCTCCAGGAGGCCATCGACGTAACCGTCATCCTCAACGCGCTGCGGGCCCTGCTGCCGCCATCGGGCGTACGCCCGACCCTCGAACCGGAGGCGGAAAGCCTCATCCACCGGTTCGCCACCGAGCATGACGACCTCAGGGACGCCCTCGACGCCATCCGGGAAGCCGCCGGCCTCCTCGCCTCAGACAACGGCCCCCGCGCCCTGGCCGCCGTACGCGACATCGATCACCTGCTCAGAAACCGCCTGCTTCCCCACGAGCACGCGGAGGAACACGAGCTCTACCCCGCGCTGGACCGGCGACTCGGCCCGGAGGCCACCGACACCATGAGCCGCGCCCACGCCGAGATCGAACGCCTGGCGGAGCGCATCGCCACCCACGTACGCCTCGCCGACGAGGAAGGCGGGCTCCGGCCGGAGCAACTCGACGACCTGCGCGCCTCGCTGTACGGCCTCCACACGATCCTGCGCCTCCATTTCGCGCAGGAGGAGGAGAGCTACTTCTCGCTGGCGCAGTGACGGCTCACGGCAGCTCCGGTACGACGGCCACCGGGCACTGGGCGTGGTGCAGCGGTGTGTGTCCCACCCTCCCCAGGCGCAGCTCACCGGGGCAGGGGCAGTGGCCGCGCCGGGCTCCGATGATCACGAGGTCCGCGGCGGCCGAGCGGTGCAGCAGCACCTTGTGGGCGGGCCCCTCGACCGTGGTCCTGTTCACCCGGACGTCCGGATGGTCGACCGTGGTGTCCTGCAGCAAAGCGTCGATCAGCGTGGACGCCCGCTCCTGACCGTGCCGAGGAGCACCCCCTGCAACTCGCCACGGCCACGGCATCCCGTCACCACGGCCGCGGCGTTGCCACTCTCGCGCAGAAGCGCATCGACCGGGTCCTCGGGCAGGACCTCGGCATGTTGCCCTCTTCGGTGCGGCATTGGCCCAAACCGCTCGATGTGCCAGGCACACGTCTCCGTCCGGAAGACACGGTCCGCACGGTCCTCCAAGAGGTCCGAACGGCCCTACCCCGACGTCCCCGGCACCTCACACCCTGGAAGGTGATCAACCATCCGGATCGACTCCGGAGGGGGTTCAGTGACCGCACCGCCCTTGGACGTGTCCGTCATCGCCGCGTTCGTCGAAGACGCCACGGCCGCTCCGTCCCAGCACAACGCACAGCCCTGGAGATTCCGGTTCCTCAGTGACAGCGGCGTTCTTCAGCTGTACGCCGACCCCGAACGCACCCTCCCGAAGACCGACCCCGACAGCCGCGGCATGCACCTGGGCTGCGGTGCCGCACTGTTCAACCTGCGGGTCGCCGCGACGGCGGCAGGCCGGGAGCCCGAGACGCGGCTCCTGCCCGACTCGTCAGTCCCCGAGTTGCTGGCCGAGGTGGACCTCATGGGCGACGCGCGCCCCGACGACGATCTCGCCCTTCTCCACCCCGCGATCCGACGACGCCACACCAGCCGGAATCCCTTCCGTGAGGACGACATCCCCGATGCTCTGAAGGACGGACTGTGCGCAGCGGCCCGCTTCGAAGGCGCCAGGCTGGTCTTCCCCGACGCCTGGCACGCGCGATCGGTCCTGGATCTGGTACGCGACGCCGAAGGCCGGGAGGCACGGAACCCCGGTGTGCGGGGCGAGACGGCCCATTGGGCCCGGACCGAGCCCGCCGATAAGACCTCGGCTTCGGACGGGATCCCCGCCGAGGCGTTCGGCCCCCGCCAGTGGGGAGCCGACTCCCCCGTACGGGACTTCGCCGTCGGCCGCGAGGTTACCGGGCGCGGTTGGGCCCCGTTCGAGAAACGGCCTCAGATCGCTCTGCTGGGTACGGCACAGGACCGGCCGCTGGACTGGCTGCGGGCCGGCCAGGCGCTGGAGCGGGTCTGGCTCCAGGCCACCTTGGACGGCCTCGTCGCGTCCCTGACCTCCCAGCCCCTCGAATGGCCCGAACTGCGATGGGTGGTGCGGGACCCGACCACGGCCATGGGGCACGTACAGATGGTGATCCGTCTGGGATACGGCCCCGTGGGCACCCCGACTCAGCGACGACCTGTGGCCGAGGTGCTCGACGTCGTCTGACGGCTCGCCCTCGCCGCGAGCCCCCTTTCCACAGCCATGAGGCTTGTGACCACGCATGGAAGGAGTGGAAACATGCAGCACCGAACAGTCGCCGAAGTCATGACGCACAGCGTCGTCACGGCACACCCCCGCTCGTCCTTCAAACAGATCGCCCAGCTGTTGCGTGACAACGACGTCACGGCCCTCCCCGTCGTCGACGACGAGGGACGCCCCGTCGGTGTCGTGTCCGAGGCGGACCTGCTCCGCAAGGCGGCGAGCCTGCCGGACCCGGAGGGACGGCCGCTCGGACGCCCGCTGGGCCCGGACGAGCTGGCACGCGCCGGTGCCGAAACCGCGGAGGCGATGATGACCACACCCGCGGTCATGGCACGTCCTGGCTGGAACGTCGTCGAGACGGCGAGGACCATGTACCGCCACAAGGTGAAGCGGCTGCCCGTGGTCGACGAGACCGGCAGGCTCGTCGGGATCGTCAGCCGCTCGGATCTGCTGCGGCCGTTCCTGCGCAGCGACACGGCGATCAGCGACGAGATCCACCAGGACGTGCTGCGCGCGACCCTGGGTCTTCCCTCGGACGCCGTTCAGGTCGACGTGCGGGAAGGCGTGGTGACGCTGAAGGGCCGGGTCGAGGAGAGAACGCTGATTCCGGTCATCGACCGTCTGTGCCGTTCCGTGGACGGCGTGGTCACCGTGCACCAGTCGATCGGGTACGCCTACGACGACCTCGGATCGGACCTCGAGCCGCCGAGGCTACCCGGCAGGGGAAGCAGCAGCCACGAGACATCTGCTCACCCTGGGTGAGTGATGACGCCGCCCGGCCTGGGGAGTCCTTCCCGGCAATGGGGTGATTCCCCGAGCGCTGCTCGCCTTGACGAGCATCGAGGCCACCTACTGGGCAAATGACTTCCACCGCAGGCAGCCCAGGACCAGCACAAGCACCTGGAACAGCGTTACTGGGCCGGGATCGGCTGGGTCAGGTTCACCGGGTTGCCGTCGGGTTGCGTGAACCCGGCTGCTTTGGCCGCCGCCACGTAGGCGGGGCTCACGAAGTGGGCGTGCACGTCGACCAGACAGTGCGCCGAGGCTGACAAGGGGCCTGACGACCCGCCGTTCGGCTAGAGGTTTGTGCCGGTGCTGCCGTCGTCGTTCGAAGAGTCCCGCTGCTTCCTCTCACCCGGTCCCGAATCGTCCTCTTGCTCGCCCAGCAGCTCCAGGAGTGCGGCGTCCGCCTTCTGCCTGTCCTCCTTCGTCAGCTCAAGAGGTGCATTGCTGTAGACGCTGTACCGGCCGGGATCAATGATGTTGGCGGTCCTCAAGGTGAACGTCAGGAGGGGGCGCCACCCCTTGCGGTGACCAACCCTCATCTGTATCTGGACCTTGTAATCACGGGCCTCCGGAACGAATCCGGGAAACGGCGCCTCGAACTCGATGAAGAGTTGTTGCGCTTCTCTGCCCGCCACAGCGAATCCGGCTGGCAGCTTCGACTCCTCGTCCGGCCCGGGCCGGAGCCGGATCGGTGACGACTTCCATAGAAGCGGCAGATGAGAGGCCGGCTCATCAGGGAAGGTCAACCTGAGGTCCTGCACCACTATCGGCTTGGCACCGGTGTTGTGCAGGACGAGCGGAAGCCGCAGGCGAGCCATGGAGCAGTGGATAATCGCTGCGAAGGAATGCGGCTCCCACGACTTCAGGTGCCCCTGCCTGGCGTTGATCCACCAGAAGGAGGAGACGGTGAAGAGCAATGCGCAAACCGACACGACGCCGGTGCCGGGAATCGATGAGGACGCATTCTGAACGGCAGCGGCCATCAGCTGAAGCACAAATTCAGTGTGCCAGCCTCAGGGCGGGCACGCTAACAGCACTGGGTAAAGGTGGGCCGCGGCGGGAGACCCCCGAAATATCCGCGCGTTGCATACAACGTCGAAATCCATCTGCCGAAACCCTTTCGTCTCGCGATTGCGGCCGTGGTGCACGGGTCCCGGAAGACGAGTCAGCCGCCGGCAGTCGGCCCATCCGTGTGCAGGTGGTCAAGGATGGCGTCGGAGATCTCGGCGAGATGGTCGATCTGCTCTGCCGTGAGGCGGTCGATGAACAGGCGTCGCACCTCCTGAGCATGGACGGGGGCCGCTTCCTCCAACGCTGTGCGCCCCTCTGGCGTGATCACCGCATACATGGAGCGTGACGCGCCGCTCCGTCGGCGCTGTCATCCGGCCTCCTTCTGCGCGACCCTGCTCATCACGGCGACGTGCCGGCCGCACGCCTTCGTCGAGTGCACGGCCGGCACGCCCACACGCTCGGTCGAGTCGTCAGGGAACGAGGATGAGGCGGATCGGGTCGCCGATCTTCCGCTCCAGGCGGTGGATCGCCTCGGGGGCGTCGGCCAGGGCGATGTGGTCGGTGATGGACGGGGCCAGGTCGAGACGGCCACTGGAGGCCAGCCGGATCAGTTCGTAGACGTGGTCGAACGAGGATCCGTAGTGCCCGTACACCTTCTTGTTCTTCAGGTTGAAGGTCATGCGCTCCGAGATCTTCAGCGGCTCGGTGGTGATACCCACCAGGACCAGCGCGCCGCGGTCACCCAGGAGGGGCGAGGCCTGTTCTCGGACCGGGGGAACGCCCGCGAAGTCGAACGCGTAGTCCAGCCCGAGTCCGTCGGTGGCCCGCAGGACGGCCTCGGTGAAAGCGGGGTCGGACGGGTCGAGCGCGATGTCGGCGCCGAACGCGAGGGCCCGCTCTCGCGCACCGGGCAGCGGGTCGACGGCGATGATCGGCGCGGCACCCATCATGCGGGCCAGCCGGACGGCGTGAGCACCCACGCCGCCGACGCCCCAGATGCCCACGGCCTGGGCGGAACGCACCTGCACGGTGTCGACCAGGGCCGCGTACGAGGTGGATACGGCGTCCGGGATGATCGCCGCCTGGTCGAAGGGAAGTGCGTCGGGGATGGGGACGACGGTGTCCTCACGGGCGATCGTGTACTGGGACCAGCCACCGTCGTAGTCGACGCCGCGGCCGCGGAACGACGTGCACGTGCCGCCCCTGACGCAGGTGGCGCACTCACGGCAGGGCTGTCCGGCCTGGAGGGCGACCCGGGTGCCGACCGCCAGATCCCGCCTGAGGCCGGGGCCCGGGGAATGGATGACACCGGAGATCTCGTGCCCCAGGGTGAGTACGTCGGACTTCAGGTGCACCGGTGCGATGCTGCCGTCGATGAGGTGCAGGTCGGAAAGACACACGCCCGCGGCCTTCACCTCGATCAGCACTTCGCCCGGCCCGGGTTCGGGGATCGGAATCTCCTCCACGAGGAACTTCTTCGTGTCCAGGTGGACGCGTCCTGCCAGCATGGTGTCCATCGTCCTGAGCCTTCTTGAGAGTGGTTATGGGACTGCAGCGGTCCGTGGGACCGCAAAGGGGTGGAGGGGCGCTTTGAGGGGACGAGGGGCGAGGGCATCAGCCGGTGCAAGTCGCCGGGCCCCAGTTGCCCCAGGCGGCATGGTGCGGGGCCGGCCGAATGGCACCCCTGTACGTCCGGCCGACCCCGTCTGTGCCCCATGACCGCGGCACCGCCGCTCGGCGGCTATGGGGCAGCTTGTGCGACCCGGTTCTGCGCGAGGACAGCGCGCTGGAACAGGGCATAGGAACGGGCCGTCTGCCGGAATGCGAGGTTCTGCAGTGCCAGTTCAAGGCCCTTGGAGGCGTCGGCTCCCACGGCCAGCCAGAAGTCGGCCGCGTGGTCGGCGTAGGCCTCGGGGTGGCACCGCACCAGTTCGTCGTATCGCGCTGCCGCGCGCTTGCGCCACTGGTTCGCCTCACTGACGCTGCCGCTTCTGTGCAACGCGGCCGCAAGGTGGGCGGCGTACTCCGGGTCGTCGCTGGTCCGGGTGAGGGGACGCAGGAGGGCGACCGCTGCCTTCGGGTCTCCACGCAGGAGCTCGATCTCGGCCAGGTGGCCGAGTGCGGCCGCATAGTGGGGCACCCGACGCCGGGCGGCGTCATAGCAGGAGCGGGCCGCATCGAGATCGCCCTCGCGGTGCCACATCACACCGCGCCGGAAGTCCAGCTGGGCGAGCGGGAAGGGCGAGACACCCTGGTAGTGGCGCCGTGCCTCATCGAACAGCCGCTTCGCCTCAGTGACCTCCCCGCGCTCGGCCTGGAGTACGGCGAGCGCGCCGAGCGTTGTGAAGTCGCTCTGCCGCTCCGTCGCTTTGTGGATCAGAGCCATGGCATCCGCGTAGCAGCCGAGGGCCTGCAGGACGACGGCCCTTTCCGCGTCCAGTGCGGCCTCGTCCGCACCGCCCCGTCCTGCCGCGCCCAGGTCGGCGACGGCCTCGGCGAAGCGGTGCAGGGTCGCCTTTGTGCGTGCGCGGGCAAGCAGGGCCGTGCCGTCCTCGGGTGCGGCGCGCACCAGCCGTTCAGCCAGTTCCGCGGCCCGTTCGTAGTCGGCGACGCGGCCCAGGAGGTGGCCTCGGAGGTTGAGGAGGTCGACCAGCACCGCCCCCTGGGTCACCATCGAAGGAGCCCCTTGCGCCTTCCCCGTAGCCGCGCGGCTGAGCCGTACGGCCAGTCCGTCGATCTGCGCGTGCAGATTCGTCACGGCTATGGTGCCGCTCGTCGTCACCGGCTCGCACAACTGGGTGGACGCCCCGGTCATACCGGTCATGCCGCTGCCTCCCCCGGAGGGACCATCGCGGCCAGGCGGGCGCCCAGGTCCGGCGGGGTCGGGTTGGGAGCGTTCAGGTAGGGGAAGGTGTGGGTGGCCGGCTTGGCCGACTGGTCGACGCCGTCGCTGAGACGCTCGCCGTCCACACCGCCCACGAGCACGGTGTAGAGGGTGTCCACGATGTCGTCGTTGAGGGAGCGGCCACCGCACGTGGTGTGCGGGCGGCCGGCGATCAGGGCGGTCTCGATCTCGAACCAGCCGTCCTCCGAGAAGGGCTTGGACAGGTCGACGACGAGGAAATCCGCCAGCAGCAGTTCGGTCAGCGGGTGGGTGCCCTGCTCGTCCAGCGGCCAGTCGGTCTTCCCGTCCAGGCCGTCGAACCAGGCCAGGTTGGCGTTGAACCGCGCGCGGTAGGCGCCCTCGTAGTCGGGGCGGATGCTGAAGGTGTCTTCCTCGTTGTAGAGGTCGCGGATCTCCAGATCGCGGTTGACGGTGTCGTACTTCCGGCTCGACAGGACCACGTTCTTGATCTCCGGCCGGCCCATGCGCTCCAGCTGGATCAGGCGCAGACCACCGGCGGTCAGGGTCTCGCCGACGACCGCGACCAGCGAGCCGGCGGCCGGGCCGAGCACCGCGGCGTCGACCTCCAGGACGATGCTCAGGCAGTTCAGGCCCTCCAGGACGTTGTCGGCGTCGGGCCTGAGGGAAAGCTTCCCCGTCATGTCGGTGGCGATCACGCCCACGAAGTCGATGAAGAACGGGTCGAGCCGCGACCCGGCGAAGATCCTCAGTCCCTCGCCCTCGGTGGGCACCTCGTTGCCGACCTGGAAGGCGACCGTCCGGCCGTCGGGCGCCTGGCACGTGCCCATCTGCACCAGGGTGTCGGCGCCGTCAAGCTGGTGGGGGGCGTCGAAGGTGAAGTCGAAGACGTACTCGTCTTCGCCGACGTTGAACGCTGCAGCGGCGCCCTCGCTCACGGACGTGATCGGCCGGACGCGGAAACGGTGGGTGATCACGTCGGAGAACAGGGCCGTGGGGGCCGAGGCCGGCAGCACGTTGAGAACGAGCACCAGGTTCCCCGGTCGCTCCGGGCTCGGGAAGGCGTACACGTCGCAGATGTCGGATGCGGGGTCGGCGATGACGCGCGGCCCGGAGAAGTGGTCAGCCATGAGAAACGCTCCTTGCTAGTGGGTGGGTCAGGTGTCGAGGTCGGCGATCCAGCGCAGCGCCGACAGGCCGGGCATGAAGCAGTACTCGCCGCCCCGGTTGACGACGAACGGGGGCAGCCCCTTGAAGCGGCGGCGGATCGGCTCGCGCGGGACGGTGAACTGGCCGTCCTCGTTCCCGCCGATCAGCGGGTCCTTCTCGTCGGGGGCCCCGATGAACTTGCCGTCGTTCAACCACTGCCGCTGGACGAACTCGAACTGCCGGGCAAGGTGGGCGCCGACGAAGGCGAACATGATGCCGCGGTCGGCGCCGTCGTCCTCCAGCACGCCCTTGGGCAGGGGCGGACCATAGGTCGTGCCGCGCCTGATCATGCGGTGCAGGCGCACCTCACCGGTGACGACCGCGTCCCGCGGGTTCATCCGGCGGGCGTGCGAACCCACGGGGCACTTCAGGCCCTGCGGGTCGTCGCCGTACATGAAGTCGTTGTTGCGCGCGGGGTCGGCACCGAGTTCCGGGTCGTCCTTGTCCGGCGTCAGTGCCAGCGGGGCGCCACTGGGCCAGCGGCCGACGAACTTGGCCGCGATCAGCTCCTCGTCCGCACGGTCCTTGGCGCGGTCACGGATGTACTGACGGAACTCGGCCACGCGCGTGTGCAGCTTGCGGAAGACCACATACGTTCCGTTGCGCCCGAGCACCTCGGGCTGCGGGACGGGTGCGATGTCTCCGGTCTCGTCCTCGTATCCAAGGACGAACTCGCCTGCCTTGAGCGGGACTTCACGCGGATTGGTGCCGGGAATCCCCGTGCCCTCGATCGCCGGCTGCCCGATGCTGTCCCGGAAACCGAACGGCTCCTTCTCGTCCGGTCCGACGTGCACGTCCTGCTGCCAGACGGGGACCACGCCGGGCAGGTCGCGCAGTGCGTCGCGGGCCAGGAGGACGATCGTCTCCAGGCGCGCCTCATCCGGGGCAAGTGCGGCCAGGATGATGTGCACGTCCTCCGAACCGAGCGGGCCCTCCCAGTTCTCCGGCGCACTGTCCCCGACATCCCCGAGCTCGTCCGCCCGCGCGGCCATGCCCTCCTGGAACTCGGGCGGGAAGGTGGCCAGCGACTCCGCGGGCACGCCCAGGGCCTTCAGGCCCGGGAAGCTGAGTGCCACCGCGAGCGAGACCTGGCGCTGGGGGTCGAACGAGGCGACCGAGTCGAGAACGGGGGTGAGTCGCCGCAGCAGCTCGCGTCCCTGCCGCCGGTCGTCGATGCGAAGGGCGAGGTAGGAGCCCGCGTAGGGCGTCGGGCGTGGCTCCAGGGCGGCTGCCTGGATGTCGTCGAGTTCTAGGGCGCTGCCCTTGACCGTGGTCATGATGCCTTCCAGAACTGTGTAGCGAGGGCGCGGTCGTCACGCCCGGTGGGGCTCCTGGGAGGGGGTGGGAGGTGCCACCCCCTCCCAGGGGTGTGGGGGTGGGCCGGTGTCAGCTGGCGGCCTGGGCGAGGAGGGGCTTGAGGGCGGGGTGGGCGAGGGCTTCCTCGGCGGTGGGGTCGTCGAGGACTTCCTGGAAGGCGGCGTCGAGCTTCTGTGCCTTGACGACCTGGGGCATGGTGAGGGTGCCCAGGGGGTTGAAGTAGGAGGCGGCCTGCTCCTGGCCGTCCTGGAGGATCTTCTTCAGGCGGGCGGTGGAGTTGCGGACGTTGTCCTCGAAGTCCGGGCGGTCCATGTCGGTCAGGGCGTTCATGCCGCCGGCCTCCTCGACCCAGGCGAACAGCTCGTCCCACTCGGTGGTGTGCTGCAGCCAGTCCGCGAAGTGCTCGAAGCCGACGGTCAGGATCGCGTCGTCGACGTAGGGGTCCCACTCGGTCTCGAAGGTGGTGGCCCACAGCAGCATCCTTCCGCCGTCGAAGACCACGTGCCGGGTGTCGCGCAGGCCGGTCTTGATGGTCTGCGCCGGGTCCTGGCGGCGCAGCTCCTCCACGAACCGCTGGACCGCCGCCCGGATCTCTTCCTCGTGTCCCGGCTTGATGTGGAAGTAGGTGGCCAGCTCGGAGACGACCCCGTCGGTGCGGCCCTTGCCCGCCTTCTTCGTGAGCGTCGCGGTCATGGTTTCCTCCAATAGGACTTATGCGTGAATGCGGTGGCATCTACGGCATCTGCGGTTGGTCACGAGTTCTGCGCTTTCGCGACCCTCTCTGTGAGACAGATTGCCTCACAACCCCTCTATGAGTCAACTTGTCTCATTGTGACCTGAGTCACAAGTAAGGTGCACCCTCGGCGACGTATTGGGGCCGGGCGCTCAGCCGAGCAGTACTACCGCGAACAGCAGATCCTCGAGTTGATGTGTCATCTCAACAGCGCCACGTACGGCGGGCGAGTTGATGTGTCAACCCGTCGCTATCATGGGGACATGGAGCAGCAGGCATGGAGTGAGCGCGAGCTGCGCGCCTGGCGGGCGTTCTTCCAGATGCAGGAGGTTCTGCGGTCTCGTATCGAGCAGCAGCTCCAGGCGGGCAGCGGCCTGTCGAACGCCGATTACACAGTGCTCGTCGCCCTGTCCGAAGCCCCGGGCGGACGGTTGCGTGCCTATGAGCTCAGCCACGAGCTGGGCTGGGAGAAGAGCCGCCTCCACCACCAGCTCACCCGCATGTGCAAGCGCGGCCTGGTGGAGCGCCGGAGCGGCGCGTCACGCGCCATGTACGCGGTGATCACGCCAGAAGGGCGGACCGCCCTGGGAAGAGCCGCGCCCAGCCATGCCCAGGAGGTGCGGCGCCTGGTCCTCGACCGTCTCACAGCGGTGCAGATCGACCATCTCGCTGAGATCTCCCATGCCATTCTTGACCATCTGCAAACCGATCATCCGGCTGTCAGCGAGTGACTCAGCAACGGCTCTCGCGCTGATCGGCGGGATGGTGAGAGCCGGTCACGAGCCGACCCGAGTGCTCTCGGCGCGGGCACGACACCAAAGCCAGCCCCTCGGCCACCGCGGACATCGAGATGATCCGTGTCCAGGGCGGTCCATGGCCCCGCAAGCTGACCGTCCTTGTCACGAACTGAGCTGGGCCGTGCTCGACGGGCGCACCGCGGGGCGTTGAAATGAGACCAGCGCTACGGCAACCAGGACCCACTCCAATGGCACCCACAGCAGAGAACCGGCGGTCGCGCCGTCCAGGGACAGCCGCGACCACATGGCTGCGCCGTGCCCTGAGCACAGCGCTCGCGGGGTTTCCGCTCGCCGCCGCCCTGCGCGGTGTCGTCGTTCTGGCTCTTCCCCTCCTGCTCGGGCTGTGGACAGGACACATGGTTCCGGCCGTGTTCGCCGGGATCGGTGCCCTGTGGGGTGTGGGGCAGGACGGTTCGTCCCCCTACCGCTTGCGCATGCAGCGACTGCTGGCCGTAGGGCTGGCCAGCGCCCTCGGCCTGCTCATCGGGGAACTGGCGCTGCGCAGTGGGCACACGGCGGCAGTGGCGGGCTGTCTGGTCTCTACCGCGGTGGTCGGGGGACTGATCAGTCTGCGTGGCCCCGTTCTCTCCGTGACCGGCATGCACTTGCTCCTCGGAACCACCGTCGGCAGCGGCATCGCCCTGTCCGGATCGTGGTGGCAGCCGCCCCTGACACTGCTGTCCGGAGTGCTCCTGGTCACCTTCTTGTCCACGAGCCCGTGGCTGTGGCGGCGGCACCGGATCGAGTCCGACTCCGTGCGCGCCGTGTACCGCACCGCCGCGCAGGCGCTGACGGCCGTCGGCACCCCGCACGCCGAGGCCGCACGACGCTCCATGACGCTGGCGCTCAACGACGCGCACGACGTCTTGGCCCCCGAGCTGGCGGCGGCAACCCGCCATAGGCCGGAAGATCCCGACACCAGTCGACTGCTCGACGCTCTGCGCCTGGCCGTTCGCCTCGGCGAGGTGGTGTCGGCGCTCGTGTGGGAGGGACGCCCCCTCCCGCCCGGCGTGGCCGACCTCCCATCGAAGATGGCCGAGCGCCTGCTTCCCGCAGGGAGGAGCACCGCCACCGGGCAGGGCCTCTTGCCAGCCGAGAAGGCGGTACCCGAGCGCAACCTGCGCTCACCCGCGGTACGAGCGCTCGTGGAACTGTGCGGGACAGCCGACGCGGAAGCCGGCGCGGATGTGGTCCTGTCGGTACCGGCACGCCCACGCCCAGGTCGGACCGTACGTCAGCGGTACGCCGTTCTGCTCTCCGCCTGTGTCCTCGTCGCCCACATCAGCGCCGTCCTGCTGCATGGCCCACGAGGGTACTGGCTGCCCATGACCGTGGCCTTCATCTACAAGCCTGACTTCGGCCCCGTCCTGCGCCGGGCGGTACATCGCTGCGTCGGCACGGTCGTCGGCGTCGCCGCGATCGGTGCGGTTGCCCTGCTGACCGGCAACACCCCGTACGCACTCGTCGGGACGGTGGCGGTCTTCGGCGCGCTCATGGCAGTAGGCGTCCGCCATCACTATGCCGTCGCCACCACCGGTCTGACCGGGATCGTCTTCGTCCTCGTCGATCTGCTCGGAGACCACCGGACGCTGTACGGCACCCGCATCCTGGACACCACCCTGGCCGCGGCCATCGTGCTGGTGGCGAACTTCCTGGTGTGGCCGGACTCCGCCGGCAGTTGGGCCGCGACGCAGACCGAAGCCGCTCTGATCGCCGTCCGCCGCTACCGCGACCTGGCGCCGAACGCCACGTCCGCCCAGCGCCAGACACTGCGCCGCGCCGCCTACCGCCGCCTGGCCGACGCCCGGCGCGCGGCGGCTCAGGCCCGCGCCGAACCTCTCCCGCCCAAGCGCACCCTTCCGGACTGGGAGGCAACGATCACAGCCGCCGAGCAGGTCTGCGACGCCGTTACAGCCGAGATTCTGGCCAACACTGCAGGCTCCGGAGGAGACCATTCGCCGGACAGTGCCTAGGCCCAGGCCCGCAGAGCGGCATCCACGACGATCTCCACCGTGTCACGCCCCAGACGGTTCCCGACGAAGAAGCGCTCGAAGAACAGCGGCCCGGCAGTGGCCATGGCGAATGTCTCGGGGGTGACGTCGGGCCGGAGCCGGCCGCGCTCGACGGCTGTGGTAACCGCGGGGCGCAGGGCGTCGGCGATCTGGTTCAGCAGTGACTCCCGGAGGTGGCGCATACCTTCGTCGTGCCGTGAGCCCCCGAGGACCGCGGCAAGGACGGCCCCCGATTGCTCGTCGTCCCAACGCTCGGCGAGCACGTTCAGGCGGTAGATGAGCTCCGCTCGCGGATCGTTGCCCGAAGCGGCCCGAATCTCCTCCGGCACCGGGGGCAGTGGGGGCATGCCGGCCTCCAGCGCGGCCAGGCGAAGCTCGAGAAGGCCGGGCCAGTGCCGGTAGACCGTGGCCCTGCCGACGCCGGCCCGGGCGGCGACCGCTTGATGCGTCACGGCCTCCAGCCCGCCCTCCGTGAGCAACTCGGTGGCCGCCGCGACCATGGCCTCGCGACTGCGCAACAGACGCGGATCAGTTCTGACCTGCATCTACTCCACCTTTCTGTGGGCGATGTGTCTTACAGCCCCACTATGAGCCATCCTGTCTCATAGTAAAGGAAAAGAGAAGCCCCAAGTCCGTACGACTCCCGCGGCGTGCGTCACATGTGAACGGCGGGTGCCGCGCTCTCGTCGTGCTGCGGCACGCCACGGCGGTACAGCAGCACGGTCACCACCAGACCCACCACGAAGACAGCCGCCGACCACCAGTACGCAGTGGAGTAACCCTCGAGACCGGCCTGCGCCAGGACGCCGGGGTCCTTGGTGTCACGGCCGGAGAGGTAGTTGGTGGCGGCGTCCGATGCCATCGTGCTGAGCAGGGCGACGCCGATGGACCCCCCCACCTGCTGGACGGTGTTCACGGCCGCGGACGCGACTCCGGCATCGGCCGCGGCCACGCCGGAGGTGGCCAGGCTCATCGCGGGCGCGATCACCGTGCCCAGTCCGACGCCGACGAGCACCAGCTGGGGCAGCACCTGCGTCATGTATCCGCTGCCCAGGTCCAGCGTGGTCATCCACACCAGGCCGGCGGCCGCGATGGCCATCCCCAGCGGAACCACCGGCTTGGGACCTATGCGCCGCACCAGGACGTTGTTGGCCACCGCCGACGCGGACGACGACGCCACGATCATGGGCAGGAAGGCGAAGCCCGTCTTCAGGGCGCTGTAGCCGAGGCTCTGCTGCAGGTAGTAGGTGAGGAACAGGAACACGCCGAACATGCCCGCGCCGGTGACGAAGAGGGCGGCGAAGGAGGCACCGCGGTTGCGGTCCAGCAGGACCCGCAGGGGCAGCAGCGCATACGCCGCCCTGGTCTGCCACCACACGAAGACCGCCACGAGTACGGCACCGATCGCCAGCATGCCCCAGGTCGCCGGCGAACCCCAGCCGTGCGTCTCGGCGTTCGAGAACCCGTAGACCAGGCAGAACAGGCCGATGGAAACCAGCAGAGTGCCGAGGACATCGAGCTTGGAGGACGTGTCGCGCGGCGTGCGGTGCAGCAGAGCGGCCCCACCGACGAACGCCACCCCCGCGAAGACCACGTTGACGTACATGGTCCAGCGCCAGTCCAGGTACTGGGTCAGCACCCCGCCGAGGATCAGGCCGATGGCTCCGCCGGCACCGGCGACCGATCCCGCGACGGTGAAGGCCTTCGCCCGCTCGCGCGGATCGGTGAAGGTGGTCATCAGGAGCGACAGCGCGGACGGGGCCAGCAGGGCGGCGAACAGGCCTTGGACGGCGCGCGCGATGACGAGCATGGCGAAACCGTTCGCCGCACCTCCCACCATGGAAGCGGCCGCGAAGCCGGCCAGCCCCACCAGGAAGGTCACCTTCTGACCGACCAGGTCCGCGACCCGGCCACCCAGCAGCAGCAGGCTGCCGAAGGCCAGTGCGTAGGCGGTGACCACCCACTGCCGGTCGGCGTCCGAGAAGCCGAGGTCGTGCTGGGCGGACGGCAGGGCGATGTTCACGATGGTGCCGTCGAGGACACCCATCAGCATGGACAGGGAAATAACCAGCAGGATCCACCAGCGGCGCTGGTGCGACGGGTCGACAGACGCATTCTCAGGTGCGGCCTCAGTGCCGCGAGCTGCGGCGATGGCGTTCTGGGACATGGGGACAGCCCTCCAGACAAGGACAGACACAAAGGGGGGAAGGGATCAGGTACGGCTGCGCGGCGGCGTGGCCGCTTCGGTGAACGGGTCGCGCGGGTGCTCCAGTTCGATGAGGCCGACGGTGTCCCGCTTGAGCAGGGAGGCCAGGAACCAGTCCACGAACACGCGTATCTTGCGGTTCAGCGTCGGGACACGGCTGCCGTGGTAGAGCCGGTGGAACCACCACGCCGGCCGTCCCTTGAGCTTGAGCTTGTTGAACAGGATCGCGACGCCTTTGTGGAGGCCGAGGCCGGCCACCGCGCCGAGGTTCTTGTGCCGGTACTCCTTCAGCGGTCGTCCGCGCAGAGCGGCGATCACGTTGTCGGCCAGCACAGGGGCCTGTCGTACGGCGTGCTGCGCGTTGGGCGGGCACCACGCGCCCTGTTCGCCGGCCAGGTCGGGGACCTGGGCGTTGTCGCCTGCGGCCCACACGTGATCGACATCCCTGACCTGCAGCGTGGGCAGGGTGTCGACGTGGCCGCGCGGGCCGAGCGGCAGGCCGAAGTGGGCCAGGGCGGGGTTGGGGCGGACGCCGGCGGTCCACACGATCGTCGAGGCGTCCGTCTCGACACCGTTCGCCAGTACCACGTGCTGGTCGGCGCAGGACTCCATGGAGGTTTCGAGGTACACCTCGATGCCGCGTGCCTGGAGCTTCTCCATCGTCCAGACACCGAGGTCCGCCCCCATCTCGGGCAGGATGCGACCGGCGGCCTCGACCAGGATGAAGCGCATGTCCTCCCTACTGACATTGCGGTAGTTACGGGCGGCGTCGCGGGCCATGTCCTCGACCTCCGCGATGGTCTCCACGCCGGCGAAGCCTCCCCCTACGAAGACGAAGGTCAGCGCCTTGCGCTTCACCGTCTCGTCCGACGTCGAGTCCGCCCGGTCGAGCTGGGCCAGGACGTGGTTGCGCAGGCTGATGGCCTCCTCGACCGACTTCATGCCGATGGCGTGCTCGGCCAGGCCGGGGATCGGGAAGGTACGGGAGACCGAGCCGAGCGCGACGACCAGGTGGTCGAAGGGCAGCTTGAGCGTGTCACCCGCCGCGGTGCTGACGTGGGCGACCTTGTCCGCCTGGTCGACGGAGACGACATCGCCGGTGACCACTTCCGCGCCGGTCAGAACGCCGCGCAGCGAGGCGACCAGGTTGCGCGGGGCCACGTTGCCGGCTGCCGCCTCCGGGAGGAAGGGCAGATAGGTCATGTACGAGCGGGGGTCCACGACCGTGACGGTCGCCTCGCCGCGGCGCAGCTTCTTCAGCAGGCGCATCGCGGTGTAGAGGCCGACGTAGCCGCCGCCGGCGATGAGGATGCGCGGCCTGTCCGGGACAGGGGCAAGGCTCATGACGGTTCCTTGTGCGTGAGACGGGACGTGAGAGCGTGCGGGAGCGGGTTCGGATGAGTCGGCCCGCGGGATGTGCCGGGTGCCGATGCGCTTGCGGAACACCCAGTACGTCCAGGCCTGATAGCCCATGACCAGCGGCGCGAAGACGGCGCCCACCCACGTCATGATCCCCAGCGTGTACGCCGAGGAGGACGCGTTGGTGACGGTCAGACTCCAGGCCTGGTTCAGCGTGGACGGCATGACGTCGGGATAGAGCGTCAGGAACAACGTGGCTGCCGTGGCCGCCACCGTGGCGGCGGAGAAGGTGAACGCCCACCCCTCCCGGCGAGCCCTGGTGCAAGCGAGTGCGATGCCCCAGGCCACCAGCGCGGCGAGCACCGTGACCAAGCTGCGGCTGTTGCCACGGTCCCCTTGCGTCCAGAGCAGGAAAGACGCGGCGGGCGCGGTGGCCGGAACGCCGAGCCTGAGGGCCAGAGTTCGGGCACGGTCACGGATGTCGCCGACCGTCTTGAGCGCGACGAACACCGCTCCGTGGACGGTGAAGACGGCCAGCAGGGTCACAGCGCCGAGCAGCGCGTACGGGTGGAACAGGCCGCTGAGGCCGCCGGTGTAGACGTGCCGCCGGTCGATGGCCACGCCGTGGACGATGTTGGCGAAGACCAGCCCCCACAGCAGCGGCGCCAGCAGCGAGCACCAGAAGATGGCGTGCTCCCAGTTCCGTTTCCAGCGGACGCTGTCGCGCTTGGCGCGGTACTCGAACCCCACCGCCCGCACGATCAGGCAGACCAGGACGGCGAACAGGAGAAGGTCGAAGCCGCTGAACAGGGTGGCGTACCAGCCCGGGAAGGCGGCGAAGGTCGCGGCGCCGGCCGCGATCATCCAGACCTCGTTGCCGTCCCAGACGGGCCCGATGGTGTTCAGCAGCACGCGGCGTTCGGGCTCGTCACGGGCGAGGAGCTGGGTGAGCACGCCGACGCCGAAGTCGAAGCCCTCCAGGACGAAGTAGCCCGTCCAGAAGAAGGCGATGAGCAGGAACCAGAAGTCGTGGAGGTGCATGGCAATAGTCCTGACGGCTGGTCAGTAGGCGAACGTGAGGATCTTGTCGTCGTCCTCGGCGGAGGACGGACCGCGCAACCGGGGGTCACGCTGCGGCGGCTGCTCGTCGAGCCGGGGCCCGGCCGTGGCGTACTTGACCATCAGCTTGACTTCGATGACGGCGAGGATCCCGTACAGGAAGGTGAAACCGATCAAGGTGGTGAGCATGTCCCCGGCGCTCACCCCCGGTGACACGGCGTCCGAGGTGCGCATCAGGCCGTAGACCACCCAGGGTTGGCGGCCCGTTTCCGTGAAGATCCATCCGAAGGAGTTCGCGATCAGCGGGAATCCCAGGGTCCAGACGGTGGCCCGCCAGGCCCACTTGGTCAGCACCGGCCCGAGGGCCCGGTTCTTGGTGAGCATCAGGTGCGGGACCTCGTCCGGCCGGGTGACGAAGTACGGCGCGATCCAGCGCCGGTTGCGGGTCAGCCACAGCCCCGCCACGCCGATGGCGACAGACGCCATCCCGAATGTGATCATGAACCGGTACGACCAGTACTCCAGCGGGACGTTGGGAAGGTAGTCCCCCGGTGCGCCGCCGTATTGCGCCGCCATGGCCGACGCCGCGTTGTTGATGCCGGTGACGGGAGTGTGCGGGTTGCTGTGGGCGAGGAACGACAGCAGGTACGGGATGTCGATGTCGACGGAGTTCTGGTGCTTGCCTACGTTCGGGACGGCGAACAGCGAGAACGGGGCGTTCGCCGCGGTGTTCCACAGACCTTCACCGGCAGCCATCTTCAACGGCTGCTGGTCGATCATCAGTTTGCCGAGGGCGTCGGCGTCGAGGACGGTGGCGAAGCCCGCGACGGCGAGCACGGCGAGGCCGACCCGCAGGGAGGTCCGCATGACGCTCACCCGTCCCGACTCCACCACGCCGCCCCGGGCCTGGGTGCGCTTTGCGCGCCACAGGTGCCAGGCGGCGATGCCGGTCACGAGCGCTCCCCCGGTGACGAAAGCGGCCGTGAGCGCGTGCAGGGCGGCGAACACCGCCGTGGGCTGCAGGAGCACCTCAGCGAAGTCGGTCAGCCGGGGCCGGCCGTGGTCCATCCGGTAGCCGACCGGGTGCTGCATCCACGAGTTCGCCGCCAGGATGAAGTACGCCGACAGCACAGTGCCGAGGGACACCATCCAGATGCAGAAGAGGTGCAGGCGTCGGGGAAGCCGGTCCCAGCCGAACATCCACAACCCGATGAACGTGGACTCGAAGAAGAAGGCGATGATCGCCTCCATCGACAGCGGTACCCCGAAGATGTCGCCCACGAAGCGGGAGTACGCCGACCAGTTCATGCCGAACTGGAACTCCTGGACGAGGCCGGTGACCACACCCATCACCATGTTGATCAGGAAGAGCTTCCCCCAGAACTTGGTGGCGTGGAAGTACTTCTCCCGCCTCGTGCGCACCCATGCCGTCTCCAGACCGGCCGTGATACCGGCCAGACTGATCGTCAGCGGCACGAAGAGATAGTGGTAGACGGTGGTGATTCCGAACTGCCAGCGGGCTATCGTCTCGGGTTCCATGGCCGTGTACACACTCTCTCCAGGGGGAATCCAGCAGGCGACTTTGTGAAAGTGAATACATTCACAAAGTCTCCTGCAGTTAGAGTCAGGGTCCTGGGAGGGAGCGGGGGGTGTCGCCTCCTCCCGGGGGTGTGGGGTCAGGCGGCGGCCTGGGACTGCGCGTCCTGCAGGATCTTCTTCAGGCCGGCGGTGGACTTGTGGACGTTCTCCTCGAAGTCCGGGTTGTCGGTGTTCTTGGAGAGCGCCTCCAGACCGCCGGCCTCCTCGACCCAGGCGAACAGCACGTCCCACTCAGTGGTGTTGGCCCACAGCAGCATCTTGCCCTCGTCGAAGATCACGTGCCGGGTGTCGCGCAGGCCGGTCTTGATGGTCTCCGCCGGGTCCTGGCGGCGCAGTTCCTCGACGAACCGCCAAGTGGCCGCCCGCAGCTCCTGCTCATGTCCCGGCTTGATGTGGAAGTAGGTGGCCAGCTCGGAGACGACCCCGTCGGTGCGGCCCTTGCCCGCCTTCTTCGTGAGCGTAGCAGTCATGGTTTCCTCCAATAGCACTTATGCGTGAATGCGGTGGCATCTACGGCATCTGCGGATGGTCGCGAGATCTGCGCTTTCTTCGACCCCCGTTGTGAGACAGATTGCCTCATAACCTCTCTATGAGTCAACTTGTCTCACTGCGACCTGGGTCACATTCACGTTGGCGCTCGCGGCGTGACCTCCTCATTCGCGATCACTGCCACCAGCACTCGACAGTTCCGTACGCCGTATGGTACGAATTATCTCGCTTCCATACGACGTATGGAAATTGCGCAGTGCCGCCGTATCTGTGGCCTGCGTCGAACGTCGGCCGCAGTCGGCCCTCACAAGGGGTTAATCACGCCGTTGCGGCCTCGACTACCGATGGCGCATCCATCACTCGCACCAGCAATCGCTGGGGAGCGGACTGCGCCCGCCTGAAGGGAAAATCATGAGGAAGCTCGCGAAGCGCTTCGCTCTCGCTGTCGCCTCCACCGCGGTCGCGGGTGGAGCCGTTCTCGGTGCCGGTGGCACCGCCTCTGCCGCGACGCCTGTGTCCGAGCATGTCCAGCGCTCAGCGGTGAGTATCAAGACCGACGGCCACCGCTGGGACCGCGATGTCTCCTACCGGCACGGCCACGAGTACAAGTACTGCCGGGACGACTACCGCGGCCGACAGCGCAACATCGGGGACAGGTACACCTATTGGGACCGGTACGACCGTCACGTTCGCTACTGCAGCTGGGACGACGAGTACCGCGGCTGGAAGCACGACAGGAACTACCGGTACGGCCGCGAGTCGAACCGGTACGACTACGACTGGAACCGGTACGACCGCAACTCGTATCGGAACGACCACGGCTCCTTTCGGAGCGACGGCGACTGGAACCGCTACGACCACGACGGGAACCGCAACCGGTGACACTGACGCCGCTTGCGCTGCGGACTCAGCCGTGCCCGTAGCTTGAACGCGCTTGAGGCGCCCGGTGGACGGGAGCGGGCTCAATTGGCCCCTTCTCGCCTACCGGGCGCCTCACGGCCTGCCCCGTAGGAACGAAGGAAGACCACGCATGACAGCCGCACGCACGGCTACCAGCAGATCCACTTCCCGCTGGCGCCACATATCCGGCTCGATGAGCCGCGCCGAGTGGGGTCGCGTCGCCGGAATGGGCGTCTTCATCGTCGGACTCCACGTCATCGGGTGGTTCACGCTGGTCGCGATCGTGGCGCCGGAGCACTACAGCCTGGGCACCAAAGGCTTCGGAATCGGCATTGGAGTGAGTGCCTACACCCTCGGCATGCGGCACGCCTTCGACGCCGACCACATCGCGGCGATCGACAACACCACTCGGAAGCTGATGGAGGAGGGCCGACGTCCCCTGTCGGTGGGCTTCTGGTTCTCCCTGGGGCACTCCAGCATCGTGTTCTTCCTGGCGCTCTTGCTCTCCCTGGGCATCAAAGCCCTCGCCGGACCGGTACGGGACGACGACTCCGAGCTGCACCACGTAACCCAGGTGATCGGTACGACCGTCTCCGGGACTTTCCTCTACATCATCGCCGTCATCAACAGCATCATCCTGGCGGATATCTGGGCAGTGTTCCGGCAGATGCGCTCGGGCCACTTCGACGAGGCCGCTCTGGAGCAGCAGCTCAACAATCGTGGCCTCATGAACCGCCTGCTGGGACGCGTGATGCAGTCGATCACCAGGCCTTGGCAGATGTATCCGCTCGGCCTTCTGTTCGGTCTCGGCTTCGATACCGCCACCGAGGTCGCACTACTGGTGCTGGCAGGCTCTGGAGCGGCATCCGGGCTGCCCTGGTACGCCATTCTCTGCCTGCCGGTACTCTTCGCGGCCGGCATGAGTCTGCTGGACACCATCGATGGTTGTTTCATGAACTTCGCCTACGGCTGGGCCTTTTCCAAGCCAGTGCGAAAGGTCTACTACAACCTCGTCATCACCGGCCTGTCCGTCGCCGTCGCGCTGATCATCGGCACTGCCGAGCTGCTGGGCCTGCTCGCCGACAAGGCCGGCCTGCACGGCGCGTTCTGGGCCTGGGTCGGTGGCCTGGACCTCAACATCATCGGCTTCGTCATCGTCGGTCTCTTCTTTGCCACGTGGGGTACAGCGCTGGCCGTGTGGAAGTTCGGGCGGATCGAGGAGAAGTGGACCGCTGGGCTGCGGCCGGCCGAACAGCGGGCCGACTGACAGCGGTAGTGCCCCTCCCCCATCGCCCGCCCGTGCCGCTCCTGGCGGCACGGGCGGGCGCAGCTGCAACGGTGCTGGGGACCGACCGGGTCGTCAGGCCCAGGCGACGGCGTCCTCAACGGGGACGCGGGGCAGCCTCGGGAACCACGGGTCGGCACCGGGATGACCGATGTTGACCACCAGATGTGAACGCCAGCTGGTACCCGTGAAGAACTCCTCGTCCACGCCGGCCCTGTCGAAGCCCGCCATGGGGCCGGCGGCGAGGCCCGCCGCGCGCACCGCGAGAAGGAAAACCCCCGTCTGGAGTGCGGAGTTGTAGCCCGCGATGCTTTCGCGCTTCTCGGTCTGGTCGGCGAACGCCGCTCGCAGCATCTCGCCGCGGGCCGGGAAGACGGTCGGCATCTGGTCGTGGAAGTCGACGTCGTACGCGAGGATCGCCACGGCCGGCGCACTGAGGGTCTTGGCCCTGTTGCCCTCGTCGAGATGCCGGACCAGTCGCTCCTTGCCCTCACGGGTGCGCACGAAGAGGACACGCAGCGGCTGGCCGTTGGCTGCGCTCGGCGACCAGCGGGCGAGCTCCCAGATCGTGGCGAGTTCGTCGTCGGTGACAGCCGTGGTGGCGAACGTGTTCGCGGTGCGGGCTTCGGTGAAGAGGATCTTTCGCCCGGCATCGTCAAGGACATCGAGGGGCTGTTGTTCGCGGTCGGTGATGCTCACGGTCTCTCTCTTGCTTCGGTGTGGGGATGGTGTGGTGTCGGGGCAGGGTCTCCGCTCCGACGGTCATGTGTGGTCTGTCGACCGCTTCTTGCGCTCCGCGCCCAAACGGGCGAAGTAGGCGATCAGTTCGGGGTTGTCGACGGCTCCGGGGTTGAGGACCTGCTCGGCGGCAGCGCCTTGAAGGAGCCGTTTGACGGGAACCTCGAGCTTCTTGCCGGTTTTCGTGTGAGGCAGGGCCGGTACGGCGAGGATCTCGTCGGGGACGTGGCGGGGTGAGGCGCCGGCGCGGATCGCGTCGCGGATCCGGTCGCGCAGCCCGTCGTCCAGGACGGTCCCTTCGGCGAGGACCACGAAGAGCGGCATCCAGTAGCCGCCGTCGGGTTCCTCCGCGCCGATGACGAGGGCCTCGGTGATCTCGGAGAGGCGTTCGACGATGTCGTGGACGTCGACGCTGCCCAGGCGCACGCCGTTGCGGTTGAGGGTGGCATCGGAGCGGCCGTGGACGATGAGCGAGCCGTGGGAGGTGTGGGTGATCCAGTCCCCGTGCCGCCACACGCCCGGGTAGGCGCCGAAGTAGGCGTCGCGGTAGCGGCTGCCGTCAGGATCGTTCCAGAAGTACAGCGGCATCGACGGCATGGGCCGGGTGACGACGAGTTCGCCGACCTGGTCGCGAACCGGCGTGCCCTCGGAGTCGTAGGCGGCCAGTGCCACGCCCAAGTTGGGGGCGGACAACTCCCCTGCCCAGACGGAGGTCGTGGGTGCGCTTCCGGCGAAGCCGGAGACGACGTCCGTGCCGCCGCTGGTGGAGGCCAGTTGGATGCCTTCGCCCACGTGGTCACGGACCCACGGGTAGGTGGATGCGGGCAGGGCGGAGCCGGTGCATCCGATGACACGGACGGCGGACAGATCGTGCGCGGAGGGTTCGATGCCCAGTTTGGCCATGGCCAGCAGGTACTGGGGGCTGGTGCCGAAGACGGTGACGCGGTGGCGGGCCGCCTGCTCCCACAGGATGTCCGGGCGGGTCTGCGGCGCGGGGCTGCCGTCGTAGGTGCAGGTGGTGGCTCCGGTCAGCAGGGTGGAGACGACCAGGTTCCACATCATCCAGTGGGTGGTGGTGTACCACAGCAGCCGGTCCCCGACGCCCAGGTCGCAGTGCAGGCCGAGGGTTTTGAGGTGCTCCAGCAGGACGCCGCCGTGCCCGTGGACGATGCCTTTGGGCAGGCCGGTGGTGCCGGAGGAGAACACGACCCACAGCGGGTGGTCGAACGGCACCGGGGTGATGGCGAGGTGTTCGACGCGGGTGGCCGCTTCCTCCCAGGCAACCACCAGCCCCGAGGGTTGGCCTTCGGGCCAGGTGAGGCCCACGTGCTCCACGAGCACCGTGCCCTTCAGCGTCGGCAGGGCGGCGGCCAGCTCGAGCGAGGCGGTACGGCGGTCGTGCGTGGTCCCGTTGAAGAGGTAGCCGTCCGCGGTGATGAGCGCGGCCGGTTCGAGCTGGGCGAAGCGGTCGGCGGCGGCCTTGGGTGCGTAGTCCTGGCCGCATACCGACCACACCGCGCCGATGCTGGCGGTGGCGAGGAAGGCGATGACGGCGTGGGGGGTGTTGGGCAGGTAGCCCACTACCCGGTCGCCCTGTCCGACGCCCAGGTCGCGCAGGGTGGCGGCGACGGAGGCGACCTGGGCGCGCAGCTGTCGGCCCGTGATCTCGTAGCCGGCTCCGGTCTCGTCCAGCGCGGTGATCGCGGGCGCGTCCGGGTGCAGGTTGCGCACCGCGTGGTGGGCGTAGTTGAGAGTGGCGCCCGGGAACCAGCGTGCGCCGGGCATGGTTTCCTCGGCCAGCACGTTTTCGTACGGAGTCGTTGAGTCGATGTCGAAGTACTGCCACACCGCCTCCCAGAATCCTTCGAGGTCGGTGACGGACCAGCGGTGCAGAGCCTCGTAGTCGGTGGGCTCGTCAACTCCCTCGGCGCCCTGGT
Source organism: Streptomyces sp. NPDC107546 (assembly GCF_055639175.1). Classification (NCBI taxonomy): domain Bacteria; kingdom Bacillati; phylum Actinomycetota; class Actinomycetes; order Kitasatosporales; family Streptomycetaceae; genus Streptomyces; species Streptomyces sp. NPDC107546. Next base: position 105,917 of record NZ_JBVKBA010000014.1, on the reverse strand, counting down.
GACGTGCGGCCCATCGGGCGAAGTCCGCGACGCGGCTGCGGGCGGCCGCGTTCGGGTCGGGAGTGAAGAAGGGTGCCGGGTACGGCGTGGGGTGCGGGGTGGTCATGGTGTGGTGCTCCTCGGCGGGGGAACGGCCCGGGCATCAGGCTTACGGCGGCCCGTGTGCAGCAGGGGTGCCCAGGCGGCGGTGCCCGTGAAGTCGCCGGTGCCGGCGGGGACGGTGTCCATCACGACGCGGTCCGGACGCAGCAGGACGGCGTCCGAGCGGCCGCCTGCCAGCCAGGCCGCCAGAGTGCCGTCGTCGCCCAGGTCGTCGACGTGGATGGGCGGTGCGCCCAGGGCCGTGGCCACGGCCGTCATCCGCGCTGTGGGCGGCACAGCGGTCAGGACGGCGAACGAGTTTCCGAGGACGTCATCGAGGCGGACCACCCCGCCGTCGTGCCGTACCCAGGGCTGCGGGCAGAACGTTCCGGCCAGTGTCCGGCCGGCCATCCGGGGTTGACGCCGTACCAGTGGGCCGGCGGTCAGAGCGGGGCTGAGGTCACGGCTCACTGCCGCGGTCACGCCGGGGATGCGGCAGGCCGTTCCCACGAGAGTCCGGCGGAATGCCGCACCGCGGCCCTGGCCACCGGTCATGGCCCAGCCCACGGCGACCGCGACGCGGATCAGGTGGCGTGCGTGCGGCTTGCGTTCGTGCTCGTAGGTGTCCAGCAGTCCGTCGTGTGCGCCCTGTCGCAGGACGCGGGCGAGTTTCCAGGTGAGGTTGTAGGCGTCGCGCAGGCCGGCGCACAGGCCCTGCCCGACGAAGGGCGGGGTGAGGTGGGCGGCGTCGCCCAGCAGGAAGACGCGCCCTTGGCGCCAGCGGTCGGCGAGGCGGGCCCGGAAGGTGTACTGCGCCTGCCGGATCACCTCGAAGTCATTGTCCTCCGACCCGTCGGACGGCAGGTCCACCCAGGGGGCGACCAGCTCGCGCAGGCGCTCCCGGCCCTCCGCGCCGTCCAGGCGCTCGTCGTCGTCCAGCCGGAACTCCCAGCGGTAGCGGTCCTCGCCGACCCGCATGTAGGTGGCCGGACGGGTGGCGCAGCAGATCTGCTCGGCTCCCTCCCAGCTGTTCACCCGGCGGCTGGTGCGCACGTCGATGACCCGCCAGCTCTCCTCGAAGTGCAGGTCCTCCCAGGCGGCACCGATGGCCTCCCGGGTGAGGCTGCCCGCACCGTCGCAGCCGAGGACGGCGTCGGCCCAGAGGTGCTCCTCCTCGTCGCTGCCGTCGCGGCGGAAGGTCACCCGCACCGGAGCCGTCCCGTCGGCGGGCTGCGTGACGGACACGGCCTCCACGCCGCCCCACAACTCGCATTCGGGGCGGCGCGCCAAGGCGCGCCGCAGCAGGCGCTCCAGCTCGGGCTGGTCGAACATGTTGGTCTGCGCGAAGCCGTGGTGGCCCTGCAGGGATCGCGGGAACTCGGTGATCAGGCGGCGCCGGGGATCCAGGAGCCGCAGGCCCGGCGCCGGGCGCGAGACGGCTGCGAACTCCTCGTGGATGCCGACGCTCTGCAGGATCCGGCAGATCTCGTCGTCCGCGACGACGGCGCGTGGCAGGGGGTAGATGTCCCGGTGGCGTTCGAGGAGCAGGCTGCGTACCCCGTGCCGGGCGAGCAGGAGGGCGGCCGTGACCCCGACCGGTCCCGCGCCGATGATCACCACCGGTCTCCGGGCTTCGGCGCTCACCTCGCGTCCGCCACGGCGGTCCGCTGCTCACCGAGGTCGATCCGCCCGTCCGGGGTGGCGATCGTGGCGGTGATGAGGTCGCCGTCGCGCAGGTAGAGGGGGTTCTTTGCCTGGCCCTTGAAGAACGCCTTCCACCTCACTGCGGGCGGCAACAGCGCACTGATCTTCGCGACCGGCTTCGGCGGGGCCTTCAGGGCCGTGCCGCCGGGGGTGCCGGTCAGCAGCAGGTCGCCCGGGTCGAGGGTCTGGAATCGGGCGAGCAGGGTGAGCGCCTGCGCGGGCCGTACGATCATGTCGGCGAGCGTGCGGTCCTGGCGCGGTACGCCGTTGACGTTCAGCCGCAGCCGCAGGTTCAGCAGATGGGCGAAGTCCTCGGGCTCCAGCAGCGCCAGGTACGGGCCCGTCGGGGTGAAGGTCGGGTAGGACTTGCTCTCGTAGAACTGGGTCTTGGTCAGCTGGACGTCGCGGGCGCTGACGTCGTTGGTCAGCAAGAGCCCGGCGACGTAGCGCGGCAGGTCCCGCTCCTCGACCACGGTGCCGACGGGCAGGGGGGCGCCCATGACAAGGCCGAGTTCCACCTCGTAGTCGAGGAAGTTCACGTGCGCGGGGCGGACGATCGTGTCGTGGGGGCCGCTGATCGAGCCGGACGCCTTGCGGAAGAAGGTCGGCGGGATGTCACCGGTGAAACCGGAATCGCGGGCGTGACTGCGGTAGTTGACCATCTGGGCGACCACCCGGCAGGGAGTGGTGACGGGCGGCAGCGTCACCAGGTCGGCGACGGGCGTGCCGTCCTCGGCCGAAGAGGCTGCCTCGCGGACCGCGTCCCTGTCGGCGAGGAGCTCGGCGGTGGTGGCGGCCTTGGTGTCGATGCGGACGGCGCGCTCGTCCCGGACGACCCACCAGCCGTCGGGGGTACGCAGAACGTTGGTGCTCATGAGCTCATCGCTTTCATCAGGCCCAGCAGGCGTGCGGGGTCGAGTTCGTTGTCGCCGCGCAGGGCCGTCATGACCTCGCGCAGCTTGGCGGGGGACGGGTTGGCGCCCAGGAAGTCACGCGTGACCGGCGGGCCCCACTGGGCCAGTCCGCTCGCCGACATGGGCGCCCACCCGGGTTCGAGGTCGCAGGAGAACAGGTCACCGTCGGCGAAGTGCTCCAGCATGAAGTGGTCGGGGTCCCGCCAGTAGTCGAAGAGCTGGCTGCCCTGGATGTGCCGGCCGATCCCCCAGCTGCGCCGGTAGCCGCGCTCGGCCAGGTACTCCCCGCCTCCGGCGATCGCGTCCAGGTCGGTCACCTGGTAGGCGGAGTGGACATACCCGGTCCCCGGCCCCAGATGCATCGCCAGCGTGTGGTGATCGACCGCCACGCTGCCCTGGTCACAGCGGATGAACGCCATCGTCGGACCGCGCTCGCGCTGCCCGTCCAGGAACAGGAAGTCGGACACGATCATCCCGAGGGTGTCCAGGTACCAGTCCAATGTGCGGGCGAACACCCGTGTCTCCAGCACCACATGGCCGAGGCGCTGGATACGGGACGGCTCGCGGGGCGGACGCTGGGTGATGTTGATACGGCGGGGTTCGGTGCCGGTGTTGAGGAGCAGCGGGGGCTGCTCGGACAGCCTCGGCAACTGTTCGGCGCAGTGCACGACCCGTACCGGAAGGCCCGAGGGATCGAGCAGGGCGACCGATCGTCCACCGCCCGGCACGTCGATGTCCCGGACGGTACTGCCGGTGGCGCGGGCCAGCCGGTCGAGATCGGCCCGCTCGGCCGCGCGGAACGCCGGCCCGACGAAGCGGGACGAGCGCCCACGCCGGATGACCATGCAGGGTGGGCCCGCGAACGTGCCGCGCAGCCACAGCTCCCCCTCGGTGCGGGCGGCGATCGCGAACCCGAAGTCGCGCGCGAAGACCTCGGCCCGGTCCAGGTCCGGCTTCTCGAACTCCAGCCAGGCCAGGTCCGCCACTTTGATCATCGGGTTCCGCGAGCGCCCGGGATGCTCGCCGCGAAGGGCCCCGTGCTCACTGTGGAGGTCTTGGTGGGGGGTCAGAGGACCACCCTTGTTAACGGGGATTCGGGACATCGTGCCCTCCAAGCAACACTGCCGTAATGATGAAATCATCAACTTTGCCGTTCCTCATCGTCAATAGAGGTAGCCAAAATAATTGAGGACTTCATCAGTAATGGCAGACTCATCGCGGCGGTTGTTACACTCGCCGTATGCCGACGTCAGCTCCGCCCAAGAACCGCTTCGAACGGCGCCGTGCCGAGACCCGTCAGGCGCTCGTCCGTGCGGCCCGGCAGATCCTCGCGGAAACCGGGGACACCAGCGCCAGCATCCAGGCCATCGCCGAGCGCGCGGACGTGGGTTTCGGCTCCTTCTACAACCACTTCGAGTCCAAGACCGAGTTGTTCGACGCCGCGGTGACGGACGCCCTGGAGGAGTTCGGCCAGGTCATCGACGAGCGCGTACAAGGGATCGACGACCCGGCCGAGCTCGTCGCGGCGGGTTTCCGCCTCACCGCCCGGTTGACCGACTCCCACCCGGAACTCCTGCGCATCCTGCGTGACCGCGGTCTGGCCCACATCCACTCCGTCCACGGCTTGTCGCCGCGAGCCTTGCGCGACTTGGAGATCGGCATCGCGTCGGGCCGCTTCACCTGCGGCAACGCGACCACCGCCCTGTCCGCGGTGGGCGGCACCCTGATGTCCCTCGTTGCGCTGCGACTGGACCGCCCCGACCTCGACGGGGACGAGGCCGCCTCAGACCTCGCGGAAATGGTCCTGCGCATGCTCGGCGTTCCCCCGGACGACGCCCACGAGGTCACCCGGCGCCCACTGCCCGGGCTGGACTGAGAGCTTCGACCACAGCCCGGGGGCCCGGCGTCCGGAAGGACCCGAGCCCTTGCGCACCGGCACTGAACGACGCCCTCATCGACACGAAAGACCTCACGGGCCCGCCTCGGGGCGAAAGACCGTGGGCGCCGGTGCTCCCTCAAGCACCGGCGCCCACTCACCCCTGCCCGAGGGTGGTCCTGAGGGACTTTCCGTCCAGGTGTCAGGGGACGAGGATGAAGCGGATCGGGTCGCCGATCTTGTTCTCCAGACGGCTGACCGCGTCGGCGGCCTCGGCAAGCGGGATGTGGTCGGTGATGGAGGGGGCCAGGTCGAGCCGGCCGACCTCCGCCAGCCGGACCAACTCGGTCACGGACTCGGGTGTGCCGCCGTAGTGGCCGCGCACCTGCTTGCCCAGGTAGTTGAAGGTCAGGCCCTCGCTGATGGTGATCGGCCTGGGGCTGATGCCGACCAGGATCAGGACCCCGTTCAGGCCGAGCACGGCAGCGGCCTGCTCACGGACGGCGGGCACGCCTGCACAGTCGAAGGCGAAGTCCAGGCCCCGCCCGCCGGTGACCGCACGCACCCGGTCGGCGAAGTCGGGGGCGGCCGGGTTCAGGGCGAAGTCCGCGCCGAAGGCCAGGGCGCGCTCACGCGCGCCGGGCAGCGGGTCGACCGCGATGATCGGCGCGGCGCCGACCAGGCGGGCGACGCGAACGTTGTGGGCACCGACACCGCCCACGCCCCAGACGCCGACGGACTGGGCGGGGCGGACCCCGGCGGTGGCGACGACGGCGGCGTAGGGGGTGGAGACCGCGTCGGGAATGATCGCGGCCTGGTCGAAGGGGAGATCGTCGGGGATGGGATGAGGGTGTCCTCGCGGGCGATCGTGTACTGGGCCCAGCCGCCGTCGTAGTCGATGCCGCGGGTGAGGACCCGGGTGCAGGAGCGGCGGCGCGCGCAGCCCTCGCACTGCCCGCAGCTCTGTCCCGCCTCCAGGGTGACGCGGGTGCCGACGGGCAAGCCCCGCTTGAGGTCGGGGCCGAGAGTGTGGATCACACCGGATACCTCGTGGCCGACGGTGACGGCGTCGGAGTTCAGGAAAAGCGGGGGAAGGGATCCGTCGATCAGGTGGACGTCCGAGAGACAGACGCCTGCAGCCTTCACCTCGACGAGTACCTCGCCCGAACCGGGCACGGGGACGGGGACTTCCTCCACGGCGAACCTCTGCGAGTCCAGGTGGAAGCGCGGCAGCGCTCCGATTTCCATACGCCGTAGGGAACTACTTCAAGTGGTACCATACGTCGTATGGAAATTCGAAAGAAGGCTCCCCGGGGGACGAGAAAGAGGGACGTACCGCTCACCAAGGACGGCATCCACGCCACGGCGCTGCAGCTCATCGACGCCGACGGGGTAGAAGCCCTCACCATGCGCAAGCTGGCGGCCGCGCTGGACGCGAACCCCATGTCGCTCTACCACCACGTGCCGAACAAGGACGCCGTGCTGCGCGGGGTGGCCCAGCGCGTCGGCTCACAGTTCCGCGCCGGGGAGCGGGAGGACATCCCCTGGCAGGAGCGTCTACGCCAACTTGCGTTGGACTTCCGCGAACTGTGCCGCCGTCACCCGAAACTGATGGGGTACTCGTTCACGCGTGCCGACTACATCCAGCCGGAGGACCCCTTCTGGCAGGGACTCATCGACATCCTGTCGGCCGCAAAACTGCCGGTGTCGGAGATCCCGCGTGTGGCTGCGACCCTGTGCGCCGTGTTCACGGGTCTGCTGGTCAGCGAACTGACCGGATCGCTGCAGCGATGGACGACCCTCCCGCCGACACCCCCCGGCCCCGACGGGGAAGACCCGCCCTCACCGCCGAAGGACATGATCGACACGATGTTCAGCTGTGCGCTGGACGCGGCGATCGCCGGCGTCGAAAGCCATGCCGCCCGAGTCCGCGAGGGGGCATGACGAAAGCATCGGCTCCGCGGGAGTGGACCCCTGGTCCGCCGAAGCCCCCGCCGGGCTGGTCTGATACCCCAGCTACAGGGAAGGAAGCAAGAAGAGGCAGGAGCACAGGAAGGCTGCTGCGATGCCCGGAACAGTGACGCGGGCCAGGTCCGCCCGATACTTGCCCATCGCTGATCACGGCTTGATCGGGGATCTCCACACGGCGGCCCTGGTGGGCACCGACGGGACCATCGACTGGTACTGCTGCCCCTCCTTCGACTCCCCCAGTGTGTTCGCCGCCCTTCTGGACGCGGACCAGGGCGGGGCCTTCGAGTTGTCACCAGCGGTCCCCGCCGACACCAAGCAGTTCTACTTCCCTGACACCAATGTGCTGATCACCCGGTTCTTCACCGAGGACGGGCTGGGGGAGACCCAGGACTTCATGCCCGTGGCCGAGGCCGGCCCGTCCGACCGCCACAGGCTGATCCGGCGGGTGGTGTGCGTCCGCGGAAGGATCCCGTTCCGGGCCCGGGTGGCCCCCCGTTTCGGATACGGCGCGCATCCGCACACCGTGCGGATGTTGGGCCGGGCTGCCCTGTTCACCTCCCAGGACCTGTCGATGACGCTGACAGCCACGATGCCGCTGGAGAACGACGAGAACGACGTGTGGACGGAGTTCGAACTCTCCCAGGGCGAGACGGTGGTCTTCGCCCTCGACCGGGTCAGCGACGGCACTCCGCCGCTCCGTCACCCGCGCGCCGAGGCCGAGGGTGAATTCGTGGCCACAGTCGCCTTCTGGCGGCGCTGGCTGCAGCAGTCCCGCTACCGCGGCCGCTGGCGGGAGATGGTGCACCGTTCCGCCCTCACCCTCAAGCTGCTCACCTACGCCCCCACCGGTGCGATCGTGGCGGCCCCCACCACCAGCCTCCCGGAACAGATCGGCGGCGGCCGCAACTGGGACTACCGCTACGCGTGGGTGCGCGACTCGGCGTTCGCCGTCTACGCGCTGCTCCGGCTCGGCTTCGCCGAGGAGGCCGAGGCTTCCATGGGGTTCCTCACCCAGCACATCGCGCGGCGCGGGAGTGGGCCGTCCGGGCCGCTGCAGATCATGTACGGCATCGACGGACGCTCCGAGCTGCCCGAACGGGAGCTGCCTCATCTGGAGGGCTACCGGGGCTCGGCTCCCGTGCGGGTCGGCAACGACGCCGCCGCCCAGTTGCAGCTCGACATCTACGGCGCCCTGCTCGACTCCGTGTACCTGTATGACAAGTGGTGTCGGCCTCTCTCCAGCGGCCACTGGCGCGCAGTGTGCGCCCTGGTGGACTGGGTTTGTGAGCACTGGGACCAGCCCGATGAGGGCGTGTGGGAGACCCGCGGCGGGCGCAGGAAGTTCCTCTACTCCCACCTGATGTGCTGGGTGGCCATCGAACGCGCCATCCGTATGGCCCTGCGCCGCGGCCTGCCGGCCCGGCTCGACCGCTGGAGCCGGGTCCGGGACACGATCTACTGGCGGATCATGGACAAGGGCTGGTCGCCCACCCGGCGGGCGTTCGTCCAGTACGAGGACGGCGACGTGTTGGACGCCGCGGTGCTGATGATGCCGCTGACCAAGTTCATCTCCCCCACCGACCCCGTGTGGCTGTCCACCCTCGACGCCCTCGGCAGCGAGCTGGTGTCCGACTCCCTGGTCCGGCGCTACGACCCCAGGGCCGGCCTCGACGGCCTGGAAGGCGAGGAGGGCACCTTCTCCATTTGCTCCTTCTGGTACGTCGAAGCCCTCGCCCGTGCCGGACGCCTGGAGGAGGCCCGCCTGGCTTTCGAGAAGATGCTCACCTACGCCAACCATCTCGGCCTGTACGCCGAGGAGATCAGCCACACCGGTGAGCAACTGGGCAACTTCCCTCAGGCCTTCACCCACCTCGCCCTCATCAGCGCAGCCTTCAATCTGGACCGCGCCCTGGGCTGATCCGCCACGGCCACAGTTCGGCCGGCTTCAGCCCTGGTCGGACACGCCCGGGCCTACCGGTAGGACCTGACGTACTTCCAGTCGCTTTCCTTGTCGTCCCAGCGGTAGGAGTGACTGTCACGGCCGTACCGGACCGCATCGGTGAAGCGGTCGCCGTGCTCCTGGCCTCGGTATCCGGTCCAGCAGTAGTGCCAGCCGCGGTTCCCGTCCCAGCAGTAGCCCTCTTCGACGTTGCGCAGGTAGCCGACGCCGTTGTCCCAGCGGTGGTCGTCGGCCTTGACGCTGACGACCGAGCGCTGAACATGCGTGGATGCGGAAGTCGCGGCCGTGGCGGTGCCGCAGGCACCGACAACGGCTGCGCCCGCGACCACGGCGGAGGCGGCAGCGAGAGAAACACGCTTCGCAAGCTTCTTCATGGTGGTCTCCTTCGGGTGGCGTGATCGGCGATCACGGCAGTTGATCGCCGACAGCACTCAGCATCGGGTTTCCATACACTGTATGGATACATTCTCATTGATACCATACAACGTATGGAAAAGCGAGCGCCCACAATGGACGGCGGTACTGGGCTGCTCACTCACGAGGGCCGGAGCCGAAGCAGCGCGGCTCCGGCCCGCCCGCCTCAACAGGCCTTCAGAAGCAGCAGAGCGGTGTCGTCGGCACGATCGCCCGATGGCTGGGCGTGGGCGATGAGTCTGTCGGCGATGCGCTCCAGCGGGCCGGTGGCTTCGGACAGGACCGCCGCCAGGTCGGTGAGGGCGGTGTCGTGGTCGGTGCCGGGGATTTCGACGAGTCCGTCGGTGTAGAGGACCAGGAGGGCGCCGGGTGGCAGGGGGATGTCGGCGGTGGGGTACTCCGCCGTGGGCTCGACGCCCAGCAGAGGGCCTGGCGGTGCGGCCAGGACCTCGGTGTGCAGGTCGGGGCGGCGCAGCAGGGGCGGGCAGTGGCCTGCAGTGGCCAACTGGGCCATGTGGCGGACCGGATCGATGTGTGCGTACAGGCAGCTGGCGAGCAGGCCGGGGTCGAGGTCGTTGAACAAGTGGTTGGTGCGGGCCAGGACTTCGCCCGAGGGTGCGCCCGCGACGGCGTAGGCGTGGACCGCTGTGCGCACCTCGCCCATCAGGCCGGCGGCGCTGACACCGTGGCCCTGCACATCGCCGATGACGGCGGCGACTTCGGTGTCCGACAGACGGATGAGGTCGTAGAAGTCGCCGCCCACCTCTATGCCATGACTGGCGGACAGATAGCGGGCGGCCACGTCCAGGCCGTGCATCGTCGGCAGCGTACGGGGGAGCAGGCCGGCCTGGAGCCCCTCCGCCAGCTGGTGCTTGGCGTCGTACTGCCGGGCGCGGTCCAGGGACTGGGAGATCAGGGCACTGATGGCGGTGAGGGTGGCGCGCTCCTGCAACGTGAAGGAGCGGGGTTGCCGGTAGCCGACCACGCAGACTCCGAAGTACTGGCCGGAGGCCATGAACGGCAGCCATGCCCACGCACCCAGACCGTCGTCGATGGCCGCGCTCTCGGGATACACCGCACGCAGCTCGTCCCGATCGGCGAAGAAGGACGGCACCCCCTGGGTCAGCCCCCAGAACGGTGCGCCGGTGGTCAGCCCGGGGAGCGGTAGGTCGCAGGCGAGCGGAGCGTGGTCGACCAGGTCGACCAGCTCAGGGCTGAAGCCGTGCTGGCCGACGACTCGTACCCGGCCCGCCTCCGCGACCAGCAGGGCGAAGGCCTGCGCGTGCAGGGTGACCAGTAGGTGTCCGGCCACCAGGTCCACGACCTCCTCGGCGGACGCCGCCGCGGCCAGGCCGCCCGAGAGCCGCATCATGTGGTAGTGGGCATCAAGGCCGGCGGGGCGGGGCGCCGGCCCGGTACCGATGGCCAGTTCGTCCTGGCTGTGGGCAGCGCCGGCCGGGGCAGAGATGCGCAAGCTCACGCCGGTGCGGTCCGGATACAGCTGGAACAGCAGCTCCCCGCCGGTAGGGGGCTGTTTCACCGCGTGAAGGATGTCGGGAGCTGGCTCGCGAGTGCCGCCTGGTACCGCAGTCGGTGCGGAGCGTGGGCCAGCCACGGCACGGCTTCCCACAAGCGGACACCCAGCAGGTGCGGGATGCTCTCGCCCAGCAGGTCGGCCGCAGTGTGGTCGACGAAAGTGGTCCGCCCCCGCACGTCGATTCTGCACGCCCCTTCGGGAAGCGCGGATACGAAGTCGACTGCGGCCTGAGCATGAGCCGGTGCCGAGCGATGCGCCGGCGTCGGGGGCAGGAGACGCGCCGCGAGCCCGGGCTGCAAGGGGTGCCCCGTCTCGGCAGCGTCCTGGAGCAGCAGGGCCATACAGCGGGCCGCGGTGGTCAACCGGCCGTGTGCGCGCGCATCCGGCGCGGGCGATTTCTGAGAGAACAGCACCAGCACGGCGCCCCAGACGCGGGAGTCGGCCACGAGCGGGGCCGCTGCAACGGCACCCACAAACGGGAAGGTCAGGGCCAGCTGGGGATAGCGACGGGCGAACTCTTCACCGGAACCGACCCACACCGGGCGCCGCTGGAGTATCGCCTCGGCAAGTGGGCCATCGGATGCGGCAGCCACCCGTAGGCGTCGCAGCAGACCGACGAACCCGGTGGGCATTCCGAGGCTCGCGTCGAGAACCAGGACTTCGCCGCCGGGCTCGAGCAGGAAGAGCGCCCCCGCGTGCGCACCCGTCCCGGCCACCGTCCTGGCCACTGTCTGATCCAGCAGCTCCTGGACGGCAGCGGGTTGCAGATCCTCGCCACTGGCCATCCGCTGCGCTCGCTCCGCGGAGTCGTCCGCCCCTTTGCATGATAGGCGGAGCCGTGCAGGCCCGCTGCTGCACGCCGCTAGGCCATGGACCGCCGGCAGGCGGGAATCCGGGAGCAGCGGCTGACCGAGCACCTGATGCGGCACCGGCGTAGAAAGGTAAGGGGGAGCCCGTACGACTCAGGGAGTGGCTCGCCATGCAGATCGTCGTGGACCTCACCCGCTGCCAGGGCTACGCGCAGTGCGTTTTCCTCGCCCCGGAGGTGTTCGAGCTGCACGGGGAGGAGGGATTGTTGTACGGCCCAGCCGTTCCCGAGGATCAGCTGGAGCGCGTACGCCAAGCCGCGGCAGCGTGTCCGGTCCAGGCGATCCTCCTCGGCGAGGAGGTGAGCGGTGGTGCCCGGTGATCTGCGGGACGGCCGTATCGTCGTCGTCGGCGCATCGCTGGCCGGGTTGAGGGCCGCGGAGGCGCTGCGCGAGGAGGGCTTCACCGGCTCCCTGACCGTGGTGGGCGATGAGCCCCATCCCCCCTACGACCGGCCGCCACTGTCCAAACAGGTGCTGCTCGGCCAGGCGACGGCGGACAGCACCGGGCTGCCGATGCGCCGGGACCCGGACGCCGAATGGCGGCTGGGAGTACGCGCCACCGGGCTGGACCCGCTCGCGAAGCGGGTGGTGCTGGACGGCGGCGAGTCACTGCCGTACGACCGGCTGCTGATCGCCACCGGGACCCGGGCGCGGCCCTGGCCCAACCCGGAGGAGGCCGCCCTGGACGGGGTGTTCACCGTGCGCACCCGCGATGACGCCGAGGGGCTGAGCGCTCGGCTGGCTGCGGGGCCGCGGCGCGTGCTGGTGATCGGTGGCGGTTTCACCGGATCGGAGATCGCATCGGCCTGCCGGGAACGGGGCATTGAGGTCACGGTCACCGAACGCGGCCCCGCCCCCCTGGTGGGCGCGCTCGGCGGCACCCTGGCGAAGCTCGCGGCCGCCATGCAACGCAACCACGGCGTGGACCTGCGCACCGGGGCGACGGTCACCGCCCTGCGCGGGAACGGCAGCTTCACCGGTGCCGACCTGTCCGACGGCAGCCGCGTCGAGGCGGACGTGTGCGTCGTGGCCCTGGGGGCGATCCGCAACGTGGAGTGGCTGGCCGAGTCCGGGCTGGCGGCGGGCCCGCGCGGGATCGCCTGCGACGCCGGGTGCCGCGCCTTCAACATGTACGGAATCGTCACCGACGACATCTTCGTGGCCGGTGACGTCTCCCGCTTCCCACACCCGCTGTTCGGATACCAGATGCTCTCACTGGAGCACTGGGGCAACGCGGTCGCCCAAGCCGAGGTGGCGGCCCACAACATGGTCAGTCCGGGGCCGCTGCGCCGTCCGCACCTCGCCCTCCCCACCTTCTGGTCGAGTCAGTTCGGGCTCAACATCAAGTCGGTGGGTGTGCCCACCTTCTCCGACCACGTGGTCATCGCACAGGGTTCGCTCGAAGAGCGCCGTCTGGCGTTGGTCTACGGCTACCAGGGGCGGGTCACCGCCGCGGTCACCGTCGACATGGCCAAGTCGCTCGACTACTACGCGCACCTGATCGAGACCGCCGCCCCGTTCCCGCCCGCGCCCGGCGCGACGGACCGTCCACTCGCGGCCGAAGTCCCGGTTCCCTCCGATGTTCCGGACCCGAAGGGGCTGTCCCACGGCCCCACCGTGGCGCTCACCGGTTACCTGCCGGACCGCCGGCTGACCGTGGTGCCGCCCACCGGCTGACCGTTCCGCCGCCCCCGAGGAGCTTCATCATGACCGCCGACACCCTCCTGGAACGGATCACCGACTACGCCAGCCGCCCCAACCCCTACCCGCTGTACGCGGAGCTCCGCGAGGCCGGCCCCGTGGTGCGCCAGGCAGACGGCAGCTACCTGATCGGCACCTACCACGAGATCGCCGCTCTGCTCCACGACCCGCGGATGAGCGCGGATCCGCGCAGCCGTGGCGAGACGGCCGGGAGACTGCCGTTCCTGCGGCTCGACGACCCCGAGCACCACAGGCTGCGCAGGCTGGCCATGCGGCCGTTCGGCCCGCCGCACAGCCCGGGCCGGGTCGACGCCATGCGGGGCGAGATCGCCCGGATCACCGAGGAACTGATGGAGGGCTTCGAGGCGGGCCGGCAGCTCGACGTCGTCGACGATTTCGCCTACCCGCTGCCCGTCACGGTGATCTGCCGCCTGCTCGGCGTGCCGCGCGAGGACGAGCCGCTGTTCCGGGAATGGTCCGACGCGATCGTCGCCGCCGCCGACGTCAGGCCCGGAGACCAGGCCTCCGCCGAGCGGGACCGCGCGGGCGATCAAGCTCGGAGCGAGATGGGGCAGTACCTGGTGAACCTCGCCGAGCAACGCCGTGGCAACCCGGGCGACGACATGCTCTCCGCATTCATCAACGAGCCGGACCCGGCACTGCGGCTCACCCACGAGGAGCTCGCCGAGACCGGCGTGCTGCTGCTGATCGCCGGCCACGAGACCACGGTCAACCTGATCGCCAACGGCGTACTCACCCTGCTCCGCCACCGCGAGCATCTCGACCACCTGCACAAAGAACCCGACCTGCTCCCGCGGGCGATCGAGGAACTGCTGCGCTACGAGCCCCCGGTCCACATGCGCGAGCGCATCCCCCGCACCGACATCGACGTCGCCGGCACCACCCTGCCCGAAGGGACCTCCGTCATCCTGGCGCTGGCATCGGGCAACCGCGACCCCAAACGGTTCCAGGACCCCGACCGCTTCGACCCGACCCGACCGGGCAACGAGCACCTCGGCTTCGGCAGCGGTATCCATCTCTGCTACGGCGCACCGCTGGCGCGCATCGAAGCCCAGGCCGCGCTCGGCGCGCTGATCCCCCGCCTGGGCACGGCGCGCCTGGTCGAGGACCCGCCTCCGTACCGGCAGAACGCCATGCTCCGCGGCCCCCGCCACCTGACCGTCGAACTATGAATCCGCGTGGCGGCACCCGGGACGGCAGGCAGGCGTGAAGGCCCGACCCATGTCCCGCGTGAGGACCACCGCACTCGGACTGCCTCGGCTGCTCGGCGCGCGGTACGCGGTCGACGCCCGTCAGCGGACGGGCGGGCACAAGGTCCTCTTCACACGGCAGCGGGGAGGGGGCCCCGGGCGACGTCGCGGGCCTCGTCCAGGGAGAAGCCGAGCATGTGCAGGAGCATCTCGGCCATGGTGCCGGCGGCCTGGTCGATGTCGGCCTGGGGCTTGCTGAACCACAGCTCCAGAAGCGCCAGCAGGCTGCCGTTGAGCGCGGACAGGGCGATGACCGGGTCGACGACGATGAAGCGGCCTGCGACGATGCCCTGCTCCACGTCGCGTCTGGCCCGGGGAGCCAGTCCCCTGCCGGCCCATATGCGGCCGAGCTCGCTGTGGCACAGGATCCGCATGATCTCCGGGTATGACTCGGCCAGGCGTGTGCTGAGCCGTACACCTCCGGCGAGACGCTCTGCGGGATCGTCGATGCCGTGGAGGCGGTCGTCGATGGCTTGGCCGAACTCCTCCATCGCATCGTCGACGGCGGCGTCGAACAGGTCCGGCTTGGAGCCGAAGTGGTTGTAGAAGGAGCCGAACCCCACGTCGGCGCGCTCGGCGATGGCCCGGATGCTGGCGCTGGTGTCGCCGGACTCGGCCAGGATCTGCCGCGCGGCGCGGACGAGTGCCTGCCGGGTCTCGGTACGACGGCGTTCGAATCGATTGCTGAGTGGAACTGACATCGGCATGCACCGTAGATAGCAGCAGTTCTGATGATTTCATCTTCGCGTTGACGAGCCCGGCCATCGACCCTGGCCGACGCCCCTGCTCAGGTGCCCAGACAACCCGTTACACATATCTGATCGTCTGATCACTTCTGTGGCTCTCTTGACGATGAAGCTGTCATGGCTGATGCTTTCATCAGAAATAACGTAACACGCCCGGATATGCCGTGCTGGCGGGCCTTACCACCGATATGGGCATATTGCGCCCCCTGGTCGGCAGGCCACTCCCCACGCCCAGCACTTCCCGGCACCTGCACACCGGAAGGGATGAACGCAGTTGAAGAGCAATCAATCGGAAGTCGCCGAGCCGGCGAACGCGAGCGAGACGCCCGACGCGGCGATAGCCATGCTCGATGCCGAGGGGACGGTGGTCGGATGGACGCAGGCCGCCGAGCAGCTGGTCGGGTACTCGGCCAGGGAGGTGGTGGGCCGGCCCGCGGCACACGTATTGCGGTCCTCCGAGGACGCTCTGAAGGCCAGAGCGCTCGCCGATCAGTGCCGTGTCCAGGGTGGCTGGTCCGGCACCCAGACGGTCCGCCACCGCGACGGCCACACGCTCACATTGACTCTGCGGGGCTCGCTGCTGTGGGGAGAGAACGAAAGCCTTCGCTGGCTGGTATCGGTGACCGACATCGGCGCGCTCTCCTCGGGAGCGATGAACGGGTTGCTTCGCGAGTCGCTGCTCACCCACGCGCCGATCGGCATCGCCATCCGTGACCCGCAGCTGCGCTGCATGTGGGTGAACGACGCCATGGAGCTCCACGACGGCATTCCTCGTGACCGACGGTTCGGCTGCCGCCTGAAGGATTCGCTGCCCGGCTTCGAGGCCGGAGCGCTCGAGGTGGTGATGCGGCAGGTGCTGGAGAGTGGCACCACCATGGTCCACGAGTACCGGGCGTGGCCGCCGACCGATCGGCGCCGGGAGCACGTGTTCTCAGCCTCCTTCTTCTGCCTCCAGGACGCCGACGGCGAGCCACTGGGGGTGTGCTCCATGAGCGTGGACGTCACCGGAAACCGACGGGCACGCGAGCGCCTTGCCATCCTCAGCGAAGCCAGCACGCGCATCGGCAGCACCCTCGACGTCATGCAGACCGGGCAGGAACTGGCCGATCTCACCGTGCCGCTGCTGGCCGACCACGCCCTCGTCGACCTGGTGGAGTCGGTTCCGTTCGCCCTGGAGTCCTCGGCGCGGATCGGCGCGGGGAACCGCCCTCCTGCGCTGCGCCGTGCCGGTCTGGCCTCCGCGGAGCCGAGCGTTCTGGAACTGCCTTGGGCACGCGAGGAGTCGGTCCACGTCCACCCGGCCTCGCCCTTCGCCGACGTGCTGCACACGGGCAGGTCTCACCTGGTACCGGTGCTGGACATGGAACCCCGTCTCGGCCCCTGGGTCCACCACGACCCGGCGCGGGCGCAGAAGGTTCGTGACAGCGGGGTCCACTCGTTGATGGTCGTACCCATCCGTGCGCGGCGCTGCGTGCTGGGTCTGGCGGTTTTCGGCCGCTCCGAGGAGCCGAAGCCGTTCCAGGAGGACGACCTGCTGCTCGCCGAGGAGCTCGTCACCCGGGCCGCGCTCAGCCTGGACAACGCTCTGCAGTACGCGCGCGAACGCGCCGCGGCCCTCACGCTCCAGCGCGACCTGCTCCCCCACCGTGTGCGGGGCGGCGCCGCAATCGAGGTGGCCTCGCGCTACGTGCCCGCCGACATGGACCACGGCGTGGGGGGTGACTGGTTCGATGTGATCGAGCTGTCCGGCGCTCGGGTGGCCCTGGTCGTCGGCGATGTGGTCGGACACGGCATCAACGCCGCGGCGACCATGGGCAGGCTCCGCACCGCCGTGCGCACGCTGGCGGACCTGGACCTGCCTCCCGACGAACTGCTGGCGCACCTCGACGACACGGTCCAGCGGCTGAACGACGAGAACGGGGTCGACGACGAGGACCCGGACCAGGTCCCGGCGGTGGTGGGCGCCACCTGTCTGTACGCCGTCTACGACCCGGTCACCCGGCGGTGCGCGATGGCGCGGGCCGGGCACCCCCCGCCGGCGATCATCGACCCGCGGGGCCAGGTCGCCTTCCCCGACATGCCCGCCGGAACCCCGCTCGGCCTCGGCCTCGGGGTGCTCGCCTTCGAGTCGGTGGAACTGGAACTGCCCGAGGGAAGCGTCCTCGCGTTCTACACCGACGGCTTGGTCGAGTCCCGCGACGACGACCTCGATGTCGGCATGAACCGCCTTGGCGCGGTCTTGGCACAGTCCGGCCGTTCCCTGGAGGACCTGTGCTCTGAAGTGGTCGACACCTTGCCGGCCCGGACACACTCCGACGACGTCACCTTGCTCCTCGCGCGGACCCGTGCACTTCAACCGACCTGGGTAGCGTCCTGGGACCTGCCGAACGAGCCGGCCGCCGTCCGCACCGCACGGCACCTGGCCGCCCGTCAGCTCAGCGCATGGGGGATGGAGCATCTCAAGGCCACCGTGGAGCTGATCGTCAGTGAACTGGTCACCAACGCCATCCGCTACGGCGCCGGGCCGATCCACCTACGGCTCATCCAGCACCAGGTCCTGACCTGCGAGGTCTCCGACACCAGCACCAGCCATCCACGCCCGCGGCATCCGGGCACCCTCGACGAGAACGGCCGCGGCCTCTTCCTCATCGCTCACCTGTCCCGCAGGTGGGGCTCCCGCTCCGCATCGGACGGCAAGGTCGTCTGGGCCGAACAGGACCTGCCCTCCACAGCCGCCGCACGGTGACGCTTCGAGCGGCGGCACCAGCCTCCCGGCCGGGAGGTAACCGCCCAGGTTGCCGATCTCCCGTCGGGACGGCCTACGACAAAGAAGGTACGAACATGGGCACCAAACACGTCAAGAACAGCACATCGCCACATGGCGTCCAAGGCCCGATGCCCCTGTCCGGCCCTGGCTCGAACGGCAGGCCGGACCCGTTCGACGGCGTGGCAGCCGCCGTGCTCGATCATCGGGGCAGGGTGCTGCGGTGGACCGGGACGGCGAAGCACCTGACGGGGTACCCGGCCGAAGAGGTGTGCGGCCGCCCAGTACAGGACCTGGTGACCGAACTCCCCGACGAACTGCGCACCGCCACGGAAATGCCGGCATCCGGCCACGCGCGGCTGCGGCACCGGTCCGGCGACAGCATCGATGTCACCTTCCGGATCTCTGCGATGGAAGGCCCTGCGGAGTTCCTTGTCCTGGCGGCGCGCGCAGACCACGTCGTCCACCACGAGCAGGGCGCAGCACTCCTTCGCGCACTGTCTTCACAGAACGGGGTCACGATCGCCCTGCACGACACGGATCTGACCACGGTGCAGACGAACGGCACGCCGGACACTCCCGACGGCCGTCGAGTACAGCCCGGCACTCGACTGTGCGATGTGCTCTGCGCCGAGGACGCCGAGAACCTCGAGGCGGTACTGCGCCAGGTGCTGGAGACGGGCGACTCCGTGATCCGCAGGAGCCAGCACGTGAGCTGGCGGCACGATCCGGAGCGGCGGCGGGCCCTGTCGCTGTCCGCCTTCCGTCTGGAGGACGCGCGAGGACGCCCCACAGGGGTCGCGGCCCTGTACGTCGACAGCCCCCATGCACGGGCTCGCCGTCATCTGGACCTCACCCGTGAAGTGGCCGAGCGTGTGGGAAGTTCCCTGGATGTCGTGCGCACCGCACGAGCGCTCGCGGACGTACTCGTGCCTGGTTTCGGGGACCTCGTCACCGTCGACCTCGCACAGTGCGTGTTCGACGGGGAGGAGCCCCTGAAGCAGCTGGGCGGTGGAGATCTTGGTCTGCGCACCGCGGCCCTGGCACCGGCCGCCACAATGTGGACTGCCCGCACGGAGCGCGGCGACCTCTTCCCGCCGTTTCCCGACCACCCACTCCTGCGCGACTTCCAGCAGGGCGAGACCCTCGTCCTCCGCGCCGGCGACTACGGTGCTGCGCTCAGCGATCGGCGGCTGGGCGAATTCGTCATCCCGCAGGGAGGCCATTCGGTGCTGGTGGCACCCTTGCACGCCCGTGGTCTCACGCTCGGCGGCATATCGATCTGGCGCTGTGGCCGGTCCGAACCGTTCACCGAGGACGAGGCGGATCTCATGACGCAGATCGCCTCGGGGGCTGCGCTCGCCGTCGACAACGCCCGCCGTTACACGCGCGAGCACCGAGCGGCCGTGGCGCTGCAGCAGCGCCTTCTTCCGCCGGCCACGACCGACACCCCGGCCGCCGAGACCGCCGGTATCTATGTGCCCGCAGGCGGCGGAGCGGAAATCCGTGGCGACTGGTACGACGCCATCGCCCTGCCTTCTCTCCGGCTGGCCCTCGTCGCCGGGGACGTGATCGGCCACGGCATGCCCGCAACCGCCACCATGGGCCGTCTGCGCACCGCCGTACAGACCCTCGCCGACCTCGAACTCGAACCGGACGAGCTGCTCACCCGGATCGCGGACCTGGTCCAGCGCCTCGTGGCCGAAGCCCCGCCCGACCACCACGACGTAGTCGGCGCCACGTGCCTCTACTCGGTCTACGACCCGGTCACCCGACGCTGCACCATGGCCAGTGCCGGGCACCCGCCGCCGGTCCTGGTCCACCTCGACGGGACCGCCGAGGCCGTCGAAGTGCGCCCGGGGCCGCCGCTCGCGGTCGGCGGCATGCCGTACGAGACGACCACGATCGAGATCGAGGCGGGCAGCGTCCTCGCGCTCTGCACCGACGGCCTGATCCAACGGAGCGACCGCGACATCGACCAAGGTCTCCAGTGCCTGGCGGACGCCCTTGCCGCCTCCTGCCGCCCGGACCGTGCTCTGGACGAAACCGGCCGGGCCCTCCTCTCCGAGCTGCGGTGCCGGACGCGGCGCGACGACGAGACCCTGCTGCTGGCCCGCACCCGCGCCGTGCCGGCGGAGGACACCGCTCACTGGGAGATCCCGGCGGATCCGGCCGCCGTCTCCGAGGCCCGGGAATGGACAGCCCGCCAACTCACCACGTGGGGTCTGGAAGACCACCTCTTCACCACCGAACTGATCGTCAGCGAACTGGTGACGAACGCCATCCGCTACGGTCGTCCGCCGGCGGACCTGCGTCTGATCCGCCACAACGTTCTGATCTGCGAGGTCACCGACTCCAGCAGCACCCAGCCCCGCCTACGACGTGCCCACACCACCGACGAGGGAGGACGCGGCCTGTTCCTCGTCGCCCAACTCGGCGGCCGATGGGGCTGCCGCCATGGCCAGAACCGCAAGACGATCTGGTCCGAACAGCTCATCGAGTGTCCCCACTGACCTGGGGTGGTTCGTTCAGCACGTGGCGTCGCGGGCTCAGGACCTCGGCAGGGTCAGAAGCGCGACCGGTAGGAGGCGGTCCTCGACGCGGACGAGGATGTCCGTCTTGCCCTTGCCGTTGAAGACCTCGCCAGCGGCCTTCCCCTCGAACTGACCGTTGGGGTTCAAGCAGCAAGTCGCGGACAAATCTCATTCGAGCGAGATCTCTCCATCCGGCAGCCATCCACCCCAATAGCCATCCATGAAGTCGAGTAGTTGTTCCGGCTCGACCGGTGCTCGAGCTGACCCTTCACCGAGTTCCTCCTCGACGACTCGGTGCGGCCCCTTCACAGCCTGTTGAGTGAGCTGGCGGAAGTGTCCATCGGCATCGACGCCAGCCCGGTGCGCACTTTCTCCCGCGGCCGCCGCACGAACGGCCCTGGCGGGCCGGGACGGACGCATGGCGTCGGCCCCGACACGTCGGGGTCGCGGCGCGCCGCGGACTGGGCACTACGCGCAGGCCGCGGAGCGCGGGCAGCCGGCGAAGACGCGCACTCGCAGTTGATGAACATCCACATCGCCGCGCACAGCGACCCCGCAACCGGTCGGGGGCAGAGAGAGTGTCATGCGATCCTCCGGCGATTTCATGCCGAGTCCGAGCGCACCGCGCTGGTGCGCGAGACACGCGGCCACCGGGTCGCGCCAGGTGCCCGGGGATTCGCGATCGCGATTCTGTCGTCAGGAGCGCGCGAGCCGGGCCGCGAGATAGGGTGCGGTGGCGCTGCGGCGGGCCCTCGCCACCTTGGCCGGCGGACCCGCCACGACCACCCGCCCGCCCGCGTCGCCGCCGCCCGGACCGAGGTCGATGACCCAGTCGGCGGTGGCGATCGTGTCCAGGTCGTGCTCGACGAGGACGACCGTGTTGCCGGCGTCGACGAGCCGGTGCAACTGTCGCAGCAGCAGCGCGATGTCCGAGGGGTGCAGCCCCGCCGTCGGCTCGTCGAGCAGGTAGAGCGCGTGCCCGCGGCGGGCTCGCTGCAGTTCCGTGGCCAGTTTGATGCGTTGCGCCTCACCGCCGCTGAGTTCCGTCGCGGGCTGGCCCAGCCGCAGGTACCCCAGTCCCACCTCGCGCAACGTCTCCAGACTGCGGGAGGCGGCCGGGAGGGCGGACAGGAACTTGGCGGCGGCGTCGACGGACAGCGCCAGTACTTCCGCGATGTTCTTGCCGCGGTAGGTGACTTCCAGCGTTTCGGCCTTGTACCGGGCGCCTTCGCAGGTCGGGCACGGCGCGTAGGTGCCGGGCAGGAACAGTAGTTCCACCGCGACGAATCCTTCGCCCTGGCAGGTCTCGCACCGCCCTTCGGGCACGTTGAAGGAGAACCGCCCGGCCGAGTAGCCGCGCGCCCTGGCTTCGTCCGTCGCCGCGTACAGCTTGCGCACCGCGTCGAACATCCCGGTGTACGTGGCCAAGTTGGACCGGGGGGTTCGGCCGATGGGCCGTTGGTCGACCCGGACCAGCCGGTCGAACGACTCGACTCCCGACGCGTCCTGGACGTCGACCTCCAGCTGCGCCTCGTCGGGTTCCTCGGGTACGAGTCCGAGGTGGCCGCGGACGACCTCGGCGAGCACCTGCGTCACCAGCGTCGACTTTCCGGAACCGGACACGCCCGTCACCGCCGTCAGCACGCAGAGCGGTATGTCGACGGACACGTCGTGCAGATTGTTGCGAGAGACACCGCGCAGGTGCAGCCAACCGTGCGGGGTACGCGGGCGGTGATCGAGCGGCTGGGCGCGCCCGAACAGGTACTGGCTCGTGGCCGACTCCCCGACCCGCTCAAGACCGGCGACCGGGCCGCTGTACAGCACGCGTCCGCCGCCCTCGCCCGCACCGGGGCCGATGTCGACCATCCAGTCCGAACGCCGTACGACGTCCATGTCGTGCTCCACGACGAACAGCGAGTTGCCCGCCGCCTTGAGGCGGTCCAGCACGTCCAACAGCGGTTCCGCGTCAGCCGGGTGCAGGCCCGCGGAGGGTTCGTCGAGGACGTAGACGACGCCGAACAGCCCCGAGCGCAGCTGGGTGGCGATCCGCAGGCGCTGCGCCTCGCCGGGCGACAGGGTCGTCGAGCGGCGCCCGAGGCTGAGATACCCGAGGCCCAGGTCGAGCAGTACGTCGACCCGCGCGACCACATCGCCGCAGATCCGGACCGCGACCTCGGTCGTCTCCCCGGATCGGGCGGTCGACGTGGTGGCGTCGGCCTCGGAGCGCGCCGCGACGGGCCGCAGCAGCGCCACGACCTCGGTGAGCGGCATCGCGTTGATCTCGGCGATGGAACGTCCGGCGAAGGTCACGGCGAGCGCCTCGGGCCGCAGTCCGCTGCCGTGACAGGCGGGGCAGGGCACACTCCTGACGAACCGGAGCGCCCGTTCGCGCATCTTCTCGCTCTTGGAGTCGGCGAGGACGTGCATGACGTGCTTGCGGGCGCTCCAGAATTTGCCCTGGTAGCCGTAGTCGACGCGGTCCTCCTCCGGCTCGATGTACACGGAGGGCTGTTCGTCCGTGTACAGCAGCCAGTTCCGGTCCTTCTTCCTGAGCCTGCGCCACGGCCGGTCGATGTCGATCCCCAGGCCGCTCACGACACTGCGCAGGTTGGCGCCCTGCCAGGCGCCCGGCCAGGCGGCGATCGCCCCCTCGCGGATGCTCAGCGAGGGGTCCGGGACGAGCAGGTCCTCGGCGACGTCGTGCACGACACCCAGTCCGTGGCACTCCGGGCAGGCGCCGGCCGCGGTGTTGGGTGAGAACGACTCGGCTTCCAGCCGTGCGGCCCCGGGCGGATAGGTGCCGGCGCGGGAGTACAGCATGCGCAGCAGATTGGACAGCGTGGTGAGGGTGCCGACCGTCGAGCGCGAGCTGGGCGAGCCGCGTCGCTGCTGCAGGGCCACGGCCGGTGGCAGTCCGGTGATCTCCTGTACGTGCGGTGCACCGACCTGTTGCAACAGCCTGCGGGCGTACGGTGCCACGGACTCGAAGTAGCGCCGCTGGGCCTCCGCGTAGAGCGTGCCGAACGCGAGCGAGGACTTGCCCGAACCGGAGACGCCGGTGAAGGCGACCATCGCGTCCCGCGGAACGTCGACATCGATGTTCCGCAGGTTGTTCTCACCGGCGCCCCGGACATGCACAAAGGGGTCGGTCGCGTCCTTGTTCACCGTTCCTGATTACCTGATCGCGCCGCGAACCGCGCGACAGGCGCCGTCACCGGGCCCCGTTCACACGAGCGCCCGGAGAAATCCCGGTATGAGACGCTCCAGGGAACATTCGAGAGTGCGTCCCCGTTGATCCGTATGTGGGCGTGAAGGGAACTGTGTCCCCGGGCCTCACCCTTTGCCCATGAGGACGATCGTTCGGCTGAAGCCTTATGGAGCCCCCGCCGCGAGGCGACCGCCCTTCGCGCCCACTCTCTGCCCCGGCTGGGGACTCCCCGAACCAGTCGGGGCCTTCGCCTGCCCCCTGCCTGCGCACTTCCGGGCAGGACACCGAAGCGGGGTGTCCGGTGGCGCGACGTGCGGTGCCGCCCGGGGTGGCGCGGAGCTGGTGCTCGTGGTGGCGCACGCAACCGTGTGGCCCGGTGGTGGGACAGGTCCCGCACGGGGGAGGTCGAGGAGATCCGACCGTACCGCCTGCACCTGCTGGCAGGGGCCAGCGTGTCACGCGGCGTCGGCGTTACCTCGGGAGCATCCTGTGGCCACGTGCGATCCCGGGGGCAGCCGACGAGAAGGAGTCATGCGGGTGTCGTCTCAGGACGTTACGGTCGTGGCTCTTCTGGCGGATCCGGATGCGCCGACGGAGATCGCGCAGCGCATGGCCCAGATGCTTCCTGATCGGCTCGCCGACAGGTCGGGCCAGAGGCGACGGTTCGACGTCGAGGTGGTCAGTGAGCCCTTCACAGCAGGGACCGAGGACCTGTCCACGTTGACGCGCCGGATCATCGACCGCGGGCGCGCGGCGAGTTGGGACATCGTCGTAGCCCTCACCGACCTTCCGCTGCACTCGCACGGGCGCGAGCTCGTGGTGGATCTGAGTCACGAACACGGCTTGGCGCTGCTGTCCCTTCCGTCGCTGGGAGGCTTCCGGCTGCAGACCAGGGCCCGGCAGGCCGTGGAAGAAGCCGTGCTCAGCTTGGCGGGCCTGCAGGCCACGGGGGCTGAGGGGCCTCCGGGAAGTCAGCCGCTGCGGGGGCCCTTCATCGGTCGTCTCACACCTATCCATCCGGGCCGGATCGGTGAGGAGGAGATCGCCGATCTGCGGTACGTCGTCAGTGGGCCGCGCGGTTATCTGAGGGTGCTCGGCGGTATGGTCCGCGCCAACCGGCCGTGGCGCTTGGTGCCGGGGTTGTCGAAAGCCCTGGCGGCCGCACTCGCCACGGGAGCAGTCGCCACCGTGAACTCCACCATCTGGAACCTGGCCACCTCCCTGAGCACGCCACGTCTGGTGATCGCCATGGTCGGGTCTGTCGCCCTCATGACCGGCTGGCTGATCGTGGACGCGAACCTGTGGCATCGAACGGATGAGGTTTCGCCGGAGGCGAGGAAGAGGGCGGCTCTCTACAACGCCTCGACGATCGTGACCGTGGGTCTCGGGGTGATCGTCTGCTACGGGGGTTTGGTGGTCATCAACCTGGTGTGGGCGCTGTTCATCCTCAACGACCGGCTGTTCGCTTCCACGACACGAACACCGCTGCACGCCACGGAGTACTGGACGTTGTCCTGGTTCGTCGCTTCGGTCGCCACGGTGGGCGGCGCGCTGGGATCAGGCTTGGAGAGCGACGAGGCGATCCGGGCAGCCGCCTACTCCAAGCGCGAACAGGAGCGTCGCAGCGTGCTGCAGGACGAGCACGGTGACTAGCGGGTGACCTCAGTCGGAGATGTGCCGTCGGTCGGTGGTCGTCCCGGTCCGGAGACTCCGCTGATCGGTCGGTACGTGGTTGTTTCGCCTCGGGGGCCGACGGGGACCCGGACGGAACGCCGCCGGAGCGCCGAAGCTCCGCCTGGCGGGTCGGCGCCGAATGACCGTTCCATCTGATCCAGGTGAACGGCCCCCAGAGGCGTGCCGGAGCCCCGGACCCCGTCGCAGCATTTCCGAGAGTCAGGCTCTTTGCGTCCTCTCCATCACCGCCATGCCGCGACATCAAGGGAAGTCCTCATGAAAGCAGCGGTATACGAAGGACCGCGAACGGTCACAGTGAAGGACGTACCGGACGCGAAGATCGAACACCCCTGCGACATCATCGTCAAGATCACCACCACCAACATCTGCGGTTCGGACCTGCACATGTACGAGGGCCGCACCTCGTTCGAGTCCGGCCGCACCCTGGGACACGAGAACATGGGCCAGGTGGTGGAGGTCGGCTCGGCCGTCCGCAAGGTCCAGGTGGGCGAGTATGTGGTCCTGCCCTTCAACATCGCCTGCGGCTTCTGCAAGCAGTGCGAGCAGGGTCTGACCAACTACTGCCTGACCATGCAGCCGGAACCGGCCCTCGCCGGAGCCGCCTACGGATTCGCCGACATGGGCCCCTACCAGGGCGGCCAGGCGGAGCTGCTGCGCGTGCCCTACGGCGACTTCAACGCGCTGCGTCTGGGCGAGGACGCCGCCGAACGGCAGACCGACTACGTGATGCTCGCCGACATCCTCCCCACCGGCTATCACGCCACCGAGATGGCCCACGTCAAACCGGGCGACCAGACCATCGTCTTCGGGGCCGGTCCCGTCGGGCTCATGGCGACCTACTCCGCCCTCCTCAAGGGCGCCGGCCGCGTCTGGACGGCCGACCACCAGCCCGACCGGCTGCGCAAGGCGGAGGAGATCGGGGCCATTCCGATCAACACCGCCGAGCAGAACCCGGCGGAGGTCGTCAAGGAGGCCACCCTCGGTCTGGGCGCCGACAACGGCTGCGAATGCGTCGGCTACCAGGCACACGACCCCCAGGGACACGAGGACGCCAGCCTCACGCTCAACGGCCTGATCGACTCGGTCAGGTTCACGGGAGACATCGGCGTGGTGGGCGTGTTCCTGCCCCAGGACCCCGGCGGCGCGGAGGCCCAGGGCGAGCTGGAGGCGCAGGGCAAGGTCCCGATCGATTTCGGCATGATGTGGTTCAAGGGCCAGCGCATGGGAACCGGGCAGGCGCCGGTGAAGAAGTACAACCGGGCGCTGCGGGATCTGATCGTCGGCGGGAAGGCGAAGCCGAGTTTCGTCGTCTCCCACGAGCTCAGCCTGGACGAGGCCCCCACCGCCTACGAGCACTTCGACGCCCGTGACGAGGGCTGGACCAAGGTCGTCCTGCACCCCGACGGACACGGCAACGGCCACAAGCGGTAAGAGACCGGGGACCGCCGTGCCCCCTGTTTCCCCCGGACCGGTCCGGGGGCAATGGCCGCGCACCGGCCGGACCTGAACCAACAACGATTGCCCGCTCCGGCCCGGAGGACGGACGGCGGACGCTCAGCAGTGTCCGCAGGGGCAGCACCCCGTCCAGCGGCTGCGGCCGCCAGCCAGCCAGCGGGCCGTGTGGGAGGCTTCCTTGCCCGACGGCTGCCGCACCTCAACCAGGCCGACGCGACCCGGTAGGGCATCACCGACCGTCCGAGCCGATGCCATTTATCCAGCTTAAAGTGCCAACCAAAATGCTTGGTTCACAACCGTCACCTGCGCACGCGGGGCATGCCGAGGCCGATCCAGGAGATGATCTCTCGCTGGATCTCGTTGTTCCCGCCGCCGAAGGTGAAGATCACCGCAGAGCGGTAGCCGCGCTCCAACTCGCCGTGGAGCGCGGCGCCCGCCGAGCCCTCCTTCAGCGGCCCCGCGGCCGCCACGACCTCCATCAGCCACGCGTAGGCGTCACGGCGGACCTCGGAGCCGTAGACCTTGACCGCGGAGGCGTCCTGCGGGGTGAGCGTGCCGTCCTCCACGGCGCTCACCATCTGCCAGTTCAGCAGCTTCATCGCGTCCAGCTTCGTGTGCGTCAGGGCCAGGCGGCGGCGCACCCAGGGCAGGTCGATCACCCGGCGGCCGTCGGTGAGCTTGGTCTCCATGGCCCAGCGCTGCACGTCGTGCAGGGCGCGGATGGCCATGGTGCCGTGGGCGGCGAGGGTGACGCGCTCGTGGTTGAGCTGGTTGGTGATCAGCCGCCAGCCGTGGTTCTCCTCGCCCACCCGACGGGAGACGGGGACACGGACGTTCTCGTAGTAGCCGGCGGTGGTGTCGTGCCCGGCGAGCGTCCGGATGAGGGTGCAGGAGTAGCCGGGGGCACTGGTCGGCACGAGCAGCATGGTGATGCCCTTGTGGGGCGGGGCCTCGGGGTCGGTGCGTACGGCCAGCCACACCCAGTCGGCGGTGTCGCCGTTGGTCGTCCAGATCTTCTGCCCGTTGACGACGTACGCGTCGCCCTCGCGGACCGCGCGGGTCTTCAGCGAGGCGAGGTCGGTCCCGGCGCCGGGCTCGCTGTAGCCGATCGCGAAGTCGATCTCCCCGGAGAGGATCCTCGGCAGGAAGTAGTCCTTCTGCTCGTCCGTGCCGAACCGCATGAGCGTCGGACCGACCGTGTTGAGCGCCATCAGCGGCAGCGGGACTCCCGCCTGGGCGGCCTCGTCGAAGAAGATGAACTGCTCCATGGCGGTCATCCCACGCCCGCCGTATTCCTTCGGCCAGCCCACGCCCAACCAGCCGTCACTGCCGAGACGGCGGATGGTGGCGCGGTAGAACCGCTTCTGCGCCGCCGGGCCGGTGTGCCGGGCGTAGGCGCCCTCGGGCACCAGCCGCGCGAAGTACGCGCGCAGCTCGTTGCGCAGCCGCTGCTGCTCGGGCGTGTAGTCGAGATGCACGGCGCCTCCAGGCTCCCCATGGCCGGTCCTGACGGCGCACACCGTAGAACCTGTTCCAGAAATTGGGAATGCCGAGGGAGGAGGGGAATGCCCGACGGGTGGCCGACGCCTCAAGCCGGTGCCGGGTCCGTCAGCCCAGGGTCTGAAGGAAGTCGGAACAGGCCCGGGCGGCAGTGCGACAGGCCCGCGCCGCCTCCTCGCCACCCGGGTCCGCGTCGAAGACGTGCGCGGTGTCCAGGCAGACCGCCCGGCACCAGGTCACCTGGCCGCGGATGTCCTCCTCGTCCTGACTGCCGTACGCGGACAGCACGCGGCAGGTCGCGTCGCAGACCTCCGCGCACATGATGCCCTTGCGCCGCAGACGTTCCTGGCCCTGGGTGCCGCCCGGTTCGGCGAGGCTCGCGCGCAAGGCGCACGCCCGCGCGCACTCCGTGCACGCCTGTGCGCACGCGAAGCGATCCTCCAGAAACCGAACGGGATCCTGCTGCGAAGTCGTGTGCGAAGTCGTGGCTGTCACACCGCGCGGGTAGCCGGTGGCGACCCCGTCAAACCGGCGTGCGCGGCGGTTGCGCCCGTTTCCCCGGCGGGCCCCAGGGCACTCGTGGGGCACAGCGAGCGACGAGACGAGGAGGTGGATCCGTGCCCGCACGACAGGAACTGCCGTCGACGCTGGAGCGCTCCTCCCAGGACGCGCAGCGCACCTGGATCAAGGCGCACGACTCGGCGGTCGAGAGTTACGGCGAGGGCGAGCGGGCGCACCGGGTGGCGTACGGCGCGCTCAAGCACACCTTCGAGAAGGTCGGCGACCACTGGGAGCGCAAGGAGGGCGGCCGCAAGGGCCCCTCGGACCCCCGGTCGGCGCGGCCCCGGCAGCAGGGCGGGCGCAGCGGCGAGGGCGTCGACGAGAACGCCTCGAAGGAGCACCTGTACCACGTCGCGCAGCGCCTGGGCATCGACGGGCGGTCCCGGATGTCGAAGGCGGAGCTGCTGGGCGCGATCCGCAAGGAGAACCGCTCGCGTACCCGGGCCGCACGGTCGCGGTGAGCCGCGTCCCGCGTCAGGCCGCCGCACGGAGGGAAGTGAAGATCCATGGCTGAGCCCGGCCGCGGCACCCTGCCGCTGCCCGACTACGACGAGCTGCCGCTCGGCAGCCTGGAGAGCCGTATCCGCGCTCTGAACGCGGACGAGGTGGAGCAGCTGCTCGCGTACGAGCGTGAGCACGCGGCCCGTGTCCCGGTGACCGAGCTGCTCACGGCCCGGCTGGAGCAGTTGCGCGCGGGCGCCGAGCCGACGTCCGGCGACACCGCCGGCTTGCGTCCCGAGGCGAGCCGGAGCAGTGGCGGCTCGCCCGTGTCCCCGGCGACCTCGCCGGAGCCCATGAGTCCGCCGCCGCACGGGACCCCCGATCAGCGGGGCAAGCCGAAGGGCGACCGCACCTGACCCACGCGGGCGGCTCACCCCGCGTCAGTCGACCGCCTTCGGTGCCGTGTGCGAGGCGATCAGGTCGGGCGAGAGATAGGCGTCGGTCCGCTCGAAGTCCTTGAGCGTGGCCGGGCGCCCGGCCTGGAAGCCGGTGCGGACGAAGTCGTAGCCCGCCATCGCGTTCAGCGTCCAGTTCGTCAGGGTGCGCAGGCGGGCCGGGACCGTGCGCAGGGCGCCCACGTGGTAGCCGCGCGCCACGACCTGCGCGGGCAGGCCGGTCAGTTCCACGCCGAGCGGCTTGGACACGGCTTGGACGCCGCCGAGGTCGACGACGAGCCCGAGGTCCCGGTGGCGGTAGGGGGTCAGCGGCGCGCCGCGCAGCGCCGCGGCGACGTTCTTCGCGGCCCTCCAGCCCTGGCGCATGGCGTGCTGGGCGGTCGGCGGGCAGATGGCGTCGGGGCCCTTGGCGAGGTCGGGCACCGCCGCGGCGTCACCGAGGGCGAACACCCCGTCCAGGCCGGGTACGGCCAGGTCGTCGCGGACGACCAGCCGGCCGCGGTCGGTCTCGGCATCCAGCGTGGCGATCAGCGGGCTGGGTGCTACCCCTGCGGTCCAGATCAGGGTGTGGCAGCGCAGCTTGCGGCCGTCTGTGAGGGTGACGGTGTCCGCGGTGGCCTCGGCGACCGAGACGCCGAGTGAGACGTGCAGGCCGCGCCGCTCCAGGATGGCGAGCGCCTTCGCGCCGAGCCGGTCGCCGAGTTCCGGCATGAGCCTGGGCGCGATGTCGACGAGGTGCCACTTCACCAGGGACGGGTCCAGGCCCGGATAACGCCTCACCGCGGCGGTGGTGAGGCGGTGCAGGTAGGCGGCGGTCTCGGTGCCGGCATAGCCGCCGCCGACGACCACGAACTGCAGCCGGGTCTCGCGCTCGACCGGGTCGGAACTGGCCGCAGCGAGGTCGAGCTGGGAGATGACGTGGTCGCGTACCCAGGCCGCCTCCGCCAACGTCTTCATGCCCACCGCGTGCCGGTCCACCCCGGGGATGTTGAACTGGCGGGTGACGCTGCCGGGCGTCAGCACCAGGTAGTCGTAGTGCTCGACGGTCGTCTCGCCGTTGATCTTGCGCACGACCACGGCCTTGGCGGAGGGATCGACGCCGACCGCCTGGCCGGGCACGAGCAGCGTACGGTGCAGCAGTCGGCGCAGCGGGACCGCGACCGACTGCGGGGTGAGGATTCCCGACGCGACGTGTGGCAGCAGGGGCAGATACAACTGGTGGCTGTAGGGCGCGACGAGCCTGAGGCGCGCCTCGGCGGGTCCCAGAATCCGCTCGAGTCGCCGCGCGGTCTCCATGCCGGCGAACCCGCCGCCGACGATCACGATCCGGGGCACGGCCATGACAGATCCCTCCAGCGGGAGACTTCGACCCCTGCCACGCTAGGGAACAGGGCCCGCATCCGCACCCCCAGCCGCCCTGTTTCCGCGCGGGCCGGTCGGCCCAGCTGACGCCGACGGGCCCGCGCGGCCCTGCGGTGTGCTACTTGGCGTACGTCAGCGTGCCGAAGCCGAGCTGGTCGTACCCGCCGCTGGTGGAGCCGTAGTCACCGCCGCCGCCCTCGGGGGCGACGAGGTCGTAGTACATCGCCGAGACGTACTTGTCGTCGAGGTACAGGCGCCGGTTGTAGTGGGAGTGGAGCATCGCTGACGAGCCGGGACGATCCCTCGCTGCCGTTGCAGCAGGCGGGGCACGCGGAGCTGGTCGAGACACCGGACGGGGACTGGGTCATGAGCCATCTGGCGGCCCGTCCGCTGCGGACCCCGGACGGGCCCCGGTGCACCCTCGGCCGCGAGACGGCGATCCAGGCAGTGACCTGGGACGCGGACGGCTGGCCCCGGCTGCGGCAGGGAGGCCCGCACCTGCACGCCCCGGGTGACGGTGCTGGGCGGAGCGGAGCTGACGCATCATCACGGGTGAGGCCGCCGCCACACGGACGGCGACTCGGGCGCCCCGGGGAAAGAAGAGGCGGGTGTCGTACTGGAAAGACGATCCAGTACGACACCCGCCTCGCTGCACGCAGACCCGAGGGGTCAGTGCGTGGGCACGTCCACGACCACGACCTCGTCGATGCTGCGCTGGATCTCCTCCGGGCGCGGGGCGACGGCGCGGGCCCAGAAGTAGATGCCCAGGGAGAAGACGGCGATGACCAGGATGTCCCACCACAGCGGGAGGTTGCCCTGGCCGCCGAAGGTGCCCTGCCAGGAGATCAGGCCCATGCCCAGCAGGTAGACCGGCAGCCACTGGGCGGCCTTGAAGTCCATCCGGGGCGCGTCCGGCAGACCCTTGTTGTTGGCGTAGAGGGCGTAGCCGCCGAGCAGCGCGTAGCCGAGGACGATCGCCACGCCGAGCCGCCAGAGGATGTCCCAGCCGGACCAGAAGATGATCAGGTTGGCCACCACGAAGGACAGCGGAGCGATCACCTTGCCGGCGGGCAGGCGGTAGGGGCGCTCGCGGTCCGGCAGCTTGTCGGTGAAGACGCCGTAGGCGAGCGGGGCGCCCGCATACATCAGGACGCTCGCCGAGGTGATGAAACCGACCAGCTTCTGCCAGCTCGGGAAGGGCAGGAAGCAGATCACGCCGGTGACGAAGGAGAGGATCAGGCCGAACCACGGCACGCCGCGGGCGTCGACCTTCTCGAAGAGCTTCGGCGCGTAGCCGTTCTTGGACAGACCGAAGGAGACGCGGGAGGTGGCGGTGGTGTAGATGAGGCCGGTGCCGCCGGGGGAGATCACCGCGTCGATGTACAGCACGACGGCCAGCCAGCCGAGGCCGACCAGCGTGGCAAGGCCCGCCCACGGGCCCTCGATGCCCTTGAAGGCGAGCTTGGCCCAGCCGTGCGCGAAGCTGCTGTGCGGCAGCGCGGCGATGAACACGACCTGGAGCAGGACGTAGATGATCGCGCCGATCGCGACGGAGCCGAGGGTCGCGCGCGGCAGGTCGCGCTTGGGGTCGCGGCTCTCACCGGCGAGCTGGATCGCCTGCTCGAAGCCCAGCAGGGCGAAGATGATGCCGCTGGTGCTGATGGCGCCCAGCACACCCTTGGCGCCCATCGGGGCGAAGCCCTCCGAGGTGAAGTTGCCCGGGTGGAAGTTGCCCACCGCGACGATGAAGATCGCGGCCAGCGGCACGGCGATCTTCCACCAGGTGGCGGCGCTGTTGGTGTGCGCGAGGACCTTGACGCCGAGGAAGTTGACGGCGACGAAGACGGCCATCAGGAAGACGGCGACGACGAGACCGCTGGCCGTCAGAGTGCCGTCGGAGGCGTGCTGGAAGCCCTGCGCGAAGTGCCAGTGCCCGAGGTAGCCGATCATGGCCTCGACCTCGATGGGGGCCACGGTCGCCGCCTGCAGCCAGGAGAACCAGCCGAAGGACATGCCGGCCAGGCCACCGAAGGCGTAGTGCGGATAGCGTGCCGTGCCGCCCGCCACCGGGAACATGCCGCCGAGCTCGGCGTGCACGAGGGCGAGAAGGACGATGGCGACCGCGCCGATCACCCACGAGATGGTCGCCGCAGGGCCGGCTGTCATGACGGCGTTCTTGGCGCCGTAGAGCCAGCCGGAGCCGATGATGGACCCCACCGAGGCCCACATCAGTCCGATCAGACCGACGTCACGCCGCAGACCGGTCCGGTCGCGGGTGGCATCGGGGGCTGCATGGTCAAGGTTCACCATGTCAAGGGGCCTCTCACTATCTGAGCAGGGAATTAACGCGCAATTGGCGGCTCAGGGTAGGAACGGAGACCCGTTCGACAGAAGGCCGTCACCTGAAATTTGACTCTTCTAGGGGGATTTCTTTTACTCGCACTTTGCGCAGGTCAGCCAGGGTTCCGGAATGTCCGTATTCAGTCCGGGAATGCGAGAAGAAGGTAAGACAGGTCACACTTCTCGAGGTATTCGACCCACGAAAGCAGTCATGTCCATGCCGAGCGGCCCGCGCAGGCCGGACGCGCTGAAGAACGTCCGCACACGTGACCACCGCCTCCCGAACATCGATACTGCCGACAGCGAGTGGACGCAGGAGGCTCCCATGAAGATGTTGATCAATGTCCCGGATACGGTGGTCGCCGACGCGCTGCGGGGCATGGCGGCCGCGCACCCCGAGCTGACCGTCGATGTGGAGAACCGGGTGATCGTACGGCGTGACGCCCCGGTCGCCGGAAAGGTCGCGCTCGTCTCCGGCGGCGGTTCGGGCCACGAGCCGCTGCACGGCGGCTTCGTGGGCCCCGGCATGCTGTCGGCCGCCTGCCCCGGCGAGGTGTTCACCTCGCCGGTTCCCGACCAGATGGTACGTGCGGCGGCCGCCGTGGACAGCGGCGCCGGCGTGTTGTTCATCGTGAAGAACTACACCGGCGACGTGCTGAACTTCGACATGGCGGCCGAACTCGCCGAGGACGAGGGCATCCAGGTCGCGAAGGTTCTGGTGAACGATGACGTCGCCGTCACCGACAGCCTCTACACGGCGGGCCGGCGCGGCACCGGCGCCACCTTGTTCGTGGAGAAGATCGCGGGGGCGGCGGCCGACGAGGGGCAGCCGCTGGAGCGGGTCCAGGCCATCGCCCGGCAGGTCAACGAGAACTCCCGCAGCTTCGGTGTCGCCCTCAGCGCCTGCACCACGCCCGCCAAGGGCACCCCCACTTTCGACCTGCCGCCCGGCGAGCTGGAGTTGGGCATCGGCATCCACGGCGAGCCGGGCCGTGAGCGGCGCCCGATGATGACCGCACGGGAGATCGCCGACTTCTCGGTGAACGCCGTCCTGGACGACCTTCAGCCGCGCAACCCGGTGCTGGTCCTGGTCAACGGCATGGGCGCCACCCCGCTGCTGGAGCTGTACGGCTACAACGCGGAGGTGCAGCGGGTGCTGTCCGAGCGTGGCGTGGCGGTGGCCCGCACGCTGGTCGGCAACTATGTGACCTCCCTCGACATGGCGGGCGCGTCGGTCACCCTGTGCCAGGTCGACGAGGAGCTGCTGCGGCTGTGGGACGCGCCGGTGAGCACGCCGGCGCTGCGCTGGGGCCGATGAGCGACCTGTCCGCCGGGCAGGTCGTGGGTCGGACGAGTGAGGTCACCGTTCGTATCACGCAAGGAGATGCAGTGCTCGACGCCGACTTCTTCCGCCGTTGGATGACGGCGGCCGCCGCGTCCGTCGACCGCGAGGCCGAGCGGCTGACCGCGCTCGACTCGCCGATCGGCGACGCCGACCACGGCAGCAACCTGCAGCGCGGCTTCCGCGCGGTCACGGCCACGCTGGAGAAGGAGGCGCCGGACACGCCCGGTGCGATTCTCCAGCTCGCGGGCCGTCAGCTGATCTCGACGGTCGGCGGTGCCTCCGGCCCGCTGTACGGGACGCTGCTGCGCCGCACCGGCAAGGCCCTCGGGGACGCCACCGAGGTGTCCGAGCAACAGCTGACGGACGCCGTACGGGCGGGCGTGGACGCGGTGATGACGCTCGGCGGGGCCGCGCCCGGCGACAAGACCATGGTCGACGCCCTGGTGCCCGCGGTGGACGCGCTCGCCACCTCCTTCCGGGCGGCGGCCGCCGCCGCCGAGGAGGGTGCCGTCGCGACGACCCCGTTGCAGGCCCGCAAGGGCCGGGCGAGCTATCTGGGTCAACGCAGCATCGGGCATCAGGATCCCGGCGCCACCTCCTCCGCCCTGCTGATCGCCGCGCTCGTGGAGGCCTCAGGTGAGTGAGAGCACGGAGAAAATGGTCGGGATCGTCCTCGTCTCGCACAGCCCGGCGGTCGCCGAGTCGGTGGCGACGCTGGCGAAGGCGCTGTCGGGCGGCGGGGCCAACGCGCCCATCGCCGCTGCGGGCGGCACGGCGGACGGCGGGTTCGGAACGAGCTCCGAGCTGGTGTCCGCCGCGGCGGCCTCCGTCGACCGGGGCGCGGGAGTCGCCGTGCTCATGGACCTGGGCAGCGCGGTCCTCACCGTGAAGGCGCTGCTCGCGGAGGGCGACGAGCTGCCGCCGAACACCCGGGCCGTCGACGCCCCCTTCGTCGAGGGCGCGGTCGCCGCCATGGTCACGGCGTCGACGGGCGCGGACCTGGCGGCGGTGGAGGCGGCGGCCAGGGAGGCGTACTCCTACCGGAAGGAGTGACGGGGCGCCCGAATCGTCGGGATGGTGCGGCCGAGGGGCGGGGTGGAACGGGGCCCCGGCCCTCGGCCGCGTTCGCCGGCGCGGGATCAGCGACGACAGCGGACCGCGCCGTCGGCACGAACTGCCCTCGAAGGCAAGCGAGTTCACGCCGCGTAGGGCACCAGCATACGTAGCCCGGGCGCACCCCTGCCAACGCCGCCCCGCCCGCGGGACCCGGTTGGGCTGTCCGGGTGCGGGCGGATCCGCTATTCGGGTGCGGGCAGCTCCCGGAACTCCTCCAGGGCATGGGTGAGCCACTGGATCCAGAAGGTCTCCAGGTCGACGCCCGCCCGCAGCACGAGGTGCTGGAGGCGGTCCCGCACCGAGTCACGGCCGGGCCCGAAGTCGCGTTCCTCGATCTCCCGGTACTCGGCCAACTGGCGCCGGTGCAGGTCGAGATGGCGGCGCAGGTCCGCCTCCATCCCCTCGGTGCCGACGACGGCGGCGGCGCGCAGCCGCAGCAGCAGCACGTCCCGGTGGGGCTTGGGGTCCTGGGCGGCGGCCGTCCAGCGGGCGAGTTCGGCGCGGCCGGCCGGCAGGACCTCGTACGACTTCTTCTGCCCGCGGGCCGGCTGTTCGGCGGGCAGAGCGCGGATCAGGCCGTCGCTCTCGAGGCGTCCCAGCTCCCGGTAGATCTGCTGATGGGTGGCCGACCAGAAGTAGCCGATCGACCGGTCGAACCGACGGGTCAGTTCGAGCCCCGACGACGGCTTCTCCAGCAGGGCGGTCAGGATCGCGTGCGGGAGGGACATGGCCTCATCCTAGGGACGGCTCCGGCTCCTACAGTGCCGCGGCCAGCTCCGTGCCCTGCTTGATCGCACGCTTGGCATCCAGCTCGGCCGCCACGTCGGCACCGCCGATGAGGTGCGGGGTGCGGCCTGCGGCGAGAAGCTCCTCGTACAGGCCGCGGCGCGGCTCCTGCCCGGTGCACAGGACGATCGTGTCGACCTCCAGGACGCGACTCTCCCCGTCCACGGTGATGTGCAGCCCGGCGTCGTCGATCCGGTCGTAGCCGACGCCCGGCACCATGGTCACGCCCCGGTGCCTCAGCTCGGTGCGGTGGATCCAGCCGGTGGTCTTGCCGAGTCCGGCGCCGACCTTGGAGGTCTTGCGCTGGAGGAGGTGGACGGTGCGCGGCGGGGCGGGCCGCTCGGGGACGGCGAGGCCGCCGGGGGCGCGGTAGTCCATGTCGACGCCCCAGTGGCGGAAGTACGTCGCCGGGTCCTCGCTCGCCTTGTCGCCGCCGTCGGTGAGGTACTCGGCGACGTCGAACCCGATGCCGCCCGCGCCGAGGATCGCCACGCGGTCACCGACGGGCGCACCGTCCCGCAGCACGTCGAGGTATCCGAGGACGCGGGGGTGGTCGACGCCGGGGATGTCGGGGGTACGGGGGGTGACGCCGGTCGCCACGACGATCTCGTCGTATCCGGACAGGTCACCGGCGGCGACCGGGGTGTTCAGCCGGACGTCCACGCCGCGCAGGTCGAGCTGGGTGCGGAAGTAGCGCAGGGTCTCGTCGAACTCCTGCTTGCCCGGCACCTTGCGGGCCACGTTGAGCTGGCCGCCGATCTCGCCCGCCGCCTCGTAGAGCGTGACGTCGTGTCCGCGCTCGGCGGCGGAGACGGCACAGGCCAGCCCGGCGGGACCGGCGCCGACGACGGCGACGCGCTTGCGCAGCCGGGTCGGGGCGAGGACGAGTTCGGTCTCGTGGCAGGCGCGCGGGTTGACCAGGCAGGAGGTGATCTGCCCGCTGAAGGTGTGGTCGAGGCAGGCCTGGTTGCAGCCGATACAGGTGTTGATGGTCTCGGGCCGCCCGGCCACCGCCTTGGCGACGAAGTCGGGGTCGGCGAGCATCGGACGGGCCAGGGACACCATGTCGGCGTAGCCCTCGGCGATCAACTGCTCGGCCAGCTCGGGGGTGTTGATGCGGTTGGTCGTCACCAGCGGCACCGAGACGGCGCCCATGACCTTCTTGGTCACCCACGCGTACGCGCCGCGCGGCACGGAGGTGGCGATGGTGGGGATGCGGGCCTCGTGCCATCCGATGCCGGTGTTGATGATCGTGGCTCCGGCGGCCTCGACCGCCTTGGCGAGGGTGACGACCTCCTCCAGGGACGAGCCGCCGGGGACGAGGTCCAGCATGGAAAGCCGGTAGATGACGATGAAGTCCTCGCCGACCGCCTCGCGGACGCGGCGCACGATCTCGACCGGGAAGCGCATCCGGTTCTCGTAGGAGCCGCCCCAGCGGTCGGTGCGCCGGTTGGTGCCTGCCGTGATGAACTCGTTGACGAGGTAGCCCTCGGAACCCATGATCTCGACGCCGTCGTACCCGGCCTGCCGCGCCAGGCGGGCGGCGCGCGCGTAGTCGTCGATGGTCTGCTCGACCTCGGCGTCGGTGAGCGCGTGCGGGACGAACGGGCTGATCGGCGCCTGGAGTGCACTGGGCGCGACGAGGTCTTGGTGGTAGGCGTAGCGGCCGAAGTGGAGGATCTGCATCGCGATCCGCCCGCCCTCGCGGTGCACGGCGTCGGTGATGACGCGGTGCTGTCCGGCCTCCGCCTCGGTGGTGAGCTTGGCGCCGCCCGCGTACGGGCGTCCGGCCTCGTTGGGGGCGATACCGCCGGTGACGATGAGCCCCACTCCCCCGCGCGCCCGCTCCGCGTAGAACGCGGCCATGCGCTCGAAGCCGCGCTCGGCCTCCTCCAGGCCCACGTGCATCGAGCCCATGAGCACGCGGTTGGGCAGCGTGGTGAAGCCGAGGTCGAGCGGGGTCAGCAGGTGCGGGTAGCGGCTCATGGCGGCCCTCCGTGCGGCGTGTCGTGTGTCTGTTGTAGACGACGGCGACGAGTTTATGCAACTAGTTGCACAAACCCGAAGGCGGTTCGACTGGCAGCGTGGCAGCCCTCGGTCAGCCCGCGGTCAGGCCTCAGTCCACGTCCACGTCGTCGAAGAGGTCGAGCATCCGGGTCAGCACACGCAGACACGCCTGCAGATCGGCCTCGGTCAGGTCGCCGCGCACCTGCCGCAGCAGGGTGTGCTCGCGGGCGGTGACGGCGTCGATCACCGCCTGCCCCTCGTCGGTGAGCCGGAACAGCGAGGAGCGCTTGTGGGCAGGGTTCGGGATGCTCTCGACCAGCCCACGCGCCGCCGCCTCGTTGACCATGCGCTGCACGAACTGCCTGCTGAGCGCTTGCGCGCGCCCCATCTGCGGGACGGTCATGGGTCCGTTGTCGCAGAGGAGGGCGAGCACGGCGCGTACGCCGACGGAGACGCCCTCGATCGCTTCGACCTGTTCGACCTTGCGCTGCACCCGCCGGTACAGCGGGCCCACCAGGGCGAAGACCTCCATGAGACGGGGGGCGAGGGCATCCGGGGCGAGTGGCGCGTTCTGATCGGTCACGCCGGGAATTATGACACCTGAGTTGTCAATCTCGCGGGAAATTGACACCTTGGTTGTCATGATGGAGACCGTGGAGACACTGAAGACATTCGAGACCGGTGACGGCCGACTGGCGTACCGCGACGCGGGGGCGGGGGCACCACTGGTGCTGCTGCACGGTGGCTTCCTCGACCACCGGATGTGGGGAGACCAGATCGCGGTATTCGCGCGGACCCACCGGGTGATCGCCCTGGACGCGCGCGGCCACGGGGCGTCCTCGAACGCGACCCGGCCGTTCCGCCACACCGACGACCTCGCCACGCTGCTGCGCCACCTCGGCACCGGCCCCGCGACCCTGGTCGGGCTGTCGATGGGCGGAGGGATCGCCGTGGACACCGCTCTGGAGCACCCGGATCTCGTCCGTGCCCTGGTCGTCAGCGGCGTCGGCACGAGTGAGCCCGACTTCCAGGACCCGTGGACGCAGGCGGCCATCTCCGCGTACTGGCATGCGCTCGGCGCCGGTGACATCGACGCCTTCGTGGACGCCTTCGCACGGTTCGTCCACGGCCCGCAGCGCACGGCCGAGGACGTCGCCCCCGGAGTCGACCGGCGGGTACGGGAGATGGCCCGGGCGACGATCACCAAGCACACCGGCGACGAGCCGGACCACTCGGTCCGCGTCACCGACACCTGGGCCCGCGCCGCGAAGATCGAGGTACCCGTGCTGGCCGTCAACGGCGGCATCGACTCCCCCGATCACATCGGCATGGCCGAGCGCCTGGTCCGCATCGTCGCGCACGGCCGGGCCACGGTCGTGGAGGGCACCGGGCACTACCCCAACATGGAGCGGCCCGATGCCTTCAACGCGATCGTCCGGGACTTCCTGCGCCCGCTCGAGCACTAGCGCCTGGTGCCGATCAGCACGTTGGCGCACAGCTCCTCCGAGACGGCGAGCCGGACGTCGAGGCCGCCGTGGGTGAACGCCTCGATCGCGGAGGGGACTTGGCGTTCGCTCGTCTCGACGAGCAGACGGCCGCCGGGTGCAAGCCACGCGGATGCCTGGGCGGTGACCCGGCGCAGCACCTCCAGGCCGTCGCGGCCGCCGTCCAGAGCGGTCAGGGGCTCGTGGTCTCGGGCCTCCGGCGGCAGCAGCACGACCTCGTCCGTGGGGACGTAGGGCACGTTGGCGGTCAGGACGTCGACACGGCCGCGCAGTTCGTCCGGGAGTGCGGCGAACAGGTCGCCCTCGTGGACCCGGCCGCCGTACACGGCGACGTTGCGGCGGGCGCAGCGCACGGCGGCCGGGTCGATGTCGGCGGCGTGGAGTTCGGGCCGGTCGAGCCCGGTCGCCAGCGCCGCGCCGACCGCGCCCGAGCCACAGCACAGGTCCACGACGAGACGGGCGCCGCGAGAGACGGCGAGGGCCTGATCGACGAGGAACTCGGTGCGTCGGCGGGGCACGAAGACGCCCGGCTCGATCGCGATACGCAGGCCGTGGAACTCGGCCCAGCCCAGGACGTGTTCCAGGGGCAGCCCGGCGACGCGCCGGTCGACCATACGGGCGGCCTCGTCGGGGCTGCGGGCGGTGGACAGGATCAACTCCGCCTCGTCCTCGGCGAAGACACAGCCGGCGGAACGCAGCGCGGAGACGACCTGGGAACGTGACAGTGGTGGCATGGAGCCGAGAAAGCCTTCCGGTGGACCGAAGGGCGCACTCGCGGTCAGCCGGCGGCGGTGGTCCGCGCCGTCCTGAGGTGGGAGAGCACCCGAGCCGACACAGCGGTAATGGGACTCACCTCCTCGGCCACAGGGGCCGGGACGGTCCGCGGCCAGGACGGACACCCTAGCAGGAGGGACGTTCCCGGAAGCCCCCTTCGACCGCGGAGACGTTCGCGCCCGGCTCAAGTTGTATTCTACAACTGAGTGACGAGGGAGGTCCCGTGCAGACAGAGCACGCCACCGCCGCGTCCGCGGCGGAAGCCGCCGTCGAGACCATTCAGCGCGAGATGACGGTGTTCGCCCGGCGCGCCCGGGCCTCGGCCGGCCGTATGCACCCGGAGCTGTCCCTGGTCTCGTACACGCTGCTCGGGCACCTGGAGGAGAGCGGCGGCTGCCGGGCGACCGACCTGGCCGCGCACTACGCCCTGGACAAGTCCACGGTGAGCCGGCAGGTGGCCGCGCTGGAGCGGGCCGGGCTGATCGAGCGGCGGCAGGATCCGGACGACCACCGGGTCCAGGTGCTGCAGCTGACCCAGGCGGGCACGCGGATCCTCGCCCAGGTCACCGAGAGCCGCCGGGAGGCGTTCCGGGAGCGGCTCGCGGGCTGGCCGGAGCAGGATCTGGAACGCTTCGCGGCCTACCTGCTGCGCTACAACGCCGCGGCCGCCACCACACCGGTCGGGCCGCCCGCCCCGGCTGCCGGCTGACGGCGAGCGACGGGAAGGGGCCCGCCTGCGGCGCACCCCGTGGGCCCTGCCGTCAGATCCCCACCACCTGCTCGTCCCCCAGCCGCTCGGGTACCCGCGCCGACACGAACCTCGTCGTGCGGCGCAGGCGGAAGCCCAGGGACTCGTAGAGGCGGATCGCGCCTGTGTTGCCCGCGCCGGTGTGCAGGAACGGGGTCTCGCCACGCTCGCGGATGCCGTGCGCGACCGCCAGGACCAGTCGGCCGGCCAGGCCCTGCCCACGGAACGCCGGATCGGTGCACACGGCGCTGATCTCGGTCCAGCCGGGCGGGTGCAGCCGTTCGCCCGCCATGGCGACGAGAGCTCCGCCGCGGCGGATGCCCAGGTAAGTGCCCAGTTCGACGGTGCGGGGCAGGAACGGGCCGGGCCGCGTGCGCGCCACCAGGTCCAGCATCTCGGGCACGTCGGCCGCGGTGAGCCGTACGGCCTCCGGGTCGGGCACGGCGGCGATCCCGTCGTCGACGAGCTGCACGCCGTCGAGCGCGAAGGTGATCTCCCAGCCGTCCGGGACCTCCCCGCGGAAGCCGGGGAGCGGGGCCTCGGCGCCGGGACCCGCCAGCGCCGCGAGGTCGGCCCAGTCGTCGGCGTCCGGATCGTCCGGCAGACCCACCCAAGGCGAAACGTCCACGGGGTAGCGCAGGATGCGGCCCCGGCGCTCCGCGAAGTGGGCGTGCGGGCCGGTCAGCGAGGCGAGCGCCGGGTTGTCGAGCACGTGGTCGCTCATGCTGCGACCTCGATCACGACCTTGCCGCGGGCGTGCCCGTCCTCCACCAGGCGCAGGGCCTCCCCGGCCTGTTCGAGCGGGAAGGTCCGTGTGACATACGGGTCGAGGTCGCCGGCCACCACCAGCCGTGCCACCTCGTCGAGCACCGCGGCGGTGCGGGCGCGCTCCACCCGGGCGCCGCCCAGCCGCTCGACGTCCTGCGGGGCCGCCCCTGCGGTGATCAGCTTGGAACGGTCGGTCAGCAGGGTCGCCATCTCCTCCAGCACGTCGCCGCCGACCAGGTCGTAGACGCCGTCGACGCCGTCCGGTGCGGCCGCCCGCACCCGCGCGGCGAGATCCGTGCCCGAGGGGACGTGGACGGCGCCGAGCCGCTCGACGAAGTCCTTCTTGCCCTCGCTCGCCGTGCCGACGACGCGCAGGCCGAAGGCGCGGGCGATCTGCACGGCCGCGACACCGACTCCCCCGCCGGCGCCGGTGACCAGCAGGGTCGCACCGGCGGGCAGCCCGAGCTGCCGGATGCCGTCGTAGGCGGTGGCCGCGGCGACCGGCAGGACCGCCGCGTCCGTGAGGGACAGGCCGCCCGGCACGTGCGCGGTCACCGTCGCAGTCAGCAGCGCGTATTCGGCGTACCCGCCGGCCACGGTGTTGCCGAAGACCGCGTCCCCGACGGCGAAACCGGTCACGCCCTCCCCGATCTCCTCGACGATGCCGGCGGCCTCACTGCCGAACACCACCGGGAACTCGGGCGTGCCGCTGTCGCCGGGCCGCCTCAAGCCCGAGCGCAGCTTCCAGTCGACGGGGTTGACGCCCGCCGCGCGCACCGCGACGAGGAGCTGTCCGGAGCCGGGGCTCGGCCGGTCCGTGTCGATGAACGTCTCCGTCTCGGGGCCGCCGTGGCGGGCGTATGCGTACGCCTTTGGCATGTCCTGCCTCACTCTCCTTCGCTGTCCCCGGACCAACCGTCGCTGGAGCCACCGGTTCCGGCCACTACAGCGCAAGGAAGATCACGGGGCGGCTATTCCCGGGCGTCGGGAGAGTTCATACGCCTGCAACGACCGGCCCGGGCGAGCGTCCCGGCGCACCGGCAGCGGGTGTCGCCGCGGTGGCGGGGAAGGTTTCGTGGCCACAGGTCCGGGAACTTCGCCCGAGAGGGAGAATGGGCATAAAAGCCGCTTCACAAGCCGCTTCGTGTCGGACACGTTCCGTCGGGGACGGTCCGCCCCGGGCCACCGAAGGCACCCCGGGCCATGCGCCGAGTGGCGACGCCCGCCGCGCACCGACCCGTCGGCGGGGCATGGCGGCAAGGAGGTCGAGATGCGAACCCGGGTGCGCGGCTGGCGCTGGAAGCGCAATCCGCTGCGCCGCCGTTGCGATGTCGTCGAGGCGTGGACGGCGCTGGTCGTCGCCGTGCTGCTGTTCGTCGGGGCCCCGCTCGTCGGCGCGGCCGTGGGCTGGCGGGCGTATCAGCAGGGGCACGCCACGCAGGTCGCCCAGCGCGCCGAACGCCACCAGGTGGCCGCGGTGCTCGCCGAGGACGCCCCGGCCGCCGCGCCCGCGACTCAGGGCGGGAAGCAGCCCCTGTACCCGGCGAAGGTGCGCTGGAGCGCGCCGGGCAAGGGCACGCTGACCACGATCGCCGAGGTCCCGGCGGGTTCGCGCAGCGGCGACCGGGTGCCGGTG
Organism: Streptomyces sp. NPDC107546; assembly: GCF_055639175.1. Taxonomy (NCBI): domain Bacteria; kingdom Bacillati; phylum Actinomycetota; class Actinomycetes; order Kitasatosporales; family Streptomycetaceae; genus Streptomyces; species Streptomyces sp. NPDC107546. Next base: position 61,873 of record NZ_JBVKBA010000014.1, on the reverse strand, counting down.
TGGCTGGACTCCAGGGATCGCGGGGTCGCCCCGCCACCGAGTGACGGCGCGGTGTGGCAGCACGCCTTGACGGCCGGTGTGTGGGCCGCGGGCGGCATGGCCGGGACCGTACTGCTGGCCCGCGCCGTGACCAGGCGGGTCGCCGAGCGGCACCGCATGGCGGAGTGGGAGGCCGAGTGGGCCCGCACGGGGCCCGAGTGGGGGCGGCGGACGGCCTGACCGCCCTCGCAAGGAGGCCGATGAAGGTCTGGCGGCTCCGTGACGGCCACCGTACGGTGTGATCATCCGCACCCGACGTCAAAGGTGGTCCTTCATGGCCCTGTTCGACCTGCCGCTGGACGAACTCCGCGAGTACCGCAGTGCGTCCGTCGAGCCCGCGGACTTCGACGCGTTCTGGACGAAGACGCTCCAGGAGGCCCGGGAGCACGACCTGGACGCCCGTTTCGAGCCCGTCGAGACGGGGCTGAGGACCGTTCAGGTCTACGACGTGACGTTCGCCGGGTTCGGCGGCCACCCGGTGAAGGGCTGGCTGACCGTGCCGGTCTCGGTGGAGGGTCCGCTGCCGACGGTCGTGGAGTTCGTCGGCTACGGCGGCGGGCGCGCCCTTCCGCACGAGCATCTGCTGTGGTCGTCGGCGGGTTTCGCGCACTTCGTGATGGACACGCGGGGCCAGGGCAGCGGGTGGGGCGGCGGTGAGACGCCGGACCCGGTGGGCAGCGCGCCGTCCTTCCCCGGGTTCATGACGCGCGGGATCGAGGACCCCGAAAGCTACTACTACCGGCGGGTGTTCACGGATGGCGTGCGCGCCGTGGAGGCGGCCCGCGCGCATCCGCTGACCGACTCCACCCGTACCGCGGCCGTCGGCGGCAGCCAGGGCGGCGGTATCACGATCGCGGTCGGCGGTCTCGTACCGAACCTGGCGGCCGTCGCGCCTGACGTGCCGTTCCTGTGCGACTTCCCGCGCGCGACGACGCTCACGGACCGCCACCCGTACCGGGAGATCGGCAGCTACCTCAAGACGCACCGCGGCCGTACCGAGCAGGTGATGCGGACCCTGTCGTACTTCGACGGCGTGCACTTCGCCGCGCGCGGCCGCGCGCCCGCGCTGTTCTCTGCGGCGCTGGAGGACCAGACGTGTCCGCCGTCGACGGTGTTCGCCGCGTTCAACGCGTGGGCGCACGAGGAGAAGACGATCGAGGTGTACGACTTCAACGACCACGAGGGCGGCGGCGCCCACCAGCAGGGGGTCAAGCTGCGCTGGCTGCCGGCGCGCTTCTGACGCCGGAGAGATCCGGGCGAGGCCCGCGCCTGTCCGCTCAGATCCGGGTGGCCACGATCAGCCGGCAGCGCGGGCTGCCGTCGGGCCGGTGGCCGAAGTCCGTCAGCGCCCGGTGCTCCACGGTGAATCCGGCGCGGGTCAGCTCGCGCCGGACGTCACCGAAGCGGAACGTCCGGTAGTACATGACGAACGGCGGCCGCCACAGGGCGTTGCGCACCCGCATCACGGTGTCGAAGCCGAGCAGCGCCCAGTACCACGGTGAGGCCGGGGACGGCGGGGCGCCGATGGGGAACACGAACCGTCCACCGGGCCGCAGCACGGAGTGCACCTCGGCGAACAGGCCCGGCAGCTCGCGCGGCAGGAAGTGGCCGAACGCGCCGAAGCTCACCGCCAGGTCGAAGACGGGGCCGAACGGCAGGGCTCGGGCGTCACCGCGCACCCACGCGACGTGCGGCGGCCCGTCGGACCGTGCCCGTGCGCGTGCGACGGCCAGCATGCCCGCGCTGAAGTCGACGCCGGTGACGCTCTCGCGGCAGACCGTGCGCAGCACCTGAGTCCCCGCGCCCGTACCGCAGCAAAGGTCGAGCCCGTGCGCGAAGGGTCCCATTGCCTTCAGCTCCCCTTCGACGGCGTCCAGGACGGCGCCCGGAGTCCGGAAGGGGGTGTGGTCGAACTTGGGCGCGAGCAGGTCATAGCCGCGCTCGACCGACGACAGCGCCTGGACGGTCAGCTCGCGGAGGGTGGGACCGTGCGGGGAGAACATCGGCATCAGCTTAAGGCAGCGCCGGCTCCGGGAGGGGATCATCCCCGACCGCTCGTATCGGATCATCTCCGGTCAACGGCCGACGAGTCCGGGGGGACCGCCCGCCGCTCCCCCGGCCTGTCGCGAAAGTCCCGTCCTCCGCCCGAAGGACGGGCGCGGTCCGGCCCGCGTCGTTCCCTGGATGTCCTGCACACCGGATACCCGTCCAAGGCGGCCCCTGTCTGGTGGTCGTCAACCCGTCGAGCAGCGAGGGGAGTTACGGGCTCCCCACCATCGGCCGCGCGCTGGAGGTGGCCGGGGTGGAGCCGGGCGGTGCCCGGCGATGGACTCTCGCGAGGTCGAGAACAGCGCCATCGGTGCTCGTAGCGCAGGTATACGCTGGCAGTGAGGGTGAGGTGAGCCTCCGTGCACTCCGTACCCAGCAGCCCCGAAGATCTCGTGCGGGCTCTGAGAGCCGCCGGGATCAGGGACGAGCGGCTGCTGGAGGCCGTGCGGACGACGCCGCGGGCCAGGTTCGTCCCCCCCTCTCAGGCGGCCGCCGCCTACCGGGACACACCCGTTCCGATCGGGCAGGGGCAGGTCACCACACAGCCGTCGCTGTCCGCCGCGATGATCGAGAGCCTTGAGCTGAGCGGAAGCGAGCACGTCCTCGAGGTCGGCACCGGGCTCGGCTTCCAGACAGCGCTGCTCGCCCGGCTGGCCGGCGACGTGGTCAGCGTGGAGATGCGGCCGGACATCGCCCGGCAGGCGCGCGGCAATCTGGCCGGGCAGGGTGTGCGGAACGTGGAGTTGCAGGTCGGTGACGGCAGCGGCGGTGTGCCGGACCGCGCCCCGTACGACGCGGTGATCGTCTCGGCCGCGTTCCCGGAGGTGCCCGAGCCGCTGGTCGCGCAGCTGCGGCCGTCGGGCCGTCTCGTGCAGCCGGTCGGGCCGGGCGGGCACGAACAGGTGGTGTGCTTCGTGCGCACCATGTCCGGGCTGCGGCAGCGGCGGATCGTGACCGCGGCCTGCTTCGTCCGGCTGCTCGGGCGGTACGGCTTTCCGCAGGACGACACGGATGTCACCTGAGCGCGGAACAGACCGCGTCCCGTCCGTGTTCTCCCCAGCAGAACCGCCGAGTGCTACAGTGCGGTGAGCACTTGTGTACGCCCCGTCCGGGCGCCGGTGCCTGTTTCTCCCCGTTCGCCGTTCCGCCCGTCGTTGCCGACCGGCGCACCGGCTTTCCGACACCACCTCGTCAGGCAGTGCGTTGTACGCCGTACCCGAGGTGCCGTTCCTCGCCGTGGCGAGGCGTGATCCTGCCGCCCCCCGGCCCTCTCCCCTTCCCTCCTTCCTTCCATTCCTTCCGTTCCTGAAAGGCCTTCCATGACCATCACACTCGAACACCCCCCGATCCAGCAGGAGCGAACGCCTCAGACCGTCACCGGGGTCCTCGACATCGACGCCGGCGGGAAGGGGCATCTGCGTGCCGAAGGCTGCCTCGCCTCGCCCGCCGACCTCCCCGTCTCGCCCGCCCTGATCCGCCGTCACGGGCTGCGCAAGGGCGACATCCTCGCCGGCGCCCGTACCGGGCGCTCCCTCACCGAGGTCGAGCTGGTCAACGGACGCCCCCCGGAGGAACTGCGCGGCCGTCCGCACTTTCGCGACCTCACCCCGCTGCACCCGCGTGAGCGGCTGCGGCTCGAGCACCCGGCGTCGGGCCTGGGCGGACGTGTGATGGACCTTCTCTCACCCGTCGGCAAGGGCCAGCGCGGGCTGATCGTCGCCCCGCCCAAGACCGGCAAGACCGTGCTGCTCCAGCAGATCGCCGCGGCCGTCGCCGGCAACCACCCCGAGTGCCACCTGATGGTCGTGCTGCTCGACGAGCGGCCCGAGGAGGTCACCGACATGCGGCGCTCGGTGCGGGGTGAGGTGTACGCCTCCACGTTCGACCGCACGCCGAAGCAGCACATCGCGCTCGCCGAACTGGTCGTCGAGCGCGCCAAGCGACTGGTCGAGCAGGGCCGGGACGTCGTCGTCCTGCTGGACTCGCTGACCCGGCTGTGCCGGGCCCACAACAACGCGGCCTCCTCCGGTGGCCGCACCCTCAGCGGCGGCGTCGACGCCTCCGCCCTGCAGGGCCCGAAGCGCTTCTTCGGCGCCGCCCGTCTGGCCGAGGAGGGCGGCTCGCTCACCATCCTGGCCACCGCCCTGGTCGAGACCGGCTCCCGGGCCGACGAGTTCTTCTTCGAGGAGCTGAAGAGCACCGGCAACATGGAGCTGCGCCTCGACCGCGCCCTGGCCACCCGCCGCATCCACCCGGCCGTCGACATCGCCGCGTCCGGCACCCGGCGTGAGGAACTCCTGCTGTCCCCGGGCGAGTTGGCGTCCGTACGAGGGCTGCGGCGCGCCCTGCGGTCACAGGGGCAGCCCGCCGTGGAGACCCTCCTGGAGCGGTTGCGGGCGACGCCCGACAACGCGGCGTTCCTGCGCCAGGTCCAGCCCACGCTGCCCGTCGGCTGATCCGGCCGGCCGGACACGTCCCGGCGTCAGTCATCCGGGTGCACGATCCCCCCACTCGGCTCACGCCGACCGGGCGGACGCGCGCTCACCGTTCCTACGGTGTCCAGTATGAGCATCGGATTCTCCTCTCGCGCCCTCCTCTCCTGCTGCGCTCTGGGCGCGGTCGGCATGTCGGCCCTCGCGCCGCTGCCCGCCGCCGCTCTGACGGGCACCGGCTCCGGCGCTCCCGGGCCCGCCGCGTCACAGTCGCCGCTCCTGTACGGGCCCGGCACTCAGGTGCGGCCACACGCGGGAGCCCCCGAGATCCCCTCTGTGTCGGCGCTGTCGTGGCTGGTGGCCGACGCCGACACCGGTGACGTGCTCGCCGCGCACGACGCGCACCGTCCGCTGCCGCCCGCGAGCACCCTCAAGACCCTCTTCGCGCTCACCGTGCTGCCGGCGCTGCCCGCCGGCACCCGGCACACCGTCACCCAACGGGAGCTGGCGGACATCGGGCCCGGCAGCAGCCTCGTCGGGGTCAAGGAGGGGCTCACCTACCGGGTGAGCGACCTGTGGAAGGGGGTCTTCCTGCACTCAGGCAACGACGCGGTGCATGTACTGGCCGCGCTCAACGGCGGCGTGCAGACCACGGTCCGCCGGATGCAGGCCAAGGCGCGGCAACTGGGCGCCTTCGACACCCAGGTGGTCTCGCCGGACGGCTACGACGCCCCCGGGCAGGTGTCGTCGGCGTTCGACCTCGCGGTGTTCGGGAGGGCCGGGCTGCGCAATCCGGACTTCGCCCGGTACTGCTCCCTGGCGGAGTCGACGTTCCCCGGCGACGGCACCTCGTACGGGATCCGCAACACCAACCGGCTGCTGACCGGCGCCGACGGTGTCGAGCGCTACCCGGGGCTGATCGGCATCAAGAACGGCTACACCAGCCACGCGGGCAACACCCTCGTGGCGGCGGCCCGCCACGGCGGGCGCACCCTCGTGGTGACGGTGATGAACCCTCAGGAGGGTGGCGGGCTCACGGTCTACGAGGAGGCTCGCTCGCTGCTCGACTGGGGCTTCGACGCCGCCGGGCGGGTGGCGCCGGTCGGCTCGCTGCTGCCCGAGAGCTCGGGCGTGGCGCGCTCCGGTCCCACCGCGCTGCCGACGACGACCCCCCGCAAGGAGGACGACGCCCCGTCCGACTGGCCGGAGGCGGGCACGCTGGCGGGCGCCGTCGGTCTGGGGACGGGCGCGGCGGTCGCGCTGACGCTGCGGCTGCTGGGGAGACGGCCGGAGCGGGACTGACCGACCGGCAGCCCGAACAGCAGGCCGAGGGTGATCCATGTGTAGGTGTTGCTGCCGAGGAAGCCGTCGATCCCGGACGCGTCGTCGAACCACAGCCACACCACGCTGGTGCACAGCACCGCGTACAGGGCGGCCGCGGTCCGCGGCCGGCGTGCGTGCATCAGCACCGCGAACGACGGCAGCAGCCACACCAGATGATGCACCCAGGTGATCGGGGAGACCAGGCAGGCGATGAGCCCGGTGAGGGCGAAGGCGGCCTGCCAGTCCCCGGTGTCCAGCGCTCGGTGCGTGCGCCACGCCCACACCGCGAGGACCAGGACGACGGCCAGCGCCCAGGCGGCCCGGCTCGGATCGTCCGGTGCCGCGAGGCGGGCGAGGACGCCCTGCAGGGACTGGTTGGAGACGTAGTCGAGGCGGCCGACGCGGGTGGTGTCCCAGACGGCGCTGGTCCAGTAGAAGCGGGAGGCGTCCGGCGCCGCCCACGCCGCGAGCAGAGTGGCGGCCCCTGCGACAGCGGTGGCGACGGCGGCGGCCCGCCATCTGCGGGCGAGCAGCAGCAGAGCGATGAACACCGCCGGGGTGAGCTTGACGGCCGCCGCGAGTCCGATACCGGCCCCCGCCCAGCGCCCGCGCCCGGTGGACAGCAGCCAGGCGTCGGCGAGCACGAGTACCAGCAGCAGGAGGTTGACCTGCCCGAAGCTGAAGGTGTCCCGGACGGGTTCGAACAGGGCCAGCGCGCAGGTGGCCAGGCCCCAGCCGAACCAGCCGTGGCGGCCCAGCTCCCGGCCGACGAGGATCCACACCACGGCGGCGATGGCCGCCAGGTTGAACAGCAGGGCGAGCGCGATGGCCGTGTGCAGGCCGACGAACGCCATCGGCAGCATGCACAGCGCGGCGAACGGCGGATAGGTGAAGCCGTACGTCGTGCCCGGCACCCGGTAGTCGTAGAGGTGACCGCCGTGGTGCGTCCAGGCGTCCACGGCGCCGTAGTAGACGCGCAGGTCGAACCAGCCGCGCAGCAGCGGCACGGTGGCGGTGAAGACGGTCACGGCGGCGGCGAGGCCGAGGACGAGGGCGAGCCGTCCCTTCTCGGTGCGCGGCGGTCTCACGCGGTCCGTCCCAGTACGGGTGCCTGGGCCGCCTGGTGCGCCTGCCACAGCACGACCACGGCCAACATGCCGCCGGAGACGGCCAGCACCACCTGGGCGAGGTCGGGCGGGCCGCCGCTCGGCAGCACGGCGAGCGCGAGGACGGCGGTGGCCGCGGCCACCCGGTGGCGTACCGACGTGCTGGGGGCCGCGGCGGCGATGAGGAACAGTCCCCACAGGGCGTACCAGGGGCGGATGGCCGGGCCGAGGACGGCGACGACGGCGAGGCTCAGGCCGAGCGCGTAGACCGGGGCGGGCCGCAGCTTCACCCAGATGACCAGCACCGTGATGGCGGTGGCGGCGACCCCGACCGCGTGCCAGGCCGGTTCCGCCAGGGGCGCGAGGTCGCTGCCGAGACCGTCGAGCAGACGGCCCGTGACCCGGCCGAGAACGCTGGTGGGTGACCAGTTGTGCGGGGAGACGGGTGTCTTCAGGGCCGCTATCCAGCCGTACCCGGTGCCGGCGACGGCGGTGACCGCGGCGGTGGTGGCGAGCGCGACCACCGTGGTCGTCACCGTCGCCCGGAGGACGCCGACGTGCCGGCGCAGAGCGATCACGGCGAGCAGGCCGAGCGCGGCGGGGGCCTTGACCAGCGCGGCGAGCGTGACCAGGACGACGCCGAGGACGTGCAGCCGGCCGCGGGCGGCGAGCAGGCCCATGCCGAGCAGGCCGAGCATGATGGCGTCGTTGTGGGCGCCGGCGACCAGGTGCAGCAGGACGAGCGGGTTGAGGGCGCCGAGCCACAGCGCGGCGGCCGGGTCGGCGCCGCAGTGCTTGGCGAGCCGTGGCAGCGCGAACGCCATCAGGGCCACGCCGAGCAGCGCGACCAGCCGCATGCCGAGCAGGCCGGCCGGCAGTTCGCCCCGGGTCAGTCCGGACAGCGCGGAGGCGACGACGAGGAAGACCGGGCCGTAGGGGGCCGCGGTGTCCCGCCACACCGGAGCCACCTCGTCCGCCAGCGGACCGCCGAGCTGGGCGGGCCCGTAGGCGTAGACGTCGAGGTGGGCGTGGACCATGGCGCCCTGGGCGAGGTAGCTGTAGACGTCCCGGCTGAACAGCGGCGGGGCCAGCAGCAGCGGCGCCGCCCAGGTGGCGAGGACGAGCAGCAGGGCCCGCGGCGTCGGCGGTTCGGGGCCGCGGATCACCCGGCCGAGCAGTGCCCAGGCGGCGATCAGCAGGACGACACCGAAGTACACCCCCACCAGTCCGAGCGCGGCGCGCCCGGACTCCGGGGAGACCAGATCCTCGACCGGCAGGGCTCCGGCGGTCTCACCGCCCAGCGCGAGAAAGGCGGTACCGGCCAGACCGAGCGCCTGACAGCGGCGGAGATCGACGGGGAAAGCCATGGCCAACACTCGGGAAGCGTGTCAACACCGGGTGGCCGGAAAGCAACGTCCGTCTCTCGCGCGGGCGGCCTGCTTGTGACCGCCGCGTGATCGACGGGCGCACGGGGGCACGGAAGTCCCGGTCAGAACACGGACAACCCGGTCAGCGTGGTGAAGCGGTCGAGTGCCGCGACGCCCGCGACGGAGTTGCCGCGCTCGTCGAGGCCGGGACTCCATACGCACAGGGTGCAGCGGCCGGGCACGACCGCGATGATGCCGCCGCCGACGCCGCTCTTGCCGGGCAGGCCGACCCGGTAGGCGAAGTCGCCCGCCGCGTCGTACGTGCCGCAGGTCAGCATCACCGCGTTGACCTGCTTGGCCTGGCTGCGGGTCAGCAGCCGGGTGCCGTCTGCGCGGATGCCGTGCCGGGCCAGGAAGCCGGTGGCGAGGGCGAGGTCCGCGCAGGACGCGGTGAGGGAGCACTGCCGGAAGTACTGCTCGAGCAGCACCGGCACGGGGTTGCCGATGTTGCCGTAGGACGCCATGAAATGGGCGAGGGCGGCGTTGCGGTCGCCGTGCGCGGCTTCGGAGGCGGCGACCTCCGTGTCGAAGGAGAGTCCGGGGTTGCCGCTCTCGGTTCGGAGGAAGTCGAGCAGGGTGCCGGCCGCGTCACCGGTACGGGTGTGCAGCCGGTCGGTGACGACCAGGGCGCCCGCGTTGATGAAGGGATTGCGCGGGATGCCGTTCTCGTACTCCAACTGGACCAGCGAGTTGAACGGGTTGCCGGACGGTTCCCGGCCCACGTGCTCCCACAGCGCGTCACCCTCGCGGGCGAGGTCGAGGGCGAGGGTGAAGACCTTGGTGATGGACTGGGTGGAGAACGGCTCCCGCCACTCCCCCACCCCGTACACCGTGCCGTCCAGTTCGGCGACGGCCATGCCGAAGCGGCGCGGGTCCAAGGCGGCGAGCGCCGGTATGTAGTCGGCGGCCCGGCCGCGACCGGGGCGCTGCTCCATCTCTTCGGCGATACGTTCCAGCACGGGCTGGAAGTTCAACGACGGGGCCATGGTCACCATCGTGCCGCCCCCCGCGACGGACCGCTCACCTGACGTGCCTCGTGATCATGCGCTGGATCCTATGACGCGGTCGGGGCTGCTCCACCCGGCGGGGCGGCAGCCACGGCCGCCGCCCCCAGGCGCTTTCTCCCTGCTCACCGGGACGGTCAGACCTCCGGGGAGCCGCTGCCTGCGACCACCTCGGGCCGCAGCAGCGCCTGGAGCCGCTCGGCCGGCAAGAGGCCCTTCTCCAGGACGAGTTCGGCGACGCCGCGACCGGTGGCGAGGGCCTCCTTGGCGATGCCCGTGGCCGCCTCGTAGCCGATGTACGGGTTGAGTGCGGTGACCAGGCCGATGGAGTTCTCCACGGCCGCCCGCAGTTCCCTCTCGTTGGCCGTGATCCCGGCGACGCACCGCTCGGCGAGGGTGAGGCAGGCGCGCTCCAGATGCGTGATGCTCTCGGAGAGGGAGTGCAGGATGACCGGCTCGAAGGCGTTGAGCTGGAGCTGCCCCGCCTCGGCGGCCATGGTGATGGTGACGTCGTTGCCGATCACCTCGAAGGCGACCTGGTTGACGACCTCGGGGATCACCGGGTTCACCTTGCCGGGCATGATGCTCGAGCCGGCCTGCACCGGCGGCAGGTTGATCTCGTTCAGGCCCGCGCGCGGCCCGGACGACAGCAGGCGCAGGTCGTTGCAGCTCTTGGAGAGCTTGACCGCGATCCGCTTCAGCACACCGGACATCTGCACGAAGGCGCCGCAGTCCTGGGTGGCCTCGACCAGGTTGGCGGCCGTCACCAGCGGCAGGCCGGTGATCTCCGAGAGGTGGCGCCGCGCGGACTCGGCGTATCCCGCCGGAGCGTTGAGGCCGGTGCCGATCGCGGTGGCGCCGAGGTTGATCTCGTGGATCAGCTCGACGGCCTCCGCGAGCCGGCTGCGGTCCTCGTCCAGCATGACCGCGTACGCCGAGAACTCCTGCCCCAGCGTCATCGGCACCGCGTCCTGGAGCTGGGTGCGGCCCATCTTCAGCACGTCACGGAACTCGACGGCCTTGGCCGCGAAGGCGTCCTGGAGCACGGCCATCGCCTTCAGCAGGCCGCGCACGGCGTAGACGGTCGCGATCTTGACGGCGGTCGGGTAGACGTCGTTGGTGGACTGGCCGAGGTTGACGTCCTCGTTGGGGTGCAGGTGGTGGTACTCGCCCTTGGCGTGCCCCAGCAGCTCCAGAGCCCGGTTGGCGACGACCTCGTTGGCGTTCATGTTCGTCGAGGTGCCCGCGCCGCCCTGGATGACGTCGACCACGAACTGGTCGTGCAGCTTGCCGTCGCGGATCTCATGGCACGCCTCCACGATGGCGGCGGCCTTCTTCGGCTCCAGCAGGCCGAGTTCCTCGTTCGCCAGGGCGGCGGCCTCCTTCACGGCGGCCAGAGCGTCGATCAGATGCGGGTAGGCGGAGATCGGCGTCCCGGTGATGGGGAAGTTCTCCTTGGCGCGCAGGGTGTGGATGCCCCAGTACGCCTCGGCGGGTACGTCGCGGTGGCCGAGCAGGTCGTGCTCGCTGCGGTGGGCTGCGGCGGTCATGGCTGTGCGGGTCCTCTTTCGGAGGTGGACGAAACGAGGTGGACGAGTCGGTCAGGCGCGGGTGTGGGGGGCGACGGGGTCGAGGGCCCGGACCGGCCGGACGCTGCCGACGGGTTCGCCGCCGCCGAGCAGCGGCTCGCCCGCGAACTCGGTGAGCGCCGCCGGGTCGACGCCGGCGCGGGCCAGGGCTGCGGCGGCGACCGGGATCCGGGCCCGGTTCGCCCCGTCGGCGATCTTCACGGCGACGGCACGGCCGTCGGGCAGCGCGGCGACCTGGACGCCCTCGAAGCCGTCCTTGGCGAGCAGCCCGGGCACGGCCCGCATCAACGCGGCGACGTCGCGCCCGGAGCCCGAGGCCATCTCGGCGTACTCGCGCATGGCGTCCGCCACCCGTGCCTCCGGGGTGCCGGTCGGCGCGGTCGTGATGCGGGCCGCTGCACGGGCGAGCCCGTGCAGCGAGACGGAGAACAGCGGCGCGCCGCAGCCGTCGACGGTCACCCGGGCGATCGCCTGACCGGTGAGGTCCTCGACGATCTCGGCGATGGCCTGCTGGAGGGGGTGGGCCGGATCGAGATAGTCCTCCAGCGGCCAGCCGTTGAGCTTGCAGGTGTACAGCATGGCCGCGTGCTTGCCGGAGCAGTTCTGGGCGAGCCGGGAGGGCAGGCGGCCCTCGCGGATCCAGTCGTCGCGCACGACCGGGTCGTACGGCAGGTCCGGGACGTTGCGCAGCTCGTCCTCGGTGACACCGGCCAGCTCCAGGATCCGCCGGGTGCCGGCCAGGTGCCGTTCCTCGCCGGAGTGGCTGGCGGCGGTCAGCGACAGCAGCTCGCCGTCCAGGGGAAGTCCGGCGCGCACCATGGCCACCGCCTGCACGGGCTTGAGGGCCGAGCGCGGGTAGAAGGCGGCCTCGATGTCACCGAGTTGCAGCTCCACTCTGCCGTCGGCGCCGAGGACGACGACCGAGCCGTAGTGGATGCCTTCGATGACGCCACCCCGGACGAGGTGGGCGATCGGTGCGTGCAGGGGCTCCCGGATCACAGGAGCCTCGGCGACCGGACTTCCGTACAACACTGCGTGGTTCACACATTCACCTTGGGGGATTTACTGCGGCCGGCCCGGCCGCGGATGCCGTACCAGCCGCCGACGAGGGCGGCGACGATCAGCGGCAGGCACAGCACGGTGGTGCGGCCCGCGCCGCCGTCGGCGTACATCAGGACGAACACGGAGGCGAGGAAGCCGAGCGTGACGATCTCGGTCCACGGGGAGCCGGGCAGGCGATAGCTGGGACGGGACAGTTCGCCCCGCTGCGTCTTCCGCCAGAAGAGCAGGTGACAGAGCATGATCATGCCCCAGGTGGACAGGATGCCGATCGCCGCGAAGTTGAGCACGATCTCGAACGCGTCCGCCGGGACCACGAAGTTGAGGCCGACGCCGAGGACACAGATCCCGCTGGTGAGCAGGATGCCGCCGTACGGGACCTGGCTGCGGCTCATCACGCTCGTGAACCTGGGCGCCGAGCCCGACATGGCCATGGAGCGCAGGATGCGGCCGGTGGAGTACAGGCCCGAGTTGAGCGAGGACATGGCCGCGGTGAGGACGACGAGGTTCATCACGCCGCCGGCTGCCGGGACGCCGATGTTGGACAGGACCGTGACGAAGGGGCTCTCGCCGGCGGAGTACTTGTTCCAGGGCAGCAGCATCGAGAGCAGGACGACCGAGCCGACGTAGAACAGGCCGACGCGCCACATGATCGAGTTGATCGCCCTCGGCATGATCTTCTCGGGGTTCTCCGTCTCGCCCGCGGCGACGCCGACCAGTTCCACGGAGGCGTAGGCGAAGACGACGCCCTGGATGATCAGCAGCATCGGCAGCACACCGTTGGGGAAGACACCGCCGTGGTCGGTGATCAGGGACGGGCCGGGGGTGCTGCCGTCGACCTTGTGCTGGGTGACCAGCAGGAAGATGGCGATCGCCATGAAGACCACGAGGGCGCCGACCTTGACGATCGCGAACCAGAACTCCAGTTCGCCGAAGATCTTCACCGAGATCAGGTTCACGGTGAGCACCACGGCCAGGGCTATGAGCGCGATCACCCACTGCGGGATGTCGGAGAACACGCCCCAGTAGTGGGTGTAGGTGGCCACGGCGGTGATGTCGGCGATGCCGGTGGTCGCCCAGTTGAGGAAGTACATCCAGCCCGCGGTGTACGCGCCCTTCTCGCCGAGGAACTCCCGTGCGTACGACACGAAGGCGCCGGACGACGGCCGGTACAGGACGAGTTCGCCGAGCGCGCGCACCACCAGGAAGGCGAAGACGCCGCAGATCGCGTACGCGACGAAGAGGGAGGGGCCGGCGTCGGCGAGGCGGCCGCCGGCGCCGAGGAAGAGGCCGGTGCCGATGGCCCCGCCGATGGCGATCATGTTGACGTGCCGGGACTTCAGGGACTTGCTGTAGCCCGCGTCTCCGGCGTCGACGTGACCGGACGATGGGCGCGTCTCTTCTTTGAGGTGCTGTTCGCTCACGCCTCTGGTCCGCCTTCCGTGGGGAGATCCGTACGCCCAGGGCGCAGGATGTCGGTGAGGGTCGTCTCGACGCGGTCGATGTGGTGGGCCATGGCCGCCACCGCGTCGTCTTCGGAACCGTCGATCAGCGCCTCGACGATCGCCCGGTGCTCGCGGTTGGACTGCTCGCGCCGGCCGCCCAGCTCGTTGAGGAAGGCCGACTGACGCGCCAGTGCGTCGCGGATCTCCTCGATGACCCGGCGGAAGACCGGGTTCTGGGCGGCTTCGGCCACGGCGAGGTGGAAGAGGGTGTCCATCGCGACCCACGCGGTGGTGTCCGTCTCCCGCTCCATCCGGTCCAGCAGATGGGCCAGGTGGTCCAGGTTCTCGGGGGTGCGGCGCAGCGCCGCATACCCGGCGACCGGGATCTCGATGTGACGGCGCACCTCCAGCAGGTCGCTCGCCGCGTAGTCGCCGAAGGTCGGGTCCTCGACGGCGTTGGCGACGACGAAGGTGCCCTTGCCGGTCCGCGAGACGGTCAGCCCCATGGTCTGCAGGGCCCGCAGGGCCTCGCGCAGCACGGGGCGGCTGACCTCGAGGGTGCGGCACAGCTCGGCCTCGGAGGGGAGCTTGTCACCGATCGCGTACTCGCCGCGCTCGATGGCGCCGCGGAGGTGGGTGAGGACTGCTTCCATCGCGCTGACGCGCCGCGGCCCCCGACCACCTGTCTGGCTGTCTGACAGGTTCACGGGGGTTGATCCTCCGGGTAACGGGACGGGACTGTCAAGGGGCGGAGTAAGGAAACTTTCAGGGGGCCGGGTGCCTGAATATCGGCTTCCCGACCCCCGACGATCAGTGGTGATCAGCTCCTGCGCTGTTCCAGGACGGCTTCGGTCAGCTGAGCACGCCGGTGGTGAGCAGGCCGAGGAGCGCCACGCCGACCACGATCCGGTAGACCACGAAGGCGTTGAAGGAGTGCTTGGCGACGAACTTCAGCAGCCACGCGATCGAGGCGTAGGCGACCACGAACGAGACGACCGTGCCGACGGCGAGCGGCGCGGCGCCCACACCCGTACCCAGGGCGTCCTTCAGCTCGTAGATGCCCGCGCCGGTGAGGGCCGGGATGCCGAGGAAGAAGGAGAGGCGGGTGGCGGCCACCCGGTCGAGGTCGAGGATGAGCGCGGTGGACATGGTGGCGCCGGAGCGGGAGAAGCCCGGGAAGAGCAGGGCGAGGATCTGCGAGCTGCCGACCAGCATCGCGTCCTTGAACGAGGTGTCGTCCTCGCCGCGCTTGTGCCGGCCCATCTGGTCCGCGCACCACATCACGCCACTGCCGACGATCAGCGAGCCCGCCACCACCCACAGCGAGGCGAGCGGCCCGTCGATGAGCGGCTTGGCGGCCAGGCCGACCACGACGATCGGGATCGTCGCGGCGATGACCCACCAGGCGAACTTGTAGTCGTGGTGGTACCGCTCCTGCTTGTTGAACAGACCCCGGAACCACGCGGAGACGATCCGCACGATGTCCTTGAGGAAGTACAGGAGCACGGCTGCGATCGCGCCGACCTGGATGACGGCCGAGAAGCCGACGACGGCCTGATCGTCGACGGGGATCCCCATCAGCCCCTCGGTGATCTTGAGATGGCCGGTCGAGGACACGGGGAGGAATTCGGTCAATCCCTCGACGACTCCGAGGACGGCGGCCTGACCGACGTTGATGACGCTCATGGGATCCAGTTCTGAGGAGTTGGTCGACAGTGCTGTAGACGGTGATGCTGAGGAAGTTGTACTACGCGCGGGTGACGGCCGCCGACTAGGTCCACAGGGCCTGGGCGAGCGAAACCCCGGCAAAAGCCGCACCGAGGCCCGCCGTCACGCTCGCGACGACGTTGACGGCAGCGTAGAACCCCGCGCCGGTCTCGGTCAGCCGCAGTGTCTCGTACGAGAACGTCGAGTATGTGGTCAGCGCCCCGCACAGGCCCGTGCCGAGCAGGAGCTGCAGGTGCGGCGAGGCATGGCCGGCCGCGGCGGCGCCGGTCAGCAGGCCGAGGACGAGGCAGCCCGTGACGTTGACCACCAGGGTGCCCCAGGGAAAGACCGTGTCGTGCTTGAGCTGCACCGAGCGGTCGGTGAGGTAACGCAGGGGTGCGCCGACCACGGCACCGAGAATCACCAGCAGCCAATTCACAACGAGTTCTCACCTTTCCCGTCGTCCGGATTCCCCGCGACCGGTTTCCCCGCGTGCGATCTCCCCGCGTCCGGCATACCGGATGACTTCGCAGTCGTCGAGCGTCACGAGTCCTTCGGTGACGAGTTCGTCGAGTTGGGGCAAGAAGGCACGGACGTGCTCCTCCGTGTCGACGATCACGACGGCGACGGGCAGGTCCTCGCTCAGCGACAGCAGCCTGGAGGTGTGGATCAGCGAGGAGGCGCCGAAGCCCTCGATGCCGCGGAAGACGCTCGCGCCCGCGAGACCCGCGGCATGCGCCCGGTGCACGATTTCGCTGTAGAGGGGCTTGTGGTGCCATGTGTCGTGCTCACCGATGAAGACGGTCAGCCTGAGGGCCCTGCCGGTCAGTCGTGTCATGGCCGCCTCCGCGGGCGCCGGTGGGTGGTGTCGTTCATCGCGGCCGCCACGCCAGGACGCGACGGACGGCCGTCATCGCGAGCCAGACCGAGGCGAGGGCCCCGAGGAGCGTCGCGAACAGATACGCGAGTGCGGTGCGCGGATGGCCCGCGTCGACCAGCCTCTGGATGTCGACGGCGTACGTCGAGAAGGTGGTGAAGCCGCCGAGCACGCCGGTGCCGAAGAAGGGCCGCACCAGCCGGTGGGCCGCCCACACATCGGTGATCACGACCATGAAGACGCCGATCACGGCACAGCCGACGAGGTTCACACCGAAGGTGGTCCAGGGGAATCCCCCGGTCCGCGCGGGCCACAGCAGCGAGGCGCCGTAGCGGGCCGTGGCGCCGATGCCGCCGCCGAGGGCGACGACCGCGACGACGGGTCCCTGTCCGTGCCAGGGGGACGGCCGCCGCATGGGCTCGGGCGGTGCGGCACCGGTGGTGTCGGCGCTCTTGGGGTGCGGGACTGACATGGACGTACTTCTCCTACTCGCCGGGGCCCTGCCGGACGGGCACGCTCATCGCAAGTAGGGACCGTTGGCGGCGGCACTGCCGCGGTTCGGGTACGGCGGGCCCCACCGCCGCGCCGCGGGACGTGATCGCGGCCGGGGTACAGATTACCGTCGGGCACGACGGCCGCGCACACGCGGGGTCGAGCGCCCCCTCTATGGGGTCGGGTCTATGGGGTGTCGGGCAGCTCGCACACGGCGATGCCGTGTTCCCAGACGCTGCCGAGGATCAGCCGGCCGTCGGCGACACAGGCGCTGGTGGACATGCGGAAGCCGGAGCGATGGCGGACGAGGTGGCGCCGGATGCGACCGTCGTCATCGATGGCGAGGACACCGGCCATGGCCGCCGGGCGGTACGGGGCCCGCACCGCGAGCCGGGCGGCGGCGCGGCGCACGGGCGGGGCGGCGCGGTGCAGCAGGTCGAGAGCGGGGACGTGCGGTCCGGCGAGGGCCACCCAGATCGGACCTTCCGGTCCTTCGCGCCAGAGGTTGTCCGGCATTCCCGGGAGGTCCTCGAGGAATGGTTCGGCGCGACCGGAACGCGGTCCGGCCAGCCAGTAGCGGCTGAGGCGTCGGGCTCCGGTCTCGGCGACGACGAGGAAGGACTCGTCCTTGGCGGGCGCGAGCCCGTTGGCGAACTGGAGCCCGTCCAGGAGCACCTCGGGAGCGTCGGCGCCGGGGGCGAGCCGCAACAGCCGTCCCGTTCCGGTGTGCTCGACGATGTCGCCGATCCACTGCTCGAAGGGGTGGCGACGGCTGGACACGGTGAAGTACAAGGTGCCGTCGGACAGGGCGACGACGTTGCTGCAGAACCGCAGGGGCTCCCCCGCCGCCGAGTCGGCGAGGACGCGTACGGTGCCGTCCTCGAGGTGGGTCTGCAGAAGCCCGCGGTGCGCGTCGCACACCAACAGGTCGCCGTCGGGGAGGAGTTCGAGCCCGAGCGGGCGGCCACCGGTCTCGGCGATCACCTCGACGCGGGTACGAGCGGGATCCGCGAGTCCGTCGAGGCCCAGGATGCGGCCGTCCTCGACACCGGTGAGCACCCGCCCGCGTCGGTCGACGACGACGTCCTCCGGGCCCCGGCCGCCGATCGCGACGTAGCGGAGCGGAACAAGAGCCTTGGGACGGTCCATGTGTGCCTGCCCTTCGCTGCCGAAGACGGTTCATCCTCGCAGCAGGTACCCGCAGACACCCGTACCCTTTCGGACTCGTGCGCGACCGTGCCGTCTCGAACCACGTGCGCACAGCCGCCGCTCAGGACGTCACGTCCGCCGTTGTGCGCGCCCTGCCGTGCAACCTCAGATAGAAGAGCTGCAGGGATTCCTCGGGGGCGCCCAGCTCGAAGCGGTTGAAGACCTTGCCGAGGGGGTTCCAGACCCGCCCGTCCGGCATGCGCACACCGATCGGCTGCCCGAAGTAGGCGCGCTGCTCGGCGTCGAAGTCCACCCACGCCGCCCCCGCGCGGCGCACGAGAACCTCACCGACGTACGCGCCGAGACCGAACAGCGCCCCGGACGCCCGGTTCCGGTCGGCCCCTCCCTTGCGCAGGCCGTCGACCATGAAGTCGACGACGCGCAGGCTGGCCACGGAATAGTCCAGCGGCAGCCGGTTGCGGGCGGTGACGCGCGCGACGAAGGCGGCCGCGTACCGCCGCATCTCCTTCGCGGACGGAATGCGCTTGTCCGACTGGCCCATGGGACCCCACCCCTTCGCTCGGGTCAGGGGAACGCCAACCGGTCCCCTCCTGCTGGTCAAGCGCATGCCAACTCGGGAACATCACAGGTCACCGACGTGGCGAATGCCACACGGGAAGCCAACAGCCGGGGCACAACCTTTTCACCTTCGTGCACGTCCGTGGCATTCGCTCAGCTCGGCGACCCAGGCCAAGGGTTGGAGGTAGAGGTCATGGCGCGGCTGGGGGCGGGAACGCGGCGCGAGGTGCCCGGCGCTCGTACCGAAACCGGGTTGTCGGCCGGGCGCTCACTGATTCCGGAGCGACCGCCAACCCAACAGCTCCATGTGCCCCTGGGCATCCTTATGTTCGGCCTGAGCGTGCTGGCGCTGGGCCAGGCGCTGTCGGCCCGGTTGCCGGAGCGCTCCGGCGCACGGTCGTAACCGCCGGGCACGCGTTACTCCGGCCGTCCGTGGTGAGCACTCACCAGCCTTTCTCGAACATCCTCGCCACCTCGGCGATCCGTACCTCGTCGCGACGGTAGTGGGTGCGGCGGCGGATCGTCCTCGTGCGGAGGAGGCCGATGGCGGCAAGGAGGCGCAGGTCGGACTCGGCGACGCAGCGGGATACGCCGAGTTTCGACGCGACGGCGGCGGCGGTCACGCCGTCCTCGGTGAGGTCGGTGTACCGCTGGGGCGGGAAGTGGGCTCCCGGGTCCCTCAGCCACTCCAGGATCCGCAGCCTCCTGTCGCCGTCGGGTCTCTTCAGCATCTCGTCCCTTCCGTACCGCCCTCTGGTCCCACTCTGCCGTGACGGACGGTGCGGGGCCGAGGCCCGATCGGGCCGAACTGAGAAGGGCCGAACGGCCCCTTGTACGCGCGGGGCCGAGGCCGCACACGCGGCCGGGGCCCCGGCTTGCCGGTGGTTCAGCGGTGGCCTTGGCCGAACCAGCTCATCGCCGGGGTCGCCTTGTTGTCGTAGTCGAAGAGGGCCTGGTTCTCCCAGCCGTTGCCTGAGGACGGGTCGGTCGGGTCCCAGCCGTTGCCGGTGACCGCGGTCCAGGTGGCCTCCCAGTAGAAGACGCCGAGGCCTCGGCCGTTCGGCACGGCCTCCACGCTGTTCATGACGTCCCGCAGCCAGGCGGCCTGCCCTGCGGTGGTCGCCGGGTAGCCGTTCACCAGCTCACCGGTGGTGTCGATCTGGTTGGTCAGCGAGTCCTTGCTGTCCAGCCGGAACAACGCCCGCTCGCTGATCACCGGTCGCTCCGACTCGATCGGCTTCCTGCTCACCGAGCCGCAGGAGCGGTTCTTCGAGGACCCCAACTTCAACGTGCTGCTGCGCGGCTGTACTCAGGCGCTGGCCGCGCACGACATCCCGCTGCTGCTGATGCTCGAGGGCACCAAGGACGAACGGCGGCGCATCACCCGGTACATCACCGCGGGCCACGTCGACGGGGTGCTGCTGGTCTCCAGCCACTCCGGTGACCCGGTCGCCGAGGAGCTTCGCGAGGCGGGCGTGCCGCTGGTCGCGTGCGGCAAGCCCATCGGGCTGGGCGCCAAGGTGAGCTATGTGGCGGCGGACGACCGGGACCGCGCCCGCGAGATGGTGCGCCATCTGCTGTCCGTGGGCCGGCGGCGGATCGGCGTGGTCACGGGTCCCCTTGACACGCCGGGCGGCGTGGAGCGCCTCGCCGGCTACAAGGAGGTCCTCGGCGAGGCCGGCCTGGAGATCGACGAGAAGCTCGTCGTTCCCGGTGACTACAGCCGGGCCGGCGGTGAGGCGGGCGCGGAACGGCTGCTGGCGCAGGCACCGGACATGGACGCGGTGTTCGTCGCCTCCGACCTGATGGCCCAGGGCGTGCTGACCGCGCTCCGGCGGGCGGGCCGCCGGGTCCCCGACGACGTGGCGGTGGGCGGCTTCGACGACTCCCCCGCGGCCACGGCGGTGAGCCCCGCCCTCACCACCATCCGTCAGCCCTGGGACCGGATCAGCAACGAGATGGTCCGCGTCCTGCTGGCGCGGATCGGCGGCGAGGACCCGGCGGCGGTGATCCTGCCGACGGAACTGGTGAAACGCGAGTCGACGTGACCTCACGGTCGCGCGGGCGCGCCGCTCGGTCACCCGAGCCGTCGGCGCCTCGTGCGACCGGTCAGTTTTGGAGAAGCCGTGCGCGACTGCCCCTCCGTAGCGTGGGAACACCGGCGAACGACGCCGGCCCACCCACCGCTGAGGAGCACACCATGACCACGGGCCTGCAGACCATCATCTACCCCGTCAAGGACCTGGCCGCGGCCAAGTCGATGTTCAGCGCCCTGCTGGGGACGGAGCCGTACGTGGACGAGTCCTACTACGTCGGGTTCCGGGTCGCCGGGCAGGACGTCGGGCTGGACCCGAACGGGCACGCCAAGGGCCTGACCGGGCCGGTGCCCTTCTGGCACGTGTCCGACATCGAGGCCCGGCTCGGGGCGTTGGTGGACGCCGGGGCCGAGGTGCTGCAGGACCTCCAGGACGTCGGTGGCGGCAGGCTGATCGCGTCGGTGAAGGACGCGGACGGCAACCTCGTGGGCCTCCTCCAGGACCCGGCCTCGTAGGGTTTCGCCCTCCGTGCAGTGCTTGCACACACACTAGTTGCAACGTAAACGAATGGGGGGTTTTCTGTTACCGTGCGGGTATGGCAGTGAAGACGGCCGACTCCCGGCTCGAGGAACAGTGGCGGGACATCCTGTCGGTGCACGCCCGCACCATGTGCGAGATCGACCGTGCGCTCCACCCCCACGGTCTCGGCGCCAGCGACTTCGAGGTTCTCGACATCCTCGCCGCCGAGACGCCCGCCCACGGCGACCAGTGCCGGGTGCAGAACATCGCCG
Source organism: Streptomyces sp. NPDC107546 (assembly GCF_055639175.1). NCBI lineage: Bacteria > Bacillati > Actinomycetota > Actinomycetes > Kitasatosporales > Streptomycetaceae > Streptomyces > Streptomyces sp. NPDC107546. The sequence continues at coordinate 40,769 of NZ_JBVKBA010000014.1, read as the reverse complement.
GGCGCGTCCATCTGAGCCAGAGCGCGCTGTCCCGGCTGATCGGGCGGCTGGAGAAGGACGGGCTGGTGCGGCGCTCGGTGTGCGACGAGGACCGGCGCGGGGTCTGGGTCGCCCTGACCGAGAAGGGCCGCGCGCTGCACGCCGAGGTGCTGCCGCTGCAACGTGAGGTCCTCGCCCGCACGCTGACGTCCTGGCCCGGCCGCCCCGCCTGACCGGCGGCACGGGGTTGTCGGCCCGGCACACCGCCGGCGCCGGCATCATGCGCGCGATCGCATGCGTGGCAGCTCCGTGTGAACCTGGTGGTGCGCGCGCCGCGGCGCGCGACATGGGCCAGGACAACCGGAGGGACGTCATGGAACAGGTCGGAGACAAGCCGGAAGAGGTACGCAGGCATCTCGATGAGGAGCAGCGGCAACTCGAGGGGCAGCAGCCGTCACGGAGCGGGGTCCGGCCGGACGACGAGGCCGAGCAGACGCCCGCTGACGACGAGGGCGACGTCTCCGGCAGGGATGCCTAGCGCCTGCCTTTCGGCTCAGGTCGGCCGGCCGGGCCCTGGACCGGCCGCGCTCACCCCGTCGCGGGCCGCCGGTCCGCCGGCCGGCGCGGCGGGATCTGGGGGCAGTCGAAGTCGCGGGGACCGCTCCACAGCGCGGGTACGGCATCGCAGCGGCGGCACAGTTCGTATGCGATCGCCTCGTAGTTGACCCGCCAGCCCTGGAAGTGCGGCCAGGCCTCCCGCGCCGTCCGCTCCGCCAAGAAGCCCGTCGCCTCCAGCATCGCCACGGCCGCGTCGAACTCCGTGAAGGTGAGCTGGATCGGGGCGTCGGGCGCCGGGTCGGCCTCGAACGGCAAGCGCAGCGAGCGGGCGATGTCACGCAGGGCGGTGAACCCGGCCCGGAGCACCAGCCGGGCCTCCGGTGGCGCGGCGCGCGGCGCGAGGGAGAGCTGCATCGCCGCCGCGTCCATGACGGCGAGCATCCCGACCAGCCAGTTCCGGTACGGCCGCGGCGAGCGGAACGAGATCAGCACCGGGTAGGTGGAGTGGCTCTCGCCGATGTCGGCGGCCAGCCGCTCCCACGCACGGTACAGCTCGGGCAGCGCGGTCTCGGTTTCGACGAGCCATTGACGGGCCAGGATCTCCGGGCCCCAGGCGGGCTCGCCCGCCCGGGACTGCAGCAGGGTGACCTCCAGTTCACGGCGGTTGTAGGCGGCGTACAGGGTGGGCAGGTAGGCGATCTGCAGGGCGATGACCACGGGCCCGGTGGCCGCCGCGACGAAGTCCAGCGCGGACAGCCGCAGCCGCATACCGCTGGCGAAGCCGAGCGTGAACAGGCTGGAGCCCGCCTCACGGAACGCATTGCTCCAGCTCAGCGAGGACACGGAGGACAGCAGCAGGCCGTACCCCGCGAGCGCCCCACCGAGCCAGATGGCGAGCATGCCGATCAGGATCAGCGGGGCGAGCCAGGTCTGTGCCCGGTCGATGTCCTCGTAGCGGCCCCCGGGCGCGGCCAGCCGCAGCACCCGCCGCAGTGCCCACCACAGCCGGTACACGAGGATCGAGTACAGCCCGCGGGGCACCACGAGAGTGCGCACGATGCTGGAGAGCACGGCCATCAGGACCAGGGCGCCGGCGACCCCGGAGATCCATCTCATGCGGTCATTGTGGACCGCGCGGCCCGGCCCGCCTCAACACAGCCGGTGGGGTGCTCGGCGGCGTCGGGGCCGCCACCCCCGACGCCGCCGTGTGCGTGAGCCCTACGGCCGGGCCAGCAGGTGGCGCACCCCGTCCGAATTGAGGGTCAGGCCGTGCGGGGAGGCCGCGTCGATGGTCAGGGTGAGGTCGCTGGCGGGCCACTGGGACGCGAGCGCGCCGAGCGGCACCAGGCGGTAGCGGGAGACGAACGGCAGCAGGTCCGCCATCTCCGTCTCCGAGGTGAACACCGGCACGGTCTGTTCGCCGTCCGGCTGCTCCAGGACGGGCAGCGCGACGGTGTTCGGGTTGTTGGCGTCCTCCTCGCTGGCGTCGTCCGGCACGGGGACGAGCACATCGCTCCCGGCCAGCGTGTCCAGCGCCTCCACGTCCCGGGCGTCCACCGCAAGGGTGTCCAGTGCCGCCTGGGCCGCGGTCGGGTGGTGGTTCTTGTCCGGAGTGTCCATGGCAAATCCCCAGGTAGGTACGGGCGGGCACGCCCCGGAACCAGTGGCTCCGGGCGCACTCCCGCCCACGTACCCATCCCGCGCCGGGCCATGCATGCCGCACGGCTCAGGTGTCGGCCCGGTCAGGGAGAACGGCTACCGAAGTGCGGGGGCACGGCCGGCGCGTGGGCCGGGAACGGTCGTCGAGAGGGACGCCTCTCAGGCTCGCCGCTCCGCGAGCAGTTCCCCGGTGGTGACCACCCGGATCAGCGGACGGTACAGATCCATCACGCGCAGCGCCCGGTCGTGGGCGGTGTCGTCGGCGCCCGCGCAGGCGTCGGCGACCACCAGCACCTCGACTCCCGCGTCCGCGGCGGCAAGAGCCGTGGACAGCACGCAGCAGTCGGTGCTGACACCGGCCAGCACCAGACGGCCTTCGGGCCCGACACGCCCGGCCAGCTCGGGCGTCCACTTGCCGAACGTGGTCGCGTCCACCACGTGCCGCGCCACGGCGGCGAAGTCGTCGGCCAGCCGCCACAGCGGGGCGTGAGGCGGTTGCAGGGCGAAGGGCCACTGCTCGTAGTACGCCCGCCAGGCGCCCTCCGGCGTCCGGGGTGCCAGGAAGCGGGTGAAGGTGACGCGTTCCCCGAAGGCGGGCAGCAGGCGCCGTACGCCGTCCGCCGCCTCCCGGAAACGGGGGGCGGCCCAGGGGCTCGCGGGATCGGCGAAGACGCGCTGCATGTCGATCACGCCGAGCAGGTCGGCGGCGGTCATGCGATCGGTGCGCCTTCGTTCGTCGTCCGGCCCGTGGCCTCCTGCTCCTGCCGGTGCACACGCCCGCGGCTGAGGACGAGAGCGCCGAGGAAGCCCACCGCGAGAGCCGCCAGAACGCCGAGGTTGGCGTACGCCCAGGCGCCCGACGTGCCGCCGAGGCCCATGGGGCCGAGGAGATAGCCCTGCCAGTCCAACCAGGTCGCTGCGCTGTTCGTCACCAGGCCCCAGCCGATCGCCGTGGCGGCGAGGGTCAGCAGCAGGGGTGTGGGCGGGACGTCGCCGTAGCGGCCGTGCGGGCGGAAGAGGTCGTCCTCGGCGTAGTCGCGGCGACGCAGGGCCAGGTCTGCGAGCATGATGCCGCACCAGGCCGCGATGGGGACGCCGAGCGTCGTCAGGAAGCCCATGAACGGGCCGAGGAAGTCGCCGGCGAAGAAGACGATGTAGACCGAACCCGCGATCATCAGGACGCCGTCGACCAGCGCGGCCAGGGGGCGGGGAATCCGCAGACCGGCGGAAAGGAGCGCCAGGCCCGACGAGTAGATGTCCAGCACCGCGCCGCCCACCAGGCCGAGCACCGCGACCACCGCGAACGGGACGAGGAACCAGGTCGGCAGGATCGTGGTCAGCGCACCGATGGGGTCGGCGGCGACGGCCTTGCTGAGGGTGTCGGACGAGCCCGCCAGCAGCAGCCCGAAGACCAGCAGGAGCAGGGGGGCGACCGAGGCGCCGAAGCTGGTCCAGCCGATCACGCCGCGGCTGGAGGAGGTGCGCGGCAGATAACGGGAGTAGTCCGCGGCCGCGTTCACCCAGCCGAGCCCGAAGCCGGTCATCATGAAGACCAGGGCGCCGATGAACTCCTGGGTGGAGCCCGCCGGATGGGCCCTGACCGTGTGCCAGTGGATGTGGTCGGCGACGAGGGCGATGTAGACGACGGTGAGCACGCCCGTGACCACGGTGATCACGGTCTGCAGGCGCATGATCAGGTCGAAGCCCATGACGCCGCCGACGACGGTCAGCGCGCCGACCAGGACGAGCGCCGCCACCTTGGTCCCGGTGCCGCCGCCCCAGCCGAGCCGTCCGAAGACGGTGGCGGTGGCCAGGGTGGCGAGTGCGGTCAGGACGGTCTCCCAGCCGACGGTGAGCATCCAGGAGATCACCGATGGCAGCCGGTTGCCGCGCACACCGTACGCGGCGCGGCTGAGAACCATCGTCGGGGCCGAGCCGCGCTTGCCCGCGACCGCTATGAGACCGCAGAGCAGGAAGGAGAACACGATCCCGATCGCCCCGGCTGCCAGCGCCTGCCAGAAGGAGATCCCGAAGCCTAGCGCGAAGGCGCCGTAACTGAGTCCCAGGACGGAGACGTTGGCACCGAACCACGGCCAGAACAGCGTCCGCGGAGTGCCCTTGCGCTCGGCGTCGCCGATCACGTCGAGGCCGTGCGGCTCCACCTGGAACTGCCGTCCCCCGGGTCTGCCGTCGAAGGAGTCCGTCATCGTCGACCTGCCTGTCTGCACGCGTTCGCCGCAGGCCCGGTCGGTCCGGGCCGGCGTCCAGGGTAAGCGGGCGCCGCGCACGGCTCACCCCGCCCTGCCGCCCGGCCCCGTGCCGGGGCGTTTCACCGCGTGGCCCACGATCACGGTCTCGGCGCCGTCGGCGCCCAGGCCGCCGAGGTCCCGTGTGATGAACCGGTAGAGGTGTTCCAGGTCCCGTATCCAGATCGCGAGGTGCAGGTTGGACGCGCCGGTGGTGGCGAAGGCGCCGTGCACCACGGGATGCGCCGCCAGCCAGGGCACCCGCGGCGGCCGTCGCCGCGCGGCCGTGACGCCGCCAACCTGACGCCGGGCGCGCTGGTTGCCCGTGAGGCGGGCGCGCTGGTCACCGACGCCGACGGCCGCCCGTGGACCGCGGGATCCGACAGCCTCCTCGTGGCACCGGCCGGACTCCACGGGCGACTGGTGGACATACTCGGCCACGGTGGCCGGTAGAAACGGGCGGTGGCCCCGGGATCGCCGGGGCCACCGCTCATGCGTGCGCGTGTGCCGGATCAGGCGCCCGCGCGCTCCCTGCGACGCAGGGTGAGGAAGGTGCCGGTGGCGCCGGCCGCGACGAGGGCGCCCGCCGCGATGCCCACCGGGAGGGCGGGGAAGGACGAGGCGTCCGTGCTGGCGGCCGTGTTCTGCATCGCCGGGCCGGGGGTGATGCTGGTGGCCACGGCCTTCACCGGGTGGATCGGGCCGACCGACCGCACCGAGCCGTCCGTGTTCAGCAGCACCTGCTTGTTGTTCGGGTGCCGGAAGTCGAACATGCCCGCGAGGGAGCCGGCGGTGGCGTCGAAGGAGTGGTCACCGATCCGGCCGGTGTGCCAGTTGTCCTCGATGAAGCGGATGATCGAGGACTGGTCGGTCTGCGTGTGGTCGACCTTGTTGACCTTGCTGTACGTGGAGACCACGAGCAGCGGCTGACGGGTGCCGGGGCCGCAGCGGTCCTGGTAGCCGCCGGCCGGGGCCGGGCCCGCCTGGCAGGCCGGGCTGTCGGTGGCCTTGCCGTTGGAGCCGGTCGAGGTGTCCGTGGAGCCGTTGCGCGGCTTGGCGTACGCGTGGTCGTACCAGCCGTCGGAGTCGTCGTAGGCGATGACGACCGCGGTCGACTTCCACTGCGGCGACTTCTGGATCGCGTTGATCTCGTCGACCAGGAAGTGCTGCTCGTCGATCGGGTCGGAGTAACCGGCGTGACCGTCCTGGTACTCGGCGGCCTTGAGGAAGCTGACCGCCGGCAGCTTGCCCGCCTTCAGGGCCGCGTCGAAGTCGGTCAGGTCGTAGTTGTGGTTCGCCTGCCCGTTGTGGCCGATCTCGTCGACGCTCTTCGGCGGCAGGTGGTGCGGGTTGGACGTCGACTTGTAGTACTCGAACGGCGAGTGGTGCGGGCTGTAGTCGACGACCGCGGCACCGCCGACGTTGGTGTGCGTGGTGTCGCACTTGGCGTAGTCGCCCTGCTTGCCGTCCCACGCGGTGGACGGGCGGAAGCCGCCCTGGAACCAACCCCAGGTGACCTTGTTGGAGTTGAGGACGTCACCGATGTTCTGGCCCTGCATCGCGGCCAGCGCGTTCTTGCTGGTGTGGTCCTTGCCGGAGCAGTCGTCGTAGGCCGGGTCCGGGTCGTTGACGACCGTGCCGACGCCCTTGGCGTCCGGCGACTGGACGGTGTACGAGTCCGGCGTCGAGGTCTGCTTGGGGTTCTCGGTGCCGGTGGTGGGGTCCACGGAGATGACGCCGTGCGTCTGCCCGGAGACCAGGTTGAGCGCGCCGGGGGTGGACGGGCCGTAGACCGAGCTGTAGGAGCGGTCGTTGAGGGCGTAATGCTGGGCGTAGTTCCACAGCCCGGTGACGGTGTTGCCGTCGTAGTAGTCCATGACCAGGCCCGGCTCGCCGAACAGGTTGCCGGAGCACTTGCCGGAGTCGGTGTTCTGCACGAACTGGTCGTTCTTGCCGCCGTCGTACGCGTACTGTTCGGGCCCGTAGGCGTGGTTCTGGTCGCAGGTCATGGCCTGGGACGGGGTGAGCCGCTTGGGCGCGTACTGGTTGGGGTTCTTCGTCAACAGCCCGGCGTTCGCCAGGGTGTCGATGTCCTTCGGGGTCTTCTTCGACGCCGTGAACTTCGTGCCGTCGGTGTTCGCGGCCTTCGGGTAGGTCGCGAAGTAGTGGTCGAAGGAGATGTTCTCGTCGAAGAGGACGACCACATGCTTGATGGGCGTGGCCGTCGAGGAGTGGGTCCCGTGGCCGTCCGGCGCCGCCGCCCAGGCGGGCGCGCCGGCCCCCAGGGCCGTGAGCGCGGCGGCGCCCGCAAGCGCGCCGAGGCTCCTCATCGTTGCTCGTCTACCTCTGCTGGCCATGCTGGTTCACCTTCCGGGCACGAACGTGATTGCGCCATACGGTCAGGGATGCTCTGCTCCACGAACGGCACGATCCTGGAGGCACGGTGGCGGTCAAGTGAACACCGGGTCAGGGAAGCCAAGGGAAAACTTGACCGCCTGTTGACCCGGCGGCGGCCCGTACACGTTCAGGACGCCCCGGCCAGCAGTTCCCGTCCGTACCAGTCCGCGCTGTCCCGCACACCGGGCAGGGCGAAGAAGTAGCCGCCGCCGAATGGCTTGATGTAGTCCGTGAGGGGTTCGCCCGCGAGGCGGCGCTGCACGGTCTCGAACTGCCGGGCGAGGTCCTGCTGGTAGCAGCAGAACAACAGCCCCATGTCGAGGTTGCCGTTGCTGTCCAGGCCCGCGTCGTAGTTGTAGCCGCGGCGCAGGATCCGCTGGTCGGCCGTGGCCGCCGTGCGCGGGTTGGCCAGGCGTATGTGGGCGTCCAGCGGGATGACGTCGCCCTTGGGGTCGCCCGCGTAGTCGGGTGTGTCGTGCTCGGCGTTCCCGTCCAGGGGCGCGCCGGTCTCCCGGGACCGGCCGAACATCCGCTCCTGCTCGGTGAGGGAGACCCGGTCCCAGAACTCCACGAGCATGCGGATCAGCCGGACGACCTGGTAGCTGCCGCCGACGGCCCAGTCCGGTTCACCCAGGCCGGGGCCCACCCACACCAGGCGGTTCATCTCTCGGGCGTCGGCGGTGTCCGGGTTGGCGGTGCCGTCCCTGAAGCCCATCAGGTTGCGCGGTGTGCCCGAGGGGCGGGGCGGGCTGGAAAAACCGTCGAGGCGCCAGCGGACCTGCAGGCCGCCGCGGGTGTGCCGGGCGATGTCGCGCAGGGCGTGCAACACGGTGTCCGCGTCGTCGGCGTGCAGTTGGAGGCTGAGATCGCCGTGGCACCACTCGGGTCTGAGGTCGTCGTCGGGGAAGGACGGCATCGTCGTCAGCCTGCGCGGGCGGTGACCGGAGAGGCCGAAGCGGTCGTCGAAGAGGGACGCGCCGACGCCGACGGTCACCGCCAGCGCACCGGAGGGCAGCCGCTCGCCGAGGATGCCGGAGTCGGCGGGCGGGCCGGTGATACCGACCGGCGAGGGCGTGCCACCCGAGGTGAGGAAGCGGGCGCGAGCGGTGAGGGTGCGCAGCAGGTCGACGAGGTCTGCGCGGTTCTGGGCGGTCACGTCGAGGGCCGCGAACGCGGTGACCCGGCGCGGGGCGGCGAGCACCGACTGCTGGTGGGAGCCGTGGAACGGCGCGACGGACGACGCACTCGCGCCGCCGGCGGCGGCCGGGGCCGCCGCGCCGCCCGCCGCGAGCCCGGCGCCCGCGAGGGCCGCACCGCGCAGGAAGCCCCGCCGCCCGACCCCGTTGCTCTCCACGGACGCGCTCACACCGTCCTCCGCGGGTCGCAGAGTGTCGCCACCGAGGCGAGTCGCTCGACCAGGTCGTCGAGGACCGCGTCGACCTGGTCGCGTTGCGAGCGGTCCAGGCGGTCGAGCGGCGTCCAGCTCTCCTCGTGGTGGAAGGCGTCCAGCGTGTGCTGGGCGCGGTCCAGTTCCCCATCGAGGCCGGACAGGTCCGGGTACCGGGTGGTGAGCAGGGGGCGCAGCCGGGACAGCACGGCGCGGGTGCCGTCGAGGTTGGCGCGGGCGGTGGCGAGGTTGCTGCCGCTGCCGTAGTCGGTCCGCCCGGTCAGCTCGAACTGCACGGTGTTCTCCAGGATCTCGTGTGCCCTCAGGCCCAGCTGCGCGGGGTCCACACGGGCCTGCGCCCAGCTGTCGCGCAGCGCGGTGACCGCCTTGAGCAGGGCGCCCGCCGGGGCGCGCAGGGCAGCGGCCGTCCGGCCGTGCCACAGTCCGTACTCGATGCGGTGGAAGCCGGTGAAGGACGGGTCGTGGACTCCCCCGACGAGTCCCGCGTCCGTTGCGTCGATCTGCTTGTCCGCGTCGCCGAAGGCGTCGTACGCCGCGCCCAGCCGCTCGTACTCCAGGTGCGCGGGGAGCCAGGCGGCCCTGGCCCCCTCGAGGTCGCCGCGGTCGATGGCGTCGTTCAGCCGTCCGGTCAGTCGTACGACCTGGTCCAGACCGCCCGCCACCCACTTCTGGTAGTCGATCGCCAGGGGGATCAGGTCGTGCTCGGTGACCGGGGCCGCCGCGGGCCCGGACTGTCCCGAGGTGATGCGGACGGTGGGGCCGGTGACCGCGTCGGCGTCGTCGGGCAGGCAGGTGAAAGCGTACGAGCCCGTGCCGAGGCGCACGGTCAACGCCCGTTTCGTGCCCGGGGCCAGGCCCTCCATCTCGCCGTAGACGGCCCTGGTGCGGGCGTCCTCGAGGTAGACCTCGGCGGGGCCGCTGGAGGTGTTGTGCAGATCGAAGACCTGCAGGCCGGGGACCGGCCGGTCCCAGCCCCGTCCGCAGCCGCTCGGTGACACCTCGACGGTGGTGTGCGGCAGCCCGTCGTCGGCGGCGGCCCGTGCGTGCCGGGCTCCGCCGAGGGCCGTGGCCAACAGTGCCGTCGCCAGGACCAGGGTGAGGAGAGCGCCACCCGCGGCCCAGAGTCGGGCCCGCCGTGATGCGAGGCCGGGCACCGGCATTTTGCTCCGCGCCTCCCCGGACGACGTGCGAACGTACCGACGCGCCCGGGTGGCGGGCGCACTCATGACAGGCAGCACCGTACGCCCGAACGGCCCTGCGACGGGGGCGGACACCAAGAGTTCCGTCAGGGTTCACCGGGTGCTCGCCGGTCGCGGTCGTCGTCAGTCCTGCGGACCCCTTCGCCGTGCCACGGGCCCGCGCCCTTCGTACGCTGGTGCCCTCGGGGCATGTCACGGAGGTCTGCGATGCCCCGGAGCATCTGGTCGGGAGCGATCAGCTTCGGTCTGGTCACGATTCCGGTCAACGTGGTGCCCGCGACCGAGGACCACAGCGTGCGCTTCCACCAGTACCACTTGGAGGACATGGGCCGGGTCCGGGTACGCAAGTACTGCGAGCTGGAGGACCGTGAGGTCCCGCCCGAGGAGATCGGCAAGGGCTACGAGCTGTCCAGGGACCGGGTCGTGCCCGTGCTCGACGAGGAGCTGCGTGAGCTGCCGTTGCCCACGGCGAAGGCCATCGAGATCGCCGCTTTCGTGCCGGCCGGTTCGATCGACCCGTTGCGCATCGGCGAGGGCTACTACCTTCAGGCGTCCGGCACGGTCGCCGCGAAGCCGTACGCGCTGCTGCGCAAGGCGCTGGAGCGGACGTCGAAGGTCGCGGTGGCGAAGTTCGCCTGGCACGGCCGGGAGAGGCTCGGGCTGCTGAGGGTGCGGGACGAGGCGATCGTGCTGCACGCGATGCGCTGGCCCGACGAGATCCGCGACCCGGGCCAGCTGGCTCCGCAGCAGGTCCGGCTCTCCGACGACGAGATCAGCGAGGCGGAACATCTGATCGACCGCATGACCCGTGAGGACCTCGAGGGCCCCGACTTCGTCGACCACTACACCGAAGCGCTCGAGCAGGTGATCGAGGCCCGGCGTGAGGGGCAGGCGCCGCCCGAGATGCCGGAGCCGGAGGCGGGGCCCGGCAGGGTGCTGGACCTGATGACCGCGCTCCAGGCGTCCGTGGCCCAGGCGAAGGCCGCCCGCGGCGAGGGGACGGAGGCCGAGGTCCACGAGCTGCCGAGGAAGAAGGCCGCCACCGGCAGGGCGGCGAAGAATGAGCCGGCCGAGAAGACCGCGGCGAAGAAGACGGCCGGGAAGAAGACCACGAAGAAGACCGCGGCGAAGACCGCCCCGAAGGCCGGGGCGCGGACCGCCGCGCGGAAGGACACCGCACAGGAGGAAACCGCGGCGAAAGGGGCCGCGGCGAAGAAGACCGCGGAGAAGAGGACGGCCCGTCGGCCGCGCAGCGCCTAGGCACGGGCGCGGCCGACGGGGACACCCCGCATCCAGGTCGTCCACGACGCCGACCTGGGGGAAGCTGGAACTGCGGCCACTCGTTCATCCAGGGGCACACCATGGCGTTCCACGCGATATCCAAGCGGCAGCCTCCGCGCCTGCCCGCGCACCTGCTCTCCCCCGCCGACCTGGCGACGGAGAACGAGCGACTGCACGAGGAAAACGCGCAGCTGCGGCAGGCGGTGACCTCTCATGCCACCATCGACCAGGCCATGGGCGCCGTGGTGGTGCTGGCACGGATCGCGCCGGAGGAGGCATGGCGCGTCCTGCGCGACGTCTCCCAGCACACCAACACCAAACTGCGGGTCGTGGCCGAGCACATCCTGAGGTTCGCGCAGGGTGACGCCCTGCCCGACCCCGAGCTGAACCAGCTGCGGGAGGCGCTCAGCCGGTACGAGATCCGCTCCCGCGCCGACCGGCCCGACCGGTGAACCGCCGACGGACCCGACCGGTGAACCGCCGGCCGGTCAGTCCTTCTCTCCGCGCCCCGTGAGCGCGTCGCGGATGCGGTCCACCAGGCCGGCGCCGGGCGCGAGCAGCTTGTTGGCCGGCGGCTTGTCCGGGGCGGAGGGGTGCGGGCGGGTCGGTGCCGTCTTCTTCGCCCGCCGGACCTTGTCGCCCAGCTCGTCGAGGGCTTCGGCGGAAGCCGTTTCGCCGAGCCTCGGGAAGAGGTTCCCCTCCTCGTCGGCCACATGGGACCGGATCTCGGTCATGAGCATCCCGATGAGCCGGTCGAACTCCGGGTCGTCGGCCTCGTGGCGCTCCAGATCCTTCATGATCTGCTCGGCCTCGGCGTGGTCCTTGAGCTCCTTGTCGGCCACCGCGTCCCCGTCGGGCAGGAACTGCCGTACGGCCGGGTAGAGGTAGGCCTCCTCGGCCACCGAGTGACGCACCAGCTCCATGACGGCCTGATCGGCGTACACCTTGCGGTTCTTGTCACCGGGCGGCAGCGCCTCGATCCGGCCGAAGAGCTCCTCCACTTCCCGATGGTCCGTCATCAGTTCGTCGATGACGTTCCCTCCATGTCCCATGTCCAACGCCTCCCTGTGGATTCGGCTGGATAGGGCGACCCCACGAGGGCTCGCCCGGCACACCGGGTGCCCCCGTCGACGGGCGGATAACCGGGGTGTCGTGGTACGCCCCGGTCCTCTCGGCTCACGATCCGGTCGTCGCCGGGTGACGCGGTGGCCCTGACCGCTTCGCCCATGCCGGTGTCCAGGTCCCGGTGTCATCGAGATCCACGCCGCCCACCGTATCGGCACAACAAATGGTTGTGCTTTCCTGGTGGATCGGTTGTTTGATCTCGTCATCTGCCACTCGCTTTGATTGCCGATGGTCAGCGGCTGGTTGTTCGGGGCGGCGAGAGGTGCGGCGGGTATGGCGGGGAGACGGGCGCTGGGGCGGCGGTTCGGGTGGTTGTGGGCGGCGTATGCGGTCAGCTCGTACGGCTCAGGGTTCGGGTTCGGTGCCTTTCCCCTGATCGCGGTTCTCGTGCTGCACTCCGGGCCGACCCAGGTGGCGGCGCTGTCCGCGGCGGGGCGGGCAGTGGGGGCCCTGGTGGCGGTGCCACTCGGTCCGTGGGTGGAGTTCCGCCGCAAGCGGCCGGTCATGGTGGCGATGGACCTGACCCGGTTCGCGGCGTTGATGAGCGTCCCGGCCGCGTTCGCGCTCGGCCGGCTCACCTTCGCCCAACTCCTCGTCGTCTCCGTCGTCGTCGCCGCGGCCAACATCGCCTTCAACGCGGCCAGCGGTGCGTATCTGAAGGCGCTCGTGCCGCCGGAGGACCTGCTCGTCGCCAACGGCCGGTTCGAGTCCACGATGTGGAGCGCGACGGTGGTCGGGCCGCCGCTCGGCGGGGCGGCGATCGGGATGTTCGGCCCGGTGACGACCGTGGTGGCCGATGCGGTCAGCTACCTGCTCTCGGCGCTGGGCATCCGCGCCATCGGCGGGAGGGAACCGCGTCCCGCGCGGACCGGCGCACCGCGGCTGCGCGCAGGCGATCTCCTCGAAGGATGGCGCCACATCCTCACCCACCCCGTGCTGCGCCCGCTGTTCCTCAACACGATCGTGGTCAACGGCCTGATCATGGCCTCCGAGCCGCTGCTCGCCGTACTCCTGCTGGGCCGGCTGGGGTTCGCACCCTGGCAGTACGGTCTCGCGTTCGCTGCCCCTTGCGTCGGTGGTCTCGTCGGCTCACGCCTGGCGCGCCGGCTCGTGGCGCGGTTCGGGCAGCACAGGGTGATGCTCACCGCGGGGGTGCTGCGTGCGTGCTGGCCTGTCGGACTGGCGTTCGTCCGGCCCGGTGCCCCCGGGATCGTCCTCGTCATCGCGGTCCAACTCGGCCTGGTCACCTGCATCGGCGTGTTCAACCCGGTGCTGGCCACCTACCGGCTCGACCACACCGGCCCCGACCGGGTCGCCCGCACCCTGGCCGCGTGGTCGGTCAGCAGCAGCGCCGCCATCGCGGCCCTGACCGCTCTGTGGGGCCTGCTGGCCGCCGTCACCGGCCCCCGCACCGCGATCGCGGTCGCCGGAGTCCTCCTCCTCGCCACCCCGCTGCTGCTCCCGCGCCGCGAGAACGCGCCCGGGAACACAAGGAAACGGGCTGCCAGCCTCACATGACACGGGCGCGTTGTCGGACGACGGGCTCCGGGTACTCGGCGCGCATGAACGACAAGCACCGCAACCACGACAGTGACGAGCGGCGGACGGCCGAGCAGGCCGCCCGGGAGCAGCGCGAGGCAGAGGAGCAGCGCGCCGCTTCGCGTCCGTTCGAGTACCCCTACCCGGAGCGCCGGGCAGGGGTCAGGGCCCGGCGCCGCGTGACGGAACAGGACGCGGACGCCGACATGGCGCCCGGCGTTCCCGGCGGCTACGGCACCGCCGGTGACGGCCGGCCGGGCGGCACGGGCGCGGCCCATCCGCCCCGGCCTTCCCGGCGGCAGCGTGGGGAGGGCCCGGGCGACACGCAGAAGCCCTGACGGTACCCACGGACAGGACGACGCCACCGCCGGTGTCCGCCGGCGGTGGCGTCGCCCGTCTGCCGGTGCGCACACGGTGAGTGTGCGCCCGTATGTCTCAGGTGCGGCCCGACGATCCGGTGATCGCGTCCTTCACCCGGTCCACCATGGACGCGAAGGGACCCGTCAGCAACTGGGCCGCGGGCGATCCTGCAGCGGTGGGGTGCGGATGGGTCGGCGCCACCTTCTCGACCATCTGCAGCCTTGCCCCGAGGCCCTTGAGCTGCTCCTCGTCGCAACCGCGCCGCACCGCGGGGAACTCCTCCAGCTCCTCGTGCTCGGCGTGGTCGATGACGGCCTTCTCGAAGGCGGCCAGTTTCGCGTCGAACTCGACGCTGGTGACGTCCATCTTCTCCAGCTCGGCGAGGACCTTGTTGGCTTCCTCCTCCTCGTGGTTGCGGGCGTCGGCCTCGGCGTCACCGGCCGTCTTCTTCGCGGTGGGGCGCAGGATCAGCTCCTCCGCCGTCTCGTGCACCGCCAGCAGCGCCCTCAGCTCGTCGAACGTCTGCTTCTTCTGCTCGCCCTGCGCGCTCTTCACGTCGTCGAACAGGTCTCGGATACGTGCGTGCTGCTCCAGCAGGACGCGGACCACGTCGCCTTCCGGAAGCCTCGCCGCCTCCTTGCGTTCCATCGTCGCATTGCTCACGGCACTGCCCTCCTCTGAGCGTCGTTCACTGGGCGGGTAACCCCATCCCACTAGGGCAAACTGAACAAACAGGGCACGGGCCGCGCAGGGGCCTGCCGCACATGGCCCCCTCGCGCGGCCGCGTGAGGCGAACGGCGCGCGTTGCGACGCACCTCTTGACCAGCCGCGATCAGGGGAAGATCGTGTGACGGGGGCGGACCGGCACGCAGGAGGCACCGTGACAAGCACATCAGCAGAGCCGCGGATGCCGGGCCTGGAGATCCGCTCCATCGACTACGTCCCCCTCGACGAACGCCACGGCAAGCTGTGGCACCTCGGGCCGCTGTGGTTCATGTCGAACGCGCAGATCGCCACGCTGGCGGTGGGCCTGATCAGCATCACCGAGGGCGGCAACCTCATCTGGTCGCTGATCGCGATCGTGGCGGGGACCGTCGTCGGCACCTTCTTCATGGCCTTCCACTCGGCCCAGGGCCCACAGCTGGGGCTCCCCCAGATGATCCAGTCGCGGCCGCAGTTCGGCTATGTCGGGGCCCTTCTGGTGTGGCTCTTCGCCTACCTGCAGTACGCCGGGTTCAACGTCTTCAACACCATCCTCGCCGGGGAGGCCCTGCACACCACGCTGCACGGGGGCGTCGACCTGTGGGTGGTCGTGGTCACCGTCGTCGCCTTCCTCGTCGCACTGGTGGGCTACGACGTCATCCACCGGGCCGAGCAGGTGCTGACGTACACCTTCCTGGTCGTCTTCGGGATCTTCACCGTGGGGATCCTGGTCACCCTGCACTACCCGCCGGGCTCCTTCGACCTCGGCGCCTTCCGGTGGACGCCGTTCCTCGCCCAGTTCGGTGTGGTGGCCGGCTACCAGATCAGCTGGGCCATCTACGTCTCGGACTACTCGCGGTACCTTCCACCGGACGTGACGGTCCGTAAGACCTTCTACTGGACCTACTTCGGGTCGGCGCTCGGCGGGATCTGGCTGATGGTGCTCGGGACGCTGCTCGCCGCCTGGGCGGGCAAGGACTTCGACACCATCCGCTCGATCGACGCCGCGGGCGACAAGGTGTTCAGTGGCTTCGGCGCGATCGTGCTGCTGTTCGCCGCGCTGGGGCTGGTGTCGGTCACCGCGCTGAACATGTACGGCGGGTCGCTGACGCTCATCAGCGCCATCGACTCCTTCAGGAGGGTGCGCCCGACACTCGCCGTACGGCTGGTGACCATCGGACTGACCGCGGTCCTCTCCCTGATCGGCGCACTGTCCGCGACGTCCGGCTTCCTCCAGAACTTCAGCAACTTCCTGCTGCTGGTGCTCTACCTGTTCATCCCGTGGACCGCGGTCAACCTCATGGATTACTACGTGGTGCGCCGCGGCCACTACGCCATCGCCGAGATCTTCAATCCGCGCGGCGTCTACGGGCGCTGGGGGTGGCACGGCATCATCGCCTACCTGGTCGGGTTCGCCGCCATGGTGCCGTTCTTCTCCGTCGCGAACCTCTACGTCGGGCCCGCCGCCGAGGCACTCGGCGGTGCCGACATCTCCCTGTTCATCGGGCTGCCGGTCGCCGCGCTGCTGTACTGGCTGCTGACACGGTCCATCGATGTGGAGGCCGAGAGGCGACTGGCCGAGGCGGAGGCCGCGGAACTGGAACGAGCGGCACACGAGCACCGCGAGCCGTAGGGCGTGTCCTTGGATCGGCTCATACGGCGGTCACGACCAGCGCGGCCTGGTCGTCCAGGGAGGTGCCGTGGGTGAAGGCGGCGACGGCGGTGGTGACGGACTCCAGCAGGGCGGCGGCGGTGGGCGGAACCGTGGTCAGCGTGTCGGCCAGCCGTTCCTCACCGAACAGCTCGCCGGCCGGCGACCGCGCTTCGGTGATGCCGTCCGTGACGAGGACCAGGCCGTCGCCCGGGTGCAGGTCGACGCGCACGGGTGATCCCACACCGCCCAGGCCGAGGCCCAGCAGCAGGCCGGGCGGCACGAGCCGCTCGACGGTGCCGCCTGCGCGGCGCACGAGCGGCGGCACATGGCCGGCGCGCATCAGGGTCACCGCCTGACCGGTGGTGGTGTGCCGCAGTTCGCCGTAGACGAGCGACACGAACAGGTCCTGGCCCTCGGTGTGCTCGGCCAGAGCGTCGTTGATCGCGGTGACCACGGCCACGGGGTCGCGCAGCAGACGGGCGACCGCACGCGCCGTGTGCCGGACCATGCCGGTCGTGGTGGCGGCCACCGCTCCGTGACCGCACACGTCGCCGATCATGACGGCCCAGCGGTCGCCGGGCAGCGGGAAGACGTCGTAGAAGTCGCCGCCGACGTCGAGACCCTCGCCGGCCGGATGGTAGGAGGCCGCCAGGGCCGCGCCCGGCACGTTCGGCAGCTTCGGGGGCAGCAGCCCGGCCTGGAGGTCGTGCGCGAGCCGCACCCGGTGCGTGAACTGGCGGGCGTTGTCCGCGCTCAGGGCCGCCCGGCCGGCGAGCTCTTCGGCCAGTGCGACGACGTGGCCGTCCCAGTCCCGGTCGAGGGTCAGCAGCGCCAGGGCGCCGAAGGTGCATCCGCGGGCCGTGAGCGGTACGCACAGATAACCGGCACCGCGTCCGCCGGGCTCCGTGCCGGGGCGGACGTCGAGGGAGCCGGTCTCCGTCGTGCCGGAGGCCAGCACGCGGGCGACCACACGGTCCACCACCTCGCACCACTCCGGTGCCACGAGCAGCGCCGCTTCCGCCGGGGTCGCGGCCGCGGAGGCGATCCGGCTGCGGTGGCCACCGTCGAACACGTAGACCCCGCACAGCTGCGCAAGGCCCGGGACCACCAGCTGGGCCAGACAGCGCAGGCTGTTGGCGTAGTGCTGCTCGCGTGCGATGGCGGTGCTCGCCTCCAGGACGAACGCCAGGTCCTCACGGGCCGAACTCTCACGCTGCCGCGCGGCTCGGCCCGCCGCCACGGCCTGGTGCCGCTCGATGGCCAGCGCCGCGATGCGCGTGAAGGCGGCGCCAAGGGCCAGGTCCTTCAGTTCCGGGATCTTCGGCGTCCGGTGGTACATGGCGAATGTGCCCAGCAACCGCCCGTCCGTGCTCAGGATCGGGGTGGACCAGCAAGCCCCGACCCCCGCCCGCTTCGCCAGCTCGCGGTACTCCGCCCACAGCGGATCGGTGGCGATGTCGGTACAGACCACCGGGGCGCGCCGGTACGCGGTGGTGCCGCAGGATCCCTGGCCCTCGCCGATCGGGACCCCGTCGATCGCCTCGTTGTAGTAGTCGGGCAGGCTCGGGCCGGTGCCGTGCCGCAGCCGCCGGCCGTCGGCGTCGACGAGCAGCACCGAGACGAGCATGCCCGGGGAGAAGTCCTCGATCGTCCTGGCCATGCCGGTGAGGATCTCCTGCAGCGGTGCCTCGCGTGCGATCTGCTCCAGCAGGGCGCGCTGCTCCGCCGCCAGCAGCTGTGTGTCACGGTAGGCGGTGGTGTCCATGGCGATCACCACGACCCCGTCGACCGTGCCCAGGGCGTCCCGCCGGGGCTCGTAGGTGAGGTCGAAGATCCTCTCCTGTTCCGCCCCGGGCTCCCCGAGGACCAGCCGTTTGTCCCGCGTGCGGTGAGGAGCACCGGTGCGGTACACCTCCCGGATGCGGGCGATCACACCCTGCAGAGCCGCGTCGGGCATCAGCTCGACGATCGGCACGCCGGTCCGCCTCCGGCCGCCGCAGACGATGTCGAAGAACGCCGGGTTCGCAGTCTCCACGATGTGCCCGGGACCACTCAGGGAAGCGAAGATCACCGGGGCCGGCCCGAACAGGTCCGCGTCCGGCGGCCACTGGGGCGAGAGCACGGTCGCACCGGGTGGTCCTGGGACATCGGGCCTGATGGACATGACCGGGTCCCCTTTCCGCTGTCCACTTCCAGACAATTTATACGTCTTTTCAGCGGAATTTCAGGTGTGGGCGGATTTTGGTGGTATTCGGAGATGAGCGGCGGGTGCGCTGCCCACAAACGGACGACGCCCGGGCCGGCCGTGTGGGCCTGCCCGGGCATCGCGGTCGGAACGATCAGACGAGGTCGAACCGGTCGAGGTTCATGACCTTGCCCCACGCCGCGACGAAGTCCTTGACGAACTTCTCCTTCGCGTCGTCGCCGGCGTAGACCTCCGCGAGCGCGCGCAGCTCGGAGTTGGAACCGAAGACGAGGTCGACCCGGCTGCCGGCCCACTTCAGCTCGCCGGTGGCGGCGTCGCGGCCCTCGAACGTGGTCTGGTCCTCGGAGGTCGCCTTCCACGTCGTGCCCAGGTCGAGCAGGTTGACGAAGAAGTCGTTGGTGAGGACACCGGGCGTCTTGGTGAAGACACCGAGCTGCGAACCCTGGTGGTTGGCGCCGAGGACGCGCAGACCGCCGACGAGCACGGTCGTCTCGGGGGCGCTCAGGGTGAGCAGGTTCGCCTTGTCGAGCAGCAGGTACTCGCCCGGCAGGCGGTTGCCCTTGCCCAGGTAGTTGCGGAAGCCGTCCGCCGTCGGCTCCAGCGCCTCGAAGGACTCGACGTCGGTGTGCTCCTCGCCGGCGTCCACACGGCCCGGGGTGAAGGGCACCTCCACCTCGAAGCCGGCTTCCTTGGCGGCCCTCTCCACGGCGGCGGCACCGCCGAGGACGATGAGGTCGGCCAGGGAGACCTTCTTGGCGCCGGAGGAGGCGTTGAACTCCTGCCGGACGCCCTCGAGGACACGCAGCACCTGGGCGAGCTGGTCCGGGTCGTTGACCTCCCAGCCGCGCTGCGGAGCGAGGCGGATGCGGGCGCCGTTGGCGCCGCCGCGCTTGTCGCTGCCGCGGAAGGTGGAGGCGGACGCCCAGGCGGTGGTGACCAGCTGGGACACGGTGAGGCCCGACTCGAGCAGCTTGGTCTTCAGGGCCGCGATGTCCGCCTCGTCGATCAGCTCGCCCTCGCGCTCAGGCAGCGGGTCCTGCCACAGCAGGGTCTCCTGCGGGACCTCCGGGCCGAGGTACAGCGACTTCGGGCCCATGTCGCGGTGGGTCAGCTTGTACCAGGCCCGGGCGAACGCGTCCGCGAACTCCTCGGGGTTCTCGTAGAACCGGCGGGAGATCGGCTCGTAGATCGGGTCGAAGCGCAGCGACAGGTCGGTGGTGAGCATCCGCGGGCGGTGCCTCTTCGACGGGTCGTGCGCGTCGGGGATGATCTCCGGGGCGTCCTTGGCCACCCACTGGTGGGCGCCGGCCGGGCTCTGCTCGAGTTCGTACTCGTATTCGAAGAGGTTCTTGAAGAACCCGTTGCTCCACTGGGTCGGCGTGGCGGTCCAGGTGACCTCCAGGCCGGACGTGATGGCGTCCGCGCCCTTGCCGGTGCCATAGGTGCTCCTCCAGCCCAGGCCCTGCTCCTCCAGCGAGGCGGCCTCGGGGTCGGCACCGACGTGGTCCGCCGGACCGGCACCGTGAGTCTTGCCGAAGGTGTGGCCGCCGGCGATCAGGGCGACGGTCTCCTCGTCGTTCATCGCCATGCGGCGGAACGTCTCACGGATGTCGCGGGCCGCGGCGATCGGGTCCGGGTTGCCGTTCGGGCCCTCCGGGTTGACGTAGATCAGGCCCATCTGGACCGCGCCGAGCGGGTTCTCCAGCTCGCGGTCGCCGGTGTAGCGCCGGTCGTCGAGCCAGGTGGTCTCGGGACCCCAGTAGACGTCCTCCTCCGGCTCCCAGACGTCCTCGCGGCCGCCGCCGAAGCCGAAGGGCTTGAATCCCATCTGCTCCAGGGCGACGTTGCCGGTGAGGATCATGAGGTCGGCCCAGGAGATGCTCTGGCCGTACTTCTTCTTGACCGGCCACAGCAGACGGCGCGCCTTGTCGAGGTTGCCGTTGTCCGGCCAGCTGTTGAGCGGGGCGAAGCGCTGCTGGCCGGCACCGGCGCCGCCGCGGCCGTCGCTGATGCGGTAGGTGCCCGCGCTGTGCCAGGCCATACGGATCATCAGCGGGCCGTAGTTGCCGAAGTCGGCGGGCCACCAGTCCTGCGAAGTGGTCAGCACCTCGGCGATGTCCCGCTTCACCGCCTGAAGGTCGAGGGACTTGAACGCCTCGGCATAGTCGAACTCCTCACCGAGGGGATTGGCCACGGCGGGGTTCTTGGCGAGGATCTTCAGGTTGAGCCGCTCCGGCCACCACTGGCGGTTGCCGCCGCCCTGCGTCGGGTGCAGGGCGCGCCCGTGCGCGACGGGGCAGCCGCCGCCTCCACCCTCCGTCTTCGGGTCTGTGACGACTGCGTCGTGGTTCTCGGTCATGGCAATCCTTCCGGATGAGAGCGGATCACAGTGCTCAGGAACTGCGGGCGGTGGAACATGCGGAGCACAGGCCCCAGTAGACGACCTCGGCCTCGTCGATCGAGAAGCCGTGGTCGTCGGACGCGGTCAGGCAGGGCGCCTCGCCGACCGCGCAGTCGACGTCGGCGACGGCGCCGCACGACCGGCACACGACGTGGTGGTGGTTGTCGCCGACGCGTCCCTCGAACCGGGCGGGGCTGCCGGCCGGCTCGATACGGCGTATGAGCCCGGCCGCGGTGAGCGCGTGGAGGGCCTCGTACACGGCTTGAAGCGAGATGTGTCCTACGCGGTCGCGCACTCCGGAGGCGATCGCCTCGACGCCGAGGTGGTCGCCTTCCCGGACGGTCTCCAGCAGCGCGACGCGGGCCGCCGTCACCCGCAGGCCGGCACCGCGCAGCTCCTCGGCGGTGGTCGGAGTCCGGGATGCGGTCATGGCGTCGAACCTACCCTCACAAACACGAACTGTTCAAGAAAATGAGCAGACCAAGTTTGGCGCGTCGCGACGGAGGCCGCACGCCCGGAGCCTGATTGAAGCGGCCATGCCACGAAATGCTCGCTTCCCACCCCTGGCCCCGGTGACGCGGCGACCGGTATACAGGCCCCGGCGAACGTGCGCCGGCCGCCGCCCGACGCGGGCTCCGCGCGCCGTTCCGGCCTCAGGGGGAGGACTTCCATGGCGCACGCCGGACTTTCCACGGCGCACGACACGCATCCGGGCACAGCGGCGGGACGTGGAGCGGCCAGACGCCGCCGATGGCCGCTCGCCGTGGGGGCGGCCATCGGCGGTTGCGCCCTCTTCGCCACCTCGACGGCACCTGCCGCGGCGCACGGCGCGGTACCCGGCCGCGACACGCGCTACGTGTCACTCGGGGACTCCTACACCTCCGGCCCCGCCATCCCCCGGCAGGTGGACGCCGCCTGCGCCCGTTCCGACCACAACTACCCCTCGCTCGTGGCGGCGGAGCGGCGCGTGACCGCTTTCAAGGACGTGAGCTGCGGCGGAGCGACGACCGACGACATGTGGAAGGCGCAGGGCACCAACGCGCCACAGCTCGACGCGGTGCGGCGCGACACCGATCTGGTGACGGTTCAGATCGGCGGCAACGACATCGGTTTCGGCTCCATCATCGCCACCTGCGCGCGCCTGAGCTCCCAGGACCCGACGGGAGATCCGTGCCGGCGCTCCTACGCCTCATCCGGGATCGACCGGTTGACGCTCGCCGTCGTGCAGACGGCGCCGAAGGTGGACCGTGTCCTGCGGGCCGTGCACGCCAGGGCGCCGCACGCCCGGGTGCTCGTCGTCGGCTACCCGGACCTCCTGCCCGACGACGGCAGCGGCTGCTACCCCTCGGTCCCGTTCGCGTCGAAGGACTTCCCCTATCTGCGGGACACCGAGAAGCGCCTGAATCTGATGCTCCGTCTGGTGGCGGAGTGGAACCGGGCGGAGTACGTCGACACCTACGGTCCCACGCGCGGCCACGACATGTGCAAGGCCCCGGCGGACCGCTGGATCGAGCCGCTGCAGCCGGCTTCGCCCGCGGCCCCCGCGCACCCCAACGCCCAAGGCGAGGAGGCCATGGCGCGGGCCGTCCTTGAACGCTTGAGCGAGGGACGCGGACGCCACTGAGGCGGACGACACCCGCAGCCCCACCCCTGCGGCGGATCCGGACGCGTGGGGGAGGGAGATCGTCCGTGCCGGTGTGACGTTCCCTACTGCCCCCGAATGAAACGTGGCGAACGGGCAACGTTCCCCTTCATGCCCGTTCGCACACCCCCGGTAGTTGACACGACGCCGCCCCGGACAGCGCCCGCCACCACCGAGCCCGCCACAAGGGTCCCTCCATCCGCTCCGGCGCCCTCGCTGCCGTCCCTCACCGGGCTGCGCTGGATGGCCGCGCTCCTGGTCTTCGGACTGCACGTGGGCAACTTCGGCTATTTCGGAGGCACCGGCGGCCACATCATGACCTGGGCGTTCCAAGCGGGTAGCACCGGGGTGTCGTTCTTCTTCATCCTGTCCGGGTTCGTTCTGATGTGGACCGCGCGGCCGAACGACCGCGCGGTCTCCTTCTGGCGGCGGCGCATCGCGCGCATCTTTCCCGTTCATCTGGTCACCACCGGGATCGCGCTGCTCATGGTCTACACACCGCCCCATCTGGCGAAGCCGACGGCGGCCCAGGGAGTGGCCAACGTGCTGCTGGTGCACTCCTGGCGGCAGTCCTGGTGGCAGACGCTGAACCCGGTCAGCTGGTCGCTGGCCTGCGAAGCCTTCTTCTACGCCGCCTTCCCGCTGATGATGGTCGTCCTGCGCCGTCTGGGGCCCCGGGCGTCGGCGGCCCTGGCCGGGGCATCCGTGCTGGCGGTCCTGGTCCTCGCCCGGGCGGACACCCACGACTGGGTGAGCCAGTCGCTCTACTCCCTCCCCGCCGCCCGCCTGCCCGAGTTCGTCCTCGGCGCCGCCACCGCCCGGCTGGTGCGGCTCGAACGGTGGCGCGGTCCCGGCCTGGAGGCCTCACTCGCCCTGACGATCATCGGCTACTTCCTCGTGCCGCAGATCACCGACGGGGGTTACCCGGCCACCGCCTGCACCCTCGTCGGCTTCGCGCTGCTCATCCCGGCGGCGGCCCTCGCCGACCTGCGGGGCCTGCCCTCGCTGTGGCGGCACCGGCGACTGGTGCGCCTGGGGGAACTCTCGTTCGCGTTCTACATGATCCACCTTCTGGTCCTGCGGGCCGGCACCAGCCTGCTCGGCAACTCGCCGCCCCACTTCGGCCTGCCGACGGCCGTGGCCACCACCGCCGTCGCGTTCGGTCTGTCCCTCGGCCTGTCCTGGGTGCTGTACGAGGCGGTGGAACGCCCCGCACGACGGCTGCTGCTCCGCGACCGCCGGTCCTCCCGCACACAGCCGGCCCCGCAGGCCGCCAGGCCGGAACCCATCGCGCCCGCCCGCGAGGCTCCGGCCGCGGCACCCGACTGACGGGGGCGCCCGCACGGGCGTGCGCGGCGGTGCCCCTATCGGGTGACGCCCCGCACGCCCGCCTCGGCCTCGCCGCTCCCGGACCACCACGTCCCGCCGCACCGGCACCGTCGCAGGGCCGGAGGCGAACAGATCGGGGTGAACGGGCGCGGATGCGTTCGATGTCGCCGAAGACCGTCCGCAGGTGGGTGTACATCGCGGTGAGGGCCAGTGCCACGCCGCCACCGCCGACCGCGTCCCTGGGGGACGGCCTGGACGTCACTGGGCCCACCACCCACAGCTTCCCGCTGGAGCGGGCCGAGGAGACGCCGGCCGACCCGGCCGACCCGGCCGACCCGGACAGCGGCAGCAGCAAGGACGTGCTGCTCGTGTCGGGCGACTGAGACCCGCCAGGAGCCGGATGCCTCATGGCCCACCCGGCAGCAGCCCGGTGTGGCGGCCTGCCTCAGCCCACGGCCGCCTGCACGTACGGCACCAGCCGGACAGATCCGACCAGACCGTAGGCCTGGCGGGCGGCGGCGCCGAACACGGCCGGCCGGACGGCCCTGAGGCGGTTGACGAGCGGCGTCGCCACCTCGATCTCGGGGCGGCGGCCAACACCGCGACGACTTCCGTCCCACGCGGGTATTGACCGCCCGTGAGACACATGAGAACGTTCTCTCACCCAGTCGGGAGAACGTTCTCTCACCACCTCTGAGAGAACGTTCTCAGCAAGCATGGGAACACACTCTCGCGCCCCTCGCGTGCCGTCCGCGGCCGCAGAGGGGCATCCCGGCCCCGCAGTCGTCGCCCACCCGGCCACCGCCGTTCGGCCCCGTCGATCAGGCCGTCACCACCCGCACCCGTCGATCAGGCCGTCACCACCCGCACCACCGCCGGAATCCCGTGCGCCCGGGCACGGTCCGGTGCTCAGCGCACGCATGACGTTCCAGCACGCATGGAGGAGACATGGGGAAGTTCCGCTCGGCCAGAGGGGTGGCCGCCGCGGCGGCCGTGCTGGCCCTCGCCGTGACCGGCTGCGGTTCCGGTTCCGCGGCGGACGGGAGCTCTTCGGCCGCGAACGCGTCCGGCGTGGCCCAGGCCGGCACGCTGAAGGTCGGCACGTCGAACAACACCAAGCCGTACACCTACGAAGAGAACGGCAAGCTGACCGGCTTCGACGTCGACCTGATCTCGGCAGCGGCACAGAAGCTGAAGCTGAAGCCGGAGTTCGTGTCGCTGGACTTCGCGGGACTGCTGCCGGCGGTCAACAACCGGCAGTTCGACGTGGCCGCCGCGGCCGTGGGCATCACCACCGACCGCGTGAAGATGGTCGACTTCTCCGACGGCTACCTCGCGGGCTACTTCGGCCTGTTGACGGCCGCCAAGAGCGGCATCACCTCCAAGGTCTCCAGCGTCGAGGGGAAGAAGATCGCGGTCCTCCAGGGCTCCATCACCGACGTCAACTCCGCCACACTGATCCCCGGCGCGCAGATCGTCCGCTTCCCCGACAACAACACCGCCGCCCTGGCCCTGAAGAACGGCCGCGTCGACGGGTTCTTCAACGACTACGGTCCCAACCGCGCCATCGCCGGCAAGTACCCGGCCCTGCACCTGGGCCAGCCCCTCACCGTCCCCGCCACCGACTTCCCCGCCGGCTGGGCGGTGCGCAAGGGCAACACCGCGCTGCGGAGCAAGCTCGACACCGCGCTGAAGCAAGTCGTCGCCGACGGCACCTGGCTGAGGCTCTACAAGAAGTACTTCCCCGAGGACCCGGTGCCGAGCAGCAGCCAGCTGCCTCCCTACAAGGCGAGGGCACTGAAGTGAACGACCTCATCGGCAACTTCTTCGACTGGCACCTGATCGGGCAGGTGCTTCCGGACCTGCTCACCTACGGCCTGCGCAACACCCTGCTGCTGTCGGTGCTCTCCGCACTCCTCGGCAGTGTCATCGGCATGGTGCTCGCGGTCATGGCCCTGTCCTCCCGCAGCTGGCTGCGGTTCCCCGCCCGCGTCTACACCGACATCTTCCGCGGTATGCCCGCCGCGCTCACCATCCTGGTGATCGGCGAGGGCGTGTTCGCGGCCCGGATCAGCTGGCTGGCCTCGCCGTACCCGGCGGCCATCCTGGCGCTGAGCCTGATGTCCGGGGCGTACATCGGGGAGATCTTCCGCTCGGGCATCCAGAGCGTCGACAAGGGACAGGGCGAGGCGTGCCGGGCCCTCGGCCTCACCCACGGCCAGGCGCTGCGCCTGGTGGTGGTGCCGCAGGGTGTGCGGCGGGTGCTGCCCGCGATGGTGAACCAGTTCATCGGCATCATCAAGGACTCCAGCCTGGTGTACTTCCTGGGGCTGATCACCACCCAGCGCGAGCTGTTCCGTATCGGCGAGGACGAGTCGGTGACCTCGGGCAACCTGTCACCGCTGCTGGCCACCGGCCTGTGCTACCTGCTGCTGACGGTGCCCCTCACCCACCTCGTCAACCACATCGACCGGCGGCTGCGCGAGGGCTCCCGCCCGGCCGCGGCGCCCGAGGAGCCCTCGCTCGTCGACCCGAAGGAGGTGCTGGCGTGAGGACGCCGGACCTGACCGTCTCCCCGGCAGGGCAGCGGTACACGGGCGCCTCCCTTCAGGCGCGCGACATCCGGATGCGGTTCGGGCCCGTCGAGGTCCTGCGCGGTGCGGACCTGACGGCGCCGGCCGGTGAGGTGGTGTGCGTGATCGGCCCCTCCGGCTCGGGCAAGTCGACGCTGCTGCGCTGTCTGAACGGCCTGGAGACCCGCACGTCGGGCGAGGTCCTGCTGGACGGCGAGGACACCACGGCGATGGACCCCAACGTGCTGCGGCAGCGCATCGGCATGGTGTTCCAGCAGTTCAACCTGTTCCCGCACAAGACGGCCCTGCAGAACATCACGCTGGCACTGCGCACCGTGAAGAAGCTGTCGAAGGAGGAGGCCGCCGAGATCGGGCTGCGGCGTCTGCGGGACGTCGGGCTCGGCGACCGTGGCGGGCACCGGCCGGCCCAGCTGTCCGGCGGGCAGCAGCAGCGGGTGGCCATCGCCCGGGCTCTGGCCATGGAGCCGCAGGTGATGCTGTTCGACGAGGCCACCAGCGCGCTGGACCCCGAACTGGTCAAGGGAATCCTGGAGTTGATGGCCGAGCTGGCCGGCGCGGGCATGACCATGGTGGTCGTGACCCACGAGATGGGCTTCGCCCGGCAGGTCGCCGATACAGTGGTGTTCATGGATGCGGGAGTCGTCGTGGAGTCCGGGCCGCCGGAGCAGATCTTCGACGCGCCGCGGTCCGCGCGGCTGAAGAAGTTCCTCTCGCAGGTGCTGTGATGGCGGGGAACGGTACCGGAGCGCAGGGCGGACGCAGGCGTCCGACGGTGGCCGACGTGGCCCGCGAGGCCGGCGTGTCGGTGGCCACCGCGGGCCGCGCCCTCGGCGACTACGGCCGGGTCGGCGACGCCCTGCGCGACCAGGTGCGGGCCGCCGCCGCCCGACTCGGCTACTCCCCCAACGGCGTCGCCCGCAGCATGCGCTCCGGCGGCACCCGCACCATCGGCTTCATCGGGGTCGACATCTCGAACCCCTACTTCGCGACCGCGATGCGCGGCATCTGCGACGTGGCCCGCGAGGAGGGCTACGAGGCGATCCTGGCCAACAGCGACGACCGTATGGACGCCGAACGGGCCGCGGTGAAGGTCTTCCTGGAGAAGCAGATCGAGGGCCTCGTCGTCGCACCGAACGCCGTGATCGACGTCGCGCACCTGCGGCGCGCCCAGGACCTCGGGGTACCGGTGGTCCTGCTCGACCGCCACAGCAGCGCCCTGGACGCGGACAGCGTCGTCATCGACAACGAGGGCGCCGCGCAGGAGGCGGTCGAGCATCTGCTGGATCTGGGCCACCGGCGGATCGGGATGCTCCTGTACGTGGATCCCGACGAAAGCCCCGAACTGGTCACGTCGGACAGCGGCCGGCTGACCGTACGGGGTGCGGCGCGCCCTTCGATCGACCGTATCCGCGGCTACCTGGCCGCTCTGGACGCGTACGGAGCGGAGTCGTCCCGGGAGCTGATCCGCTGCTCGGTGATCGGGGACGCCGCCGAGTTCGAGAAGGAGGCCCACGCGCTGCTGTCGCTTCCTGAGCCGCCGACCGCCGTCTTCGCCGCCGACAACGTCGCCACCCAGGGGTTGTTCACAGCCGTCCGACAGCGGGGCCTCGCCCTTCCGGGCGACATCTCGCTGGTGGGCTTCGACGACCTGGACTGGACGACTCTGGTCGACCCGCCGCTGACCGTGGTGGGCCAGTCGCCGATGGACATGGGGCGCACCGCGGCCGAGCGGCTCTTCGCCCGTATCAAGGGCGACGACAGCCCCGGCGAACGGATCGTCCTGCCCACCCGGCTGCTCGTCCGCTCCAGCGCCGCGAAGCCGCGGCGCGGCGACGCCCGCGCCGACTGACACAGGGCCTCGCCCCAAGACCCTCACCCTCGTCCTCACTCAGCGCAGCGCGATCACGACGCGGCGCAGGCACACAACACGCTCATGCGAGCGCATCCCGCACGGCGCCCGCGGAAAGGCACGTTCACCATGCCCGTTTCCTCACCTTCGTCCTCCTCTTCCTCCAGCCGTCGTCGCGTGGCCGTGGTCGGCGGTGGCGTGCTCGGCGTATCGACCGCGGCACAGCTCGCCCGGCGCGGCGCGGAGGTCGTCCTGGTCACCGACTCCGGCCTGACCTCGGGCGCGTCGGGCCGCTCCCTGTCGTGGCTGAACTCCTTCGGCGGTCCCGGCGTACGGTCGGCGGCCTACCACGACCTGCGGATGCTGGGCCTGGACCGCTATCGCACGCTCGCACACCGGGTTCCGTCCTCCTCCCCCTACCTCCGCTTCGACGGCGGGCTGACCTGGGCGCCGTCCGGTGACACCGAACCGCATCGCTCGGCGTTCGCACACATGCGGCGGTGCGGCTACGACGCGGTGTGGCTGGAGCGCGACGAGGTGGCCGACTGGACGCCGGGCGTCGACCCGGCCGCCATCCCCGACGAGGGGGCGATCTTCAACCCCGGTGAGGGCTGGGTGGACCTCGCGGCGCTCGTCCGGCGGCTCGCCGCCGACCTCACGGGGGCCGGCGGCCGGATCGTCACCGGTGCGGGAGCGGCCTCGGTCGTGGTGGAGGGGGGCCGTGCCAGGGCCGTGCGGACCGGGTCGGGTGAGCGGATCGACGTCGATGCCGTGCTCCTGGCGACCGGTGCCGCCGTGCCGCGGATGGTCCAGGAATACGGTGCCACCGTCCCGGACGCCACCCCGGTGGCCCTCCTGGTGCGGACCCCGCCCGTGGACACCGCCCTGCGAGCGGTGCTCAACACCCCGCGGGTGGCGGTGCGTCCTGCGCCGGACGGTTCGCTGGTGATGGACTCCGACGCGGCGGCGGACGAGGTGGTCGTCCATCCGGACGGCAGCTACGAGGTCAAGGACGCCACGGTCGAGCAGCTGCTGCGCGAGGCGTCGGCCGTGCTGGAGGGCAACCCCGTGCTGACCGCCGCCTCCTACGGGGTCGGGCCCAAGCCGATCCCCGGCGACGGCGAGCCGGTCTTCGGCGAACTGGAGGAGGTACCCGGTCTGTTCGTGGCGTTCACGCACAGCGGGGCGACGCTCGCTTTGATCGCGGGTGAACTGCTGGCCGACGAGATCGTCACCGGGGAGCCCAGCCCCCTCCTCGCGGCCTTCCGTCCGGGCCGCTTCGGCTGACCCCGCCCGGAACGGCGGGGTGCGCCGGGGCATCCTGCCGTTCCGTCGTGCGGTCCGGCAGCCTGACGTCGCACCGCACCGCTCGGTCCCCCACTTGTGGGGAACCGCCGGCTCACTGCCCGGCCGGAGGCCGGACGTCGTAGACGAGCAGTCCGTCCTCGCGCAGCCGCACTCCCTGGCTGAGGGAGTGCGGGACGAGCCGGCCGTCGTGCATCAGATGCAGGACGGGCCGCCCGCGGGCGAGCACCACGAAGTCGGCGATGAGGCGACGGTGGCAGCGCCACCAGACGGCCTCCCCGCACATCACGGCCGTCCGGCGCTGTGCGGCTTCGTCGAGGAGCA
This sequence comes from Streptomyces sp. NPDC107546, assembly GCF_055639175.1. NCBI lineage: Bacteria > Bacillati > Actinomycetota > Actinomycetes > Kitasatosporales > Streptomycetaceae > Streptomyces > Streptomyces sp. NPDC107546. The sequence continues at coordinate 11,012 of NZ_JBVKBA010000014.1, read as the reverse complement.
GCGTGATCGCGTCGACGAACTCGGCCGTCCGGGTGTGTCCGGCGTATCCGCGGAAGGACTCGTTGCGCCACACGGTGTCGGGTGAGTCCTGCGGCACCTTGCGGAATCCGCCCAGTCGCGGCTCCCAGCGGTAGCCGATCCCGCACTCGGGGAGCCACTGCTGCAGCCGCTCCCTGCCGACGTCCGGGTTGCGGCGGCTTCCCGGGGCGGTCCTGACATCCACCACGGCGGCGATCCGAGCCGCGCGCAACAGGTCCGAGAGCCGGTCGCGGTCCGCCGTACCGTGTCCGAAGGTGACGAGCGCCTGTTGCCTCATACGTCCAGGATCGTGCGAACGCCTGGTCCCGCAGCCGCTCCGGCTCGGCGGCCGACCCGGGTGATGGGACCTTCCCGCGCGGTTCGGTTCACCGTGTCAGCACGCTGACTCCCAGCGCGATCAGGCCAGCGCGCCCTGCATCAGGCCCAGGTGCAGCGGACGGACCTGGACGTTCTCCTCGTGGTCATCACCGGAGACGGCGTCCTCGGCAGCCCCGACGGGCCACGCCGTCTCACCGAGGGCACGCTGCTGTGGCTGCCGCGCGGCTCCACCCGCAGCGTCACCGCGGGGGAAGACGGCCTGTCCTACCTCACCGTCCACAAGCGCCGCCGGCATGCAGATCCGCCGTCGCTGAACGATTCCCCGCTCAGGGCCCGTCACGGCGCATCTTTTGCGGCATCCGGCGGAGCCATACAGGACAAAAGCGAGCGATTTGGTGCCGCGTCGGGCCATGCCGGACCATGGGTCCGCCCCGGCGATCCCGGGCACCAGTTCGATGAAAGGCGCACCACCCCATGCACGTCACCGGAACCGCCCCTCCGTCGGCTCCGGCCCCGCAGGAGGCCCCCAAGGCCCCCGCCCCCGCCGAGGACTCCAGCGGCGACACCGGCAGGCACACCCGCCGCTTCGGTCTCCCCGTCGCCACCGCGCTGGTCATGGGCAACATCATCGGCGGCGGCATCTTCCTGCTCCCGGCCTCCGTCGCCCCGTACGGCACGGTCAGTCTGGTCGCCTTCGGCGTCCTGACCGTCGGTGCCATCGCCCTCGCCCTGGTCTTCGGCCGGCTCGCCGAGCGTGACCCGCGCACCGGCGGGCCCTACGTCTACGCCCGCGAGGCCTTCGGTGACTTCGCCGGCTTCCTCGCCGCCTGGGCGTACTGGATCACCACCTGGGTGTCGAACGCGGCGCTCGCCGTCGCCGCCGTCGGCTACCTCGACGTACTGATCCCGGTGAACGGTCACCGCTGGAGCGCCTGCCTGGCCGCGCTCACCCTGCAGTGGCTGCCCGCCCTCGCCAACTTCGCGGGCACCCGCTACGTGGGCGCCGTCCAGTTGGTGTCCACCGTGCTGAAGTTCGCACCGCTCCTGCTCGTCGCCGTCGGTGGGCTGTTCTTCTTCGATCCGCACAACCTCGGCCCGTTCCATGCGGGAGGCGGCAGCGCGATCGGCGCGGTGTCCGCCTCCGCCGCGATCCTGCTCTTCTCCTACCTGGGTGTGGAGTCCGCCGCCGTCAGCGCGGGCGAGGTGAGGAACGCCCGGCGCAACGTGGGACGCGCCACCGTCATCGGCACCACGGGCGCTGCGCTGGTCTATCTCCTCGGCACACTGTCCGTCTTCGGCACGGTCGCGCACGACAGCCTGGTGAAGTCCACCGCGCCCTTCTCGGACGCCGTCAACGCCATGTTCGGCGGCAGTTGGGGAGGCTGGGCCGTAGCGCTCGCCGCGCTCGTGTCGATGACCGGCTGCCTCAACGGCTGGACGCTGCTGAGCGCCCAGACCCCCTACGCCGCGGCCAGGGACGGCCTGTTCCCCGCCCCCTTCGCGCGCCGGCGGCGGGGCGTTCCCACCGTCGGTGTCGCCGTCACCGTCGTCCTCGCCTCGCTGCTCACCGTCTACAACTACACGTCGGGCTCGGCGAAGGTCTTCGAGATCCTGGTCCTCGTCACCACGTTCACCGCGACCGTGCCGTATCTGTTGGCCACCGCCGCGCAGCTCTTCCACCTCGTCTCGGGGCGGCGCGAGCTGGTCGACCGGGCGCGGCTGGTGCGGGACGCCGTGGTCGCGTCGGTCGCGGCCGCCTTCTCACTGTGGCTGGTGGCGGGCGCCGGATACGCCGCGGTGTACCAGGGCGTGCTGTTCCTGTTCGCGGGGGTCATCGTGTACGCGGTGCTGGCGGCCCGGCGGCAGAGGACGGCCTGATCCCACGCCGCCGTTACCGTCTGGCCCGGCCGGGATGCCGGAAGGAGTGCCGGAATTCAGCGGCGGGGCCTGGCCGTGCGGACCTGAGAGGCGGTTGACGCCGATTCCGTCCGGTTGCGTGGCGCGGCGGGGGGTACTCGCGCCCGCAGCGTTTCGCTGGTTGCACTGCTCGGTGACGGTGACGGAGGACAGATGAAGGGCCCAGGTTCCGGGTTCCGGTCGGCGCGGCATGTCTCCTCGGAAATGGTGGGTGGCCGGTACCGGTTGGGAGCCGGGATCGGCCGGGGAGGCGCCGCCGACGTCCATGAGGCGTTCGACGTCCGCTTGGGCCGGGAGGTGGCCGTCAAGCTCTTCCGGCCGGACACCGATCCGCGGATGGAAGAGCGGTTCTCCGAGGAGGCCGTCCTTCTCGCGCGTATGCAGCACCCGGGGCTGGTCACCGTTTACGACGCCGGCCGGCACAGGGGACGCTCCTATCTGGTGATGCAACTGATCAAGGGCGAGACTCTGCGCACGCGTCTGGCCGCCGGGCCCCTGCCTCCCGGGCGCGTCGCCGAGCTCGGCGCCGCCCTTGCGCAGGCGCTCGCCCATGTGCACGGTGCCGGCATCGTGCACCGTGACGTGAAGCCGTCGAACGTCCTGCTGAACGCCTCCGGGGCCCCGCACCTGGCGGACTTCGGTATCGCCCGACTGGTGAACGCCACGCGGCACACGGCCTCCGACGTACTGATCGGGACCGCGGCCTATCTGGCCCCGGAGCAGGTCATGGGCAAGGGAGTGGGACCCTCCGCCGACGTCTACGCGCTCGGCCTGGTTCTGCTGGAGTGCCTGAAGGGCGAACTGGAGTATGAGGGGACCCCGTTGGAGTCCGCCGTGGCCCGGCTTCACCGCCAACCGGTGGTTCCGCCCTCGGTGCCCCAGGAGCTGGCCCGCCTGCTGCGTGCCATGACCGCTCAGGACGCGGAGGCCCGTCCCGACGCCGAGCACTGCGCCCAGGCCCTGTCCGCTCTGCGCGCCGATCGGCACGTCCTGTCGTCCTCGGCCTCCTTCAGCCCCCGGTCAACCGCATCCCCCGATACGCGTGTCCACGCGCGTACCGGGGGGATCGCGGTCGAGGAAGCCAAGAAGCCTACGGTCGACACCACAGCCGCGCATCCGCGCACCGGAACGCGGCATGCGAGCAGGCCGAAACACACCCGCCGCCGTACGGCGGGCGCCGTCCTCACAGCGCTCTCGGCAACGCTGACGGTCACGCTCGCCGTGGCTCCGGGCAGCAGTGAGACCAACGCCGGACGGGCCGACTCCGCCCCGCCCACGTCCCCGTCGGCGGAGCCGCCCACCAAAACCGCGACGAGGGAAGCTCCGTCCACGGCGGCCCCTCGACCGACCGCGTCCGCGTTCTCGTCCGACTCGAATACTTCCCCCTCCCCCCTGGCCGGCGCGTCGGGCGGCGACGGCGCGTACGGCCGTGCTGTTCGACCGGAGGCCGCGCTCCGCGACGGCCGTAAGGCGACCAAGGAGGTCGAGGAGGTCAAAGAGGCCAGGAAAGCCAAGGATGCGGGGGCAGACGAGGCCACCCGGGCGGCGGAGGCCAAGAAGTCTCAAGCGCCCAAGGGACACAAGGACCACGGTTGACCCGCGTACAGGGCGGACGTGCGGAGCATGAGTTCGGTCTGTCGGTCGCTGTGTCGGTCGCGTCCGATCTGGACCGAGTCGGCGTCTGCCGGGCCTCGCGGCCTGGCAGACCTGTCCCGTCACACTGTCACCGGCTGTGAAGAACATCGCCATGACGAAGGCGGCGACCGCGATGCCGAAGGAGACCGCGAAACCCATCTCCGTGAGCAGCGAGTTGCCCGCCAGCATCATCGTGGCGAAGGTCGCCGCCAGGATGAAGCCCGCGGCGGCCACGGTCGGTCCGGCGTGCCTCAGCGCCATGCCGGCCGCCTCACGAGGCTCGCGGCCCTCCCGGGCCTCCTCGCGGAGCCGGGCGATCATGAGGATGTTGTAGTCGGTGCCGATGGCGACCACGAAGAGATACATGATCACCGGGAGCATGAACATCAGCCCCGAGTGTCCCTGTCCCTCCTGGAAGATCCAGACCGTGGCGCCGAGGGTGCGCCGAAGCCGAGGCCCACCGAGGCGATCAGGTACCAGGGGGCGACCACACTGCGCAGCAGCAGCCCCAGGATGACCATGATCAGGAGAGCGGCGACAGGGAAGACCGTCCGGTAGTCGTGGTTGACCGCGGCATCGATGTCCTTGTAGATCGAGGACATGCCACCGACGAGGGCCTCGGTGCCCTGCGGGGCGGAGGAGTGGGCGATGTCGCGCACCCTGCCCACGGCGTCGATCGCCTTGTCCGTCGACACCTCGTACTTGAGGGGTGGGGCCGTCAGCGGCGCTGCCACGGCAGGGCCGCCGGGTACGCCTCCTCCTGGCCTCCCGCAGCCACGGCCTTGAGCTCGTCCAGCGATTCCCGCATCAGCTGCGACATCTCGCGTTCCTCGGCGGCCGCGATCCAGCGTTCGAAGCCGACCTTGAAGACGGCCATCCCCGCCTCGGCGGTCAGGCTCGCGGCCGGCTCGCCGACGCCCCGCCGGCGCAGGGTGTCGGCGAGCGCGGCCGACATCGAGGCGAGCTTGATCAGTTCACGCTCGCGGAGTTCCGCGTTCGCCATGATCACGGCCTGCCGCCTCCGCGCGTGCTCGCGCCGGTCGGTGAACACCTTGCAGACCGCGTCGAGGCCCAGGGCCAGCGCGTCGATCGGCGTCGCGGACTCCGGAGCGTCGGCGACCGCCTTGACGAGCAGCTCCTGCACTTCACCGGAGCCGGAGAACAGCACCTCGCGCTTGTCGGCGTAGTGCCGGAAGAAGGTCCGCTCCGTGAGCCCGGCCCTTTTGGCGATCTCGGCCACGGTGGTCTGCTCGAACCCGCGCTCGGTGTAAAGCTCCAACGCCGCCTTCGCCAGGCGCTCGCGCGCGTTCGGCTCCCATCTACCCATGCACCGATCCTAACGTGATGACAGTAACTGACATCAGGTGCTAGCGTCGATGACAGTAACTGACATCAACGGATCGGGGTCTCTGTCATGCGCATCTTTGTCACCGGCGCGTCCGGTTGGATCGGTTCCGCCGTCGTACCCGAGCTCATCGACGCGGGGCACCAGGTCGTCGGGCTCGCCCGGTCGGACGCCTCCGCCGGCGCGCTCACCGCGGCCGGGGCGGAGGTCGTCCGCGGCACCCTCGACGACCTCGCCGTCCTGCGGGACACGGCCGCCGCCTCGGACGGGGTGATCCACCTCGCCTTCAAGCACGACATCGCCTTCACCGGCGATTTCCAGGGCGCCGCCGAGGCCGATCGCCGCGCCGTCGACGCCGTCGGCGACGCACTCGCCGGCACGGACCGCCCCTTCGTCCTCGCCTCCGGCGTGGTCGGACTCGCGCCCGGGCACGTGGCGACCGAGCGGGACATGCCCACGATCGACGGCTCGCCGACGTCGATCCGAGCGGCCACCGCACAAGCGGTGCTCGCACTCGCCTCCCGCGGCGTGCGCTCATCCGTGGTGCGGCTCTCTCCGACCTGCCACGGCGAAGGAGACAACGGCTTCATGGCGACCCTCGTCGCCATTGCCCGCACCAGGGAAGTCTCCGGCTACATCGGCGACGGCGCCAACCGCTGGCCGGCCGTCCACCGCCTCGACGCGGTACGGCTGTTCCGCCTGGCGGTCGAGAAGGCCCCCGCCGGATCGGTGTTGCACGGCGCCGCGGAAGAGGGCGTCGCGATCCGCGACATCGCCGAGGTGATCGGCCGTCACCTCGACGTGCCGACGGCCTCCGTGCCCCCCGAGGCCGCATCCGAGCACTTCTCCTGGCTGGGCGCCTTCCTCCGCGCCGACGCCCCGATGTCGAACACCCTGACCCGCGAACTGCTGGACTGGGAACCCACCCAGCCCGACCTCCTCACCGATCTCGACAAGGGCCATTACTTCCACACCTCTGCCACCACCGACTGACACCAGCCGCCGGGACGCCGTCTGCGTCAACGCGCCTGCGGTCAGGGATCTACAACGCCGATGCCCTGGACAGAGGCGCCCGTCGGGATCCCGGTCGCAGTCCGAACCGGCCCAGGTGGAGCCGCTGTCGCACCACCGGCGGCACGTCAGTCGTCGGCCGGGAACTCTCCGGTGAAAGCGGCGGCCATGCGCAGCCAGGGCGCGGCGTCCTCGTGTCGGCCCTGGCGTTGCAGGGTGCGGCCCAGCATCAGGTGGGCGTAGTGCTCCACAGGGTCACGGTCGATGATCTGCCGCAGTTGCTCCTCGGCACGCCGCAGCTGTGCCGACTGGTAGTAGGCGCGGGCCAGCAGCAGCCGGGGCGCACTCTGCTCGGGGACCTCCTCGACGACGGCGGCGAGCAGTTTCGCGGCCCCGATGTAGTCCTTCGCCTCGAACAGCAGCCGGGCCCGCTCCCAGCACTCCGCCGTGGTCTCCTCGTGCGGGACGCCGGCGCCGTTGTCGAACAGGTGCAGGGCGCTCGCCCAGCGGTCCGGCGCGACGCCGTCCGTCGCCGGGTAGCCGTTGAAGGTGTCGCTCATCAGTCTTCCTCTTGGAGTTGTCCGGCGTGAGCACGGTCCCTCACGGGGTCCAGAGCTCGGCCAGTTGCTGTTCGTACGGCAGGGTGGACACGCCGCCGCCGTTACGCCCTCAGGACGCCCGCTCGGCCGAGCGGGTGCTCCCGGCGTCGCGGGCTGCGACCAGTGACGCATGGGTGGGGGCGTCGGGCACGTCGGCCGGGCGGTTCGTCGCGTACTCCTGGCGCAGCACGGGTACGACCTCCTCGCCGAGCATGTCGATCTGCTCGAGCAGGGTCTTCAGCGGTACTCCACCCCCGTCCACGACGAACAGCCGGCGCTGGTGTTCCCGGTCGGCGTCCGGCTCGTGATCGGATCGGTGGCCACATCACCGACGCCGAGGATCCCGAACCGCATCGCCCTCGCCTCCCTCAACCGATTGATACGTCGACTGACTGCCCGAACATGTGCCCGCCCGCCTCTATTCCGGGCAGGGCGCGCCGGCCCGCCCCTCCGGCACATCCGTCAGAGGGACGGTCGGCATCGTCTCCGCCACCGGCGTCGTCGCCCACTGATCGGCACGGGCGGTGGCCTGCAGGCGTCCTCGCTCGTGGTCGGCCATCCGCGCCGGGTCGTTGGGCCTCTACCACGTCAGCCACGCCGGGTTCTGCTTGGTCAAGGGTCGGCTACAACTTCACCGAGGTCGTCCCCTACGGCGCCGGGCTGGAGGGAAGAAGGTCGCGCAGGGCGGCTCCGATGGCGGCGATGCCCTCGTCGATCTCGTGGGCCGGGCCCGCCGCGTAGCCGAGGACCAGGCCCGGAGGGCCGGGCGTGATCCGGTGCCAGGACAGTGGGTGCACCTTGACGCCTCCTGCGAGAGCGGCCGCGGCGAGGTCGGTGTCGCGGAAGCCGCTGTCGCGGGCGCCGCCCGGCGGGTCGCTGAAGGTGACCATCAGGTGCAGGCCGGCTGCCGCCCCGTGGACGCGGGCGCCGGGCAGATGCCTCTCGATCGCTCGCAGCATCACGTCCCGGCGCCTGCGGTGGCGCTGCCGGACATGGCGCAGGTGCCGTTCCAGCTCGCCCGAGTCCATCAGGCGGGCGAGGACGAGCTGGGTGAGGACGCCGTTTCCGAGGTCGGCGTACCGCTTGGCCGTCACGAGGGCGTCTCGTCGGTCCGGCGGTACGAGGAGCCAGCCCACTCGGAGCGCCGGCGCGAGCAGTTTGGAGACGCTGCCCGCGTAGCAGACGCCGTCGGGCAGCAGCGAGCGCAGCGCGGACACCGGCGGCCGGTCGTAGCGGTGCTCGGCGTCGTAGTCGTCCTCGATGACCACGCCACCCTCGGCCGCCCAGCTCAGCAGCTCGCGACGGCGTTCCCCGTCGAGGACGACACCGGTGGGGAACTGGTGTGCCGGGGTCAGCAACACCGCCCGGGCACCACTGGCACGCAGCGCTCCCACATCGAGGCCGCCCGCGTCCACCGGAACAGGCACGACCTCGTGGCCGCCGTACTCCAGCTGCTGGCGCGCCCCGAGCGAACCGGGATCTTCGACGGCGACGCGGCGGATCCCGTCCGCCCGCAGGATCTGCCCGAGCAGGCCGAGAGCCTGCGCCACGCCCGCGACGACCACCACCTCCTCCGGGTCGGCCCGAATGCCGCGGTTGCGGGCCAGCCAGCCGACCACGGCCCGGCGAAGGGCGGGCGCACCCCGGGGGTCGCCATAGCCGAAGTCGGCCGGTCCGACTCCCGCGAGGACGGCGCGTTCGGCGCGCAGCCAGCCGGTGCGGGGGAAGGCGGCGAGGTCGGGGACGCCCGGGGAGAGGTCGATACGGCAGGGCAGGGCGCGCAGAGCGTCGATGAGGCCGTCGCGGTCGCCCGAGCCGAACAGCGCGGGTCCGGCCACGGCCCCAGATCCGGTCCCGGCCCCAGATCCGGCCGTGTCGCGGGCGTGGTCGCGGGGCCCCGCAGGAGCCGCCACGACCACCGTGCCGAGCCGGCCGCGCCCGGCGATCTGGCCGGACTCGGCGAGGCGCCGATAGGCCTCGGTGACCACGCCCCGGGTGACGCGCAGCTCCTCGGCGAGCACGCGACTGGCAGGCAGTCGTGCGCCGACGGGCAGCCGGCCGTCGGCGATGGCTGACCGCAGCCGGTCGGCGAGCCAGGCGGTACGGCCGCCGGGCGGTGCCTCACCGATGTCCAGCTGGAGGAAGTCCGAGCCGACAACCGCGCCCGGGGCTGCCCCGTTGTCCACCGGCACGTCCACTGCCGCCGCCCTCGAGCGTGCACTTTTGGACCCGTGAGTCGATGGCCTTGTGGACCTGTCCATGGCGTCCATTGTCACGGCAGCGTGGGCGGTATGGACACACCTTCCGCTTCGTTCACCCAACTCCTCCCCGGCATGGTCGGGATGACGCTGGTCGGCAGCAGCGTCACCGTCTCGCGCACGCTGGTCGACTCCCCGCTGTTCACCACTCAGGCGGTCCGGTACGCGGCCGCGACCGTGATCCTTTTGCTCATGGCCCGGCTCGCCGGCGCTCGCCTGCTGTGGCCCCGTGGCCGGGAGTGGCTGTGGCTGGCCGGGATCGCGGTCACCGGTCTGGTGCTGTTCAACGTGGCCGTGGTCCGGGGCGTCGGCCATGCGGAGCCCGCGGTGGTCGCCGTCGCGATCGCGTGCGTACCCGTGGTACTCGGGGTGGTGGGCCCGGCGCTGGAGCGGCGCAGGCCGAGCCGGCAGGTCCTGTTGGCGGCGCCGGTCGTCATGGCGGGCGCGGTGCTGGTGGAGGGGACGGGTCGCACCGACGCCGTGGGGGTGGGCTGGGCGGTGGCGGCCCTCGGGTGCGAGGCCGCGTTCACACTGCTCGCGGTGCCGGTGCTGCGACGGCACTCGCCGTGGGGGGTGTCCGTGCACGCGATGTGGCTGGCCGGTGTGCTGCTGGCCGTTCTCGGCGCGACCTCGGAAGGTCCTTCGGCGGTCCGGGAGTTGTCCGGCTCCCAGTGGGCTGCCGTCGGCTATCTGGCGCTGATGGTGACGGCGGTCGCCTTTGTGCTGTGGTACTCGACGGTCCGCGCCCTCGGGGCCGGACGAGCCGGGCTGCTCACCGGCATCGCACCGCTCTCCGCGGCGGTCGTCGGCGCCGTCTCGGGCAGCGGCGCGCCGGGACCGTCGGTATGGCTCGGCATCGCCGTGCTGATGCTCGGCCTGGTCGGTGGCCTGCGCCCACACGGCGGTCCCGCCCGCGGCCTCACAGCCATGGATCGGTCGCCCACGGCGGACTCCTCACCCGCCACGGCGCGCTCCAAGTAGCGGGCCGCCCGCCACAGCAAGATCGCGGCAACGTCCTCAGGGGCCGTGTGCGCGGGTTCGAATCCTGCCGGGGGCACCTTGTATGAGGTGCCCAAAGACCCCGCCATCAGCAAGTTTGCTGAGTGCGGGGTCTTGTCGTATGTGCAGGCAGATGCCGTCGGAAGCAGCCGTTTGCCAGTGATCACGTAATGGCGACGTAATGATCGTGATGACATCGTGCCAGGTCAGAGCGTGTTTCGCGCGGCCCTGAGCGTAGCCCTGTGGACCACCTGTGGACAGGCCGGGGCCCCGGACCACTCACGACCCGGGGCTCCGAGATGTAGTCGCCTCGTCGAAGACGTCGTTCGAGGTCAGATCGAAGAGTTGTTGATCTGCTCACGGGTCAGTCGCACCGGCTCACCGGTCGCGTTGTCAAACCGGCGCCGCACCAGAATCCTGAACCCGAGATCATGCAGGGCCATCTCGGCGGCGTTCGTGTTCGCTGGCTCCTGTCCCTTCAGCGCGTTCCGCACGAGCACGAGTGCGGGGACGTTCTTCCCGCCGACCACTGCGAGCACGTCGTACTTCTCGTCTTCGGACGTACGCAGAGCAGCGACAGCGACGTCCGCGAGCGTAAGGACGGCATAGGTACCGTCCTTCAGGCCAACGCGGGTTTCTGCAGACGTGCTCATCGTCTCGGGGGGCATGGTGTCTCCTCAATCGGACCTGGCTGGATCGTTCTCCGGCCGTATCGGCCAGGAGGCTACACGCCTTCCGGCAAGCCGAAGCCCCGGACCGCTCAAGTCAGTCCAGGGCTCCCGTATGTGATCAGGTCCTTAGACACCGTTTCTTTTGGCGGGGGCGGGGCGTTAAGCCCGCGTGGAGAGACTTGTAGAGCACCTGGTTCCAGACGGTCTATGGGAGTTGTTC
>NZ_JBVKBA010000013.1:100948-217609 GCF_055639175.1 Streptomyces sp. NPDC107546 | reverse complement strand
GCACGGCACCTCGCCGCGTTGTCGCATCGCCCGAGTACATCCGGTACGCGGGCGACGCTCCGCCTCGCGATGCACCGCACCGGACGCCGCGAGCTTTCCGGCAAACCATTCCGGCCACAGCACTAGCGCCTCCCACGGCTCACGCGGCGTTGCTCCGCTCCGACGCGATCGCCTGCAGCTTCTCCAGCCGTTCCCGCGACTCCCGGTCCGCCGGCGCGTACGTCACCATCCGGGGCCCGTTGTGCGGCCCGAGCCACAGATCGGTGTGGTCCAGGGTCAGCAGGCCCACGTGGGCGTTGCGGAACTGCTTGCGCTTGCTGCGGGCGCCGACCACCTCGTGCAGTCCCCAGGCCTCGCGGAACTCGGCGGACTCGGTCATCAGCCGGTTGAGCAGCATCTTCCAGGCGGGCTCACCGAGGTGGTCGGCCATGTTGGCGCGGAACTTGGCGGCCATCAGCCGCATGGTCGCCTCATGCTCGACGATCGACGCCCGCCAGTCCGGGTGCGTGTAGCACAGCACCATGCAGTTGCGGTCCGCCGGCGGGACGGCATCGAGGTCGCACATCAGCAGCCCGTAGGTGCGGTTGTAGGCGAGGATGTCGTACCGGCTGTTGGAGATGCAGGCCGGGAGCGGCTCGAGCTGTTCCAGCAGGATGCGCTGGGCGTCGGTGACCGACGGACAGTGCGCGCCGGGTGCGGGGTCGACGGCCCCGGCCAGGTTGAACAGGTGGGCGCGTTCGCTGGCGTCGAGCAGCAGGGTGCGGGCGAGCGCGTCGAGGACCTGGACGGAGACCTGGATGTCCCGGGCCTGCTCCAGCCAGGTGTACCAGGTGACACCGACCGCGGCGAGCTGCGCGACCTCCTCGCGGCGCAGCCCCGGGGTGCGGCGGCGCCGGCCGCGGGGCAGTCCGACCTGCTCGGGGGTGATGTGCTCGCGGCGGTGCCGCAGGAACGCGGCCAGTTCATGCCGCCGGATCTCCGATGCGCGCCGCTCGGGCGCCTCCGCCTCCCGGCCCGTCCGCGTCTCGGGGACCGCCACCGTCTCCTGCACCATGGTCGCCATGCCCCCAGCCTGCCGCTCCGCGGAGCCTGTTTCCAGGTAGTGCTGGTACCAGGATAAAGACACTCTGGTACCACGCTGAGGGTCGGCGGAGCCTTGCTGGTGTGACCGAGACTCTCACTTCCCCTACTGTCCGCTCGCCGGTGGCGACCCCACGGCTGGGCGGACTCGGACTGTTCACGGTGCTGCTGGGCGCGGCACTGCCCCTCATCGACTTCTTCATCGTCAACGTCGCCCTTCCGACGATCGGCAGGGACCTGCACGCGGGCGAGGCCGTCCTGGAACTGGTCGTCGCCGGGTACGGGGTGTCGTACGCCGTGCTGCTGGTGCTCGGTGGCCGGCTGGGCGACCTGTTCGGTCGGCGTGAGTTCTTCCTCTACGGGATGGCCGCCTTCGGTGTGACCTCGCTGGCGTGCGGGCTCGCCCCGACCGCCTGGACGCTGGTGGCGGCGCGGGTCGCGCAGGGCGCGGCCGCCGCGGCGATGCTGCCGCAGGTGCTCGCCACGATCCAGGCGGCGACCAGCGGGCAGCGCCGCGCCAAGGCGATGGGCCTGTACGGCGCGACGGCCGGTCTGTCCATGGTGGCCGGGCAGATCCTCGGCGGGGTGCTGGTGGCGGCGGACATCTGGGGCACCGGCTGGCGTGCGGTGTTCCTCGTCAACGTGCCGGTCGTGGTCGTCGGCCTGTTCCTGGGGGCGCGGGCGGTGCCGGAGACCCGCTCGCAGCATCCGGAGCCGGTGGACGGGCCCGGCACGGTGCTGCTCGCCGTCTCGCTGCTGACCCTGCTGGCGCCGCTGACCGAGGGCCGGGCCGCGGGCTGGCCGCTGTGGACCTGGCTGGCGCTGGCCGCGTTCCCGTTCGCGGCGTGGGCGTTCTACGCGGTGGAGCGCCGCGCGGACCGGCAAGGCCGTACGCCGCTGGTGCCGCCGAGCCTGTTCGCGCTCACGTCGCTGCGGCGTGGACTGGTGATGATGGTTCCGTTCTCGATCGGGTTCAGCGGATTCATGTTCGTGATCGCGGTGTCGCTCCAGCAGGGCGCGGGGCTCGGTCCGGTCCCCGCGGGCCTGGCGCTGACGCCGATGGCGGTGGCGTTCTTCGTGGTCTCGCTGAACGGGCCGCGGCTGGTCGCCCGCTTCGGCACCCGGGTGGTGACCGCCGGGGGGCTGATCCAGGCGGTCGGCATCGGGCTGCTGGTCCTGACCGCCTGGCGCTCCTGGCCGCACCTGGGCGTGTGGGAGCTGCTGCCGGGCGCGGCGGTGGCGGGCGCGGGTCAGGCGCTCCAGCTCCCGATCATCATGCGGATCGTCCTGTCCGAGGTGCCGACGGCACGGGCGGGCGTCGGCAGCGGTGTCATGGTGACGACGCAGCAGTCGGCGCTCGCGCTGGGCGTGGCGACGCTCGGCACGCTGTTCCTGACGCTGGTGCCGGGCGTGGGGATGCGCGACGCCCTGGTGACGACGCTGCTGGTCCAGCTGGCAGGCATCGCCCTGACGGCGGCCCTGAGCCTGCGCCTGCCGCGCACCGTCAGCTGAGGCCTGCCGCCCACGCGGTCGGACGTGGCCCCGCACCCCGGCGAGACGGGTGCGGGGCCACCGTGTGCTCCCGCGCCGCGGCCATGTCCTCCTCCGTGATCTCCGGGACAGGCGTCGGCGCCCTCCGGGATAGTGGCTGCATGGCAGCCACACTGGACTGGAAACTGGTCGTCGACACGCACGACGCTCCCGCGCTCGCGGACTTCTGGGCGGCCGCGCTGGGGTACGAGGTGGAGGACAGCAGTGCGCTGATCAACCGGCTGCTGACGGCTGGTCATCTCCCGGAGGCGGCGGTCGCCGAGCACAACGGCACGCGGATCTTCCGGGGTTTCGCCGCCATCCGGCACCCGGACGACCCCTACGACAAGGAGACGGGCATCGGCCGGGGCCGCCGCATCCTTTTCCAGGACGTCCCCGAGCCGAAGACCGCCAAGAACCGCCTCCACCTCGACGTGCACGCCGGCCCGGACGCCCGCGAGGCGACGGTCGCCCGCCTGGAGTCCCTGGGCGCGAGTCGCGTCGAGGAGGTGGACAAGGGCCCGGCCGGTCACTGGTGGGTCATGCGCGACCTGGAGGGCAACGAGTTCTGCGTGGCCTAGTAGCGGCCTCGTAGCGGGCCTCGTAGCGGCCTAGTGCACGGCGGCGGCCGTCGCGGCGGGGTCGCTCTCCCGCGTGGGCGGGGCGGTGGAGCCGGTGTGCGCGGCCAGCGCCTTCTCCAGGCGACGGATGTGGTAGTACTGCACCCGCGTGGTGCGCTGCAGGGCCATGACCGCACCGAGGAACTGATCCATCTCGGCGGCCCGGGTGAGGATGTCGTCGGGTACGTTCTCGTCCCGCAGGCAGGCTTCCGCGTCCTGCGCCAGTACGGCGTGCGCCCAGCCACGCGTGATCGGCTTGTACAGGCCCGGGTGTTTGACCACGATCCGCGCCCGGATGGCGAGGTCGTTCTCGGCGGCTTCCAGATGCAGTCCGGTGTCCTTGTTGCGCGCCCCGAACAGCGGCTCGTGGATGTGATGGGCGTCGAAGCCGTGCTCGACGCAGCCGATCCAGAAGTCCCAGTCCTCCCCCGCTCTCATGCTCTCGTCGTACCCGCCCACGGTCTGCCACGCCTCACGGCGGTACAGCGAGCAGTAGAACATGATCAGCCGCTGGAGCATCAGTTCCCGGCTGTAGGCGGGCAGGGGCATCGCCTGCGGGGGCAGGTCGTCGTCGGTGAAGGTGAAGACGTCCGTCGAAGCGATGGCGATGCCGGGGTCGCCGTCCAGGACCGCGACCGTCTTCTCCAGCATCGTGGGCGCGATCACGTCGTCGGCGTCCAGCGGAAGGATGTAGCGGCCGGCGGCCGCCCCGATCCCGGTGTTGCGGGCGGCGGAGACACCGGCGTTGGCCTGCTGGAGCAGCCGGATGCACCGGTCGGGGTGGCGGGCGATCAGGCCCTCGGCCACCTCGGCGGTGTCGTCGGTGCTGCCGTCGTCGACGATGACGAGTTCCCAGTCACGGAAAGTCTGGGCGACGACGCTGGACACCGCGTCGGGCAGATAGCGGGCGTAGTCGTGGCAGGGGATGACCACCGAGACCACAGGGTCGGAACCGTGGGGCATGAGCCGTCTTTCGCTCGGAACGGAAGGGGAGGGACGAGGAGCCCGGACCACGGGCGGCCGGCCTCCGCGATGTCGGGCGTGGGCGGCCCCCCCGACCCTGTGCCAGGGCCACGTCGCAGCGGACCCGCCGATCACGTGCTAGCCGATGCCGAGGCTGCGCGTGTAGTCGCGGTCGGCGTAGTCGGAGTAGTTGCCGACGCCGTGGTGATCGTGGTGGTGACCGTAGTCACAGATGGTCAGGTTCGCCACGGGTGCGCAGCAGTGGCCGTAGTCACTGATCGTGACGTTGGCCACGGAGGGGCAGCAGTGGCCGTAGTCGCTGATCGTGACGTTCGCCAAGTTCTTGCAGGGGTGATCCTCCCCCGGTATGAGGGTGACGTCGCCGCTCATCGGCTGCCCTTGGTGCGCGTACGGGGCCGGGGCGGTCAACGTTTCCTGTCCGAGGGCGGAGGCGTAGGCGGCCTCCGCGGTGTTGAGCAGTCCGGCGGTTGCCAGTGCGGCCGGGAGAGCCAGGGAGGACATGACACGAGCTTTCACGGTGGTGCCTTCCTTTCGGGGGAGGGAGCTGCCCCGACACCCGGCGACCTTCACGGCAGGGGCAGCAGCGCCACCGTAGGATTTGCATACTTTGCGTGGCAAAATGATTACACCGTGCGAGTGGCGGGCTCCACGTACCGGGCCGTCCGGTTCAGGACGGGGACAGGGCCGCGGTGCCGACCGGATCCGGGGCCGGGAGCGGATGCAGCACCTCGAGGTCGGGCAGTGCCCAGCAGGCGGTGCCCATGTCCCGGGCCATCGCGGCCAGACCCTCGGTCTCGATGAGGTACTGGTACGGGAAGGACGGGAAGTTCAGGCCGTCGCGGTGCACGTCGGCGCGGACCAGCAGCACGGTGCCACCGACCGAGTCCACCCGAAGAAGCCCTTTGCCGCGCAGCTCGTCGAGGTAGATCCGGCCGAACCCCTTGGGCGGCTGCAGGATGCCGTCGCGCAGCCACTGGGACCAGTTGAGCGTGCCGGCGCCGGGGTGGAGGACGAAGGTGTTGAGGTCGTACGTGGCTCCCCCGGCCGTGGTGGCGCAGTGCGGGACGACGATGTCCTTACGCGCTCCGAGCAGCCGCTGGATCAGGTCGGCCGGGTAGTCGGTGACATCCACATCGAGCCACAGCACCCACTCCTCGTCGGCAAGGGCCCGGGCGAGCAGATGGTTGCGCACCTTGGCCAGTACCGACCGGCGCCGGCGCTGGAGGCTCGGCTCCCAGCGCGGCCCGGCCATCTGCAGGCCGAAGTCGCGGTGGACGAGGGTGACCCGCCGGTACTGCGCCTCGAGGCCGGGCAGGACCTGCCGCAGCAGTTCCGGCGTCGAGTCCTGGCTGTCGCCCTCCAGCAGGCCGATGGAGATCGCCTCACGCGGATAGTCCAGGGAGCGCAGTTTCTCCAGATAGCCGGGCAGGTGCGCGGCCGCGTCCTTCAGGGGCGTGAGCACCAGCACGAGGGGCCGCTCACTCGCCGGGCCCGGAGCCGGCTCGGCAGCCGTACGCGGTCGTCCCCCGGCCGCTCGCTCGGCGGCGGCGCCGGTCTCGGCGTGGGCGATGTCCTGCGGCTCGATCGGCAGCCGGGTCGCCATGGCCAGCAACCGCTCGGCGTACGCGCCGGGTTCGGCCCAGACCTGGGTCGCCACCTCGAAGTGCTCGGCGAAGTGCGACTCGTCGAACGTGTTGCCGCCGTGGCAGATGTAGGTGTACAGCTCCGGGGCGTCGACGGAGACGACCCGGCAGGTGCGGACCACCTCTTCCGCCACCGGTGTGTCCTCGCCCCGGCGTTGCGCCGGATAGCGCGGCATCCGGTCCCTGGCGCAGATCATCGATCCTTCCCAGACCCGCGCACAGGAGATGGCGAGCTTGTGGCGAGCGGGCCACCACAGACGTTCACGGGCGAGGAAACAGGCCTCTGCGCCGAGGGCGAGAATCGCCGCCATCTGTGTCTCGACCCGCTCCGGGTCGTACAGGTCGTCGTCGTCCCACTGGCATACGAAGGGCCCGGCGGCCCGGTCCACCGCCTCGTTGCGCAGTTCGCCGAGCGTCCGCCCCTGCGGGGGAAGCCGGTGATGGCGGATCCGCGGGTCGCCCAGCTCCCGGATGTACCGCTCGAGGGCGTCGTCGGTGCCGTCGTCCACGACGACCAGTTCCAGCGCGCGGTACGTCTGCGCTCGGAAGCAGGCGATCGCGCGGCTCGCCATCGCCATGCGGCCCTTGGTCACCATGAGGCAGGACACCGTGGGTGCGGGCGCGCCCGAGGCCCAGCGGCGCCTTTGGGCGTCGAGGCTGAGCTGACCGTCGGCGAGCGGGTGCAGCCCCTGGCTCGCCCAGAAGGGGAACCGCTTGCCGGACGAGATCCGCACCGTCCCGGAGTCGTCCCGAACCCAGCTGCCGGACCAGTGGTGCACGGCGTACGCCCGCTCGTAGTCGGCTTCCTGAGGGCCGAACAGCTCCGTCGCGTAAGGGCTCACCTCGGGATACAGGACTTCCGGCGCGAGGACCGTGACCGAGGCGGGCTCCGGGGCGCTGTCGAGCGCCCTGGTGAGGAAGAAGGGGCCTGTGGCCTCCAGAGCACCGGGCGCCCGGTGAGCGCCGACGAGCTGCCGGTGCACATGGGCCCAGAAGGGGTGCCCCGGCCGCGACGCGATGAACGCGTTGCCGACGATGCGGCCGAATCCGCGCCGACGAGCCGGCAGCAGACGCGTGTGAGCCTCGGGTTCGCAGCCGAGGACGAGTTCGCGTCCGTCGAGAAGTGCGTCGACCGGCTTCAGGCACTCGAAGTCCATGTCCACGTAGAGCCCGCCGAAATGATCGAGCAGGAAGTAGCGGATCGCGTCGGCCCGCATGATCGCTTCGGGGTAGCCGTCGTAGACCGGCAGGAACCAGGGATAGTGCTCCTGGAGGAAGGCACGGTTGTCCGCGTCGGTCCACAGCCGGTATCCCCAGCCGGGGTGATGCAGACGCCAGGAATCGACCCACTTACGCCACTTCTCGGGTACGTCGGCGTCTTTCCAGGTCTGATGGATCAGGGCGGGAATCTTCTCCGGTGTCCGCATGCACGCAGTATGAAGATCCTTTTTGCCGCCGAGCGGCTCCGGCAGGACGCGCCGACCGCACATTCACCCGGGCGGCACCTCCGAGGACGCGAACGAAGGACGCCGGGCGGGCCGGAAACCATCCAGCCCGCCCGGCGTCCTCGTCGCGCGGTCCCGCGCGGAGCGCCCAGGCCCTAGCAGCCCAGGAGGCGCCCGGCCAGGTACCCCTCGATCTGGTCGAGGGACACCCGCTCCTGCTTCATGGAGTCACGCTCACGCACCGTCACCGCGTTGTCCTCCAGCGTGTCGAAGTCCACCGTCACGCAGTACGGCGTACCGATCTCGTCCTGGCGGCGGTAGCGGCGGCCGATCGCGCCCGCGTCGTCGAACTCGATGTTCCAGTGCTTGCGCAGCGCCTGCGCGAGACCCTTGGCCTTCGGCGACAGCTCCGGGTTGCGGGACAACGGCAGCACCGCGACCTTCACCGGAGCCAGACGGTGGTCGAGGCGCAGCACCGTGCGCTTCTCCATCTTGCCCTTGGCGTTGGGCGCCTCGTCCTCGACGTACGCGTCGAGCAGGAACGCCAGCATGGTGCGCCCGACACCCGCCGCCGGCTCGATGACGTACGGCGTCCAGCGCTCACCGGCCTCCTGGTCGAAGTAGGAGAGGTCCTGGCCGGAGGCCTTGGAGTGAGCGCCCAGGTCGTAGTCCGTGCGGTTCGCGACGCCCTCCAGCTCGCCCCACTCCGAGCCGCCGAACTGGAAGCGGTACTCGATGTCGGCGGTGCGCTTGGAGTAGTGGGAGAGCTTCTCCTTCGGGTGCTCGTACCAGCGCATGTTCTCCTCACGCAGGCCGAGCCCCGTGTACCAGTTCCAGCGCTCCTGCATCCAGTACTCGTGCCACTTCTCGTCCTCGCCCGGCTTGACGAAGAACTCCATCTCCATCTGCTCGAACTCGCGGGTGCGGAAGATGAAGTTGCCCGGCGTGATCTCGTTGCGGAACGACTTGCCCATCTGCGCGATGCCGAACGGCGGCTTGCGCCGCGAGGTCTGCTGGACCTGGAGGAAGTTGGTGAAGATGCCCTGCGCGGTCTCGGGGCGCAGGTACGCGATCGAGCCGCTGTCCTGCGTCGGGCCGAGATGGGTGGAGAGCAGACCCGAGAACTGCTTCGGCTCGGTGAACTGGCCCTTGTTGCCGCAGTTGGGGCAGTTGATGTCCGCGAGGCCGTTCTCCGGGAGGCGGCCGTGCTTGGCCTCGTACGCCTCTTCCAGGTGGTCGGCACGGAAGCGCTTGTGACAGGAGGTGCACTCGGTGAGCGGGTCGGTGAAGGTGGCGACGTGACCGGAGGCCACCCAGACCTCGGTCGCAAGGATCACCGACGAGTCGATACCCACGACGTCCTCGCGCGACGTCACCATGTAGCGCCACCACTGGCGCTTGATGTTCTCCTTGAGCTCGACACCCAGCGGTCCGTAGTCCCAGGCGGCACGCTGACCACCGTAGATCTCGCTGCAGGGGAATACGAAGCCACGGCGCTTGCTCAGGCTGACGATGGTGTCGATCTTGTCGGCGGCCACGGTGCTCTCTTCATTACGACGACGGGCGACGAAGCGAGACGCTTCTAAGCGAATGCTTCAGGGTACCGGCGGTGGCTCCCCCTCAATCAAATCGGTGCCGCCCACAAGCTCGGGGTGCGAGCTTGTTGACAACGGTTTCCATGTTTGATGAAAATGACTGTCATGAACGTACGACGACGCCTCATACCCGGGACCGCGGTCGCGGCGGCCACCGCCCTCGGCCTCGGAGCCCTCTCCGCCTGTTCCTCGGCCGGCGCCGCGGGGGGCGACAGCGGCAAGTTCGACGTGGTGGCGTCGTTCTACCCGCTGGCCTTCATCGCCGAGCAGATCGGCGGGTCGTACGTCCACGTCACCAGTCTGACCCAGCCCGGCCAGGAGCCGCACGACCTGGAGATCAGCGCCAAGCAGACCGCGCAGCTCCAGGAGTCCGACGCGGTCCTCTACCTCAAGGGCCTGCAGCCCTCCGTCGACGACGCGGTGGCCCAGTCCGAGATCAGGACGAAGATCGACGCGGCCTCCCTGACCTCCCTGGAGGAGCACGGCAACGAGGTCGGCGGGCACGCGGCGGCCCACGACACCCACCAGGGCGAGGAGTCCGGCGGCAAGGACCCCCACATCTGGCTCGACCCGGTGCGCTACGCCCAGGTCGCCAAGGGCGTCGGCGCCGCTTTCGAGAAGGCGGACCCGAAGCACGCGGACACCTACAAGAACAACACCGACGTGCTGGTCAAGAAGCTCGACGACCTGAACGCCCAGTACGCGGACGGTCTGCGGAACACGAAGACCAAGGTCTTCATGACCACGCACGCCGCCTTCGGCTACCTCGCCGAGCGCTACGGCCTCACCGAGGAGGCCATCAACGGCCTGGACCCCGAGTCCGAGCCCAGCGCCGCGCGCGTCCGCGACCTCGAGAAGATGGCCAGGGCCGACGGCGTCTCCACGGTCTTCTACGAGACGCTCGTCAGCGACAAGACCGCGAAGACCGTCGCGAAGGACGCGAACCTGAAGACGGACGTCCTCGACCCGCTCGAGGGCATCACTCCGAAGTCCCGCGGCCGCGACTACTTCCAGGTCATGGAGTCCAACCTCAAGGCACTGCAGACCGCACTGGGCACCAAGTGATCGCTACGGAGGACGCCATGGACGCCATGGACGCGATGGGCGAGCCCGTCATATCGATGCGTGGCGTACGCGCCGACCTGGGCTCGCGCCCCGTCCTGCGCGGCATCGACCTCACCGTCCACCGCGGTGAGGTGGTCGCGCTGCTCGGGGCGAACGGCTCGGGCAAGTCGACCGCCGTGCGCAGCATCATCGGCCAGGTGCCGGTGAGCGCCGGGGAGATCGCACTCTTCGGGGCCCCGCGGCGCGCCTTCCGCGACTGGCGGCGCGTCGGGTACGTGCCGCAGCGCACCACCGCCGCGGGCGGCGTGCCCGCCACGGTGACCGAGGTGGTCTCCGCGGGCCGTCTGTCCCGGGCGCGCTTCGGCATCCTGCGCAAGGCCGACCACGAGGCCGTACGCCACGCCCTGGACCTCGTCGGCATGGCGGACCGTGCCAAGGACTCCGTGGGCGCCCTGTCCGGCGGCCAGCACCAGCGCGTGCTGATCGCCCGCGCGCTCGCCTCCGAGCCCGAACTGCTGATCATGGACGAGCCGATGGCGGGCGTCGACCTGGCGAGCCAGGAGGTGCTCGCGCAGACGCTCAGGAACCAGGTGGCCTCCGGTGCGACGATCCTGCTGGTGCTGCACGAACTCGGCCCCCTGGAGCCCCTGATCGACCGGGCGGTCGTCCTGCGCGACGGCTGCGTGCTGCACGACGGCCCGCCCCCGAAGGCCGTGGGCCAGCACGCCCTGCCAGGCCACGACCACGTCCACCCGCACGACGCCGCGGGCACCGAACCGATCCGCACGGGACTGCTGAGCTGATGGACTTCCTGAACTACGCCTTCATGCAGCGGGCCCTGCTCGCCGCCGTCCTGGTCGGCATCACGGCCCCCGCCGTCGGCATCTACCTCGTCCAGCGCCGCCAGGCCCTGATGGGCGACGGCATCGGCCACGTGGCGATGACGGGCGTCGGTCTCGGCTTCCTCCTGTCCACCTCCCCGGTGTGGATGGCGACGGCCGTCTCCGTCCTCGGCTCGGTCCTCATGGAACTGATCCGCTGGTACGGGAAGACACGCGGCGACATCGCGCTCGCGATGCTCTTCTACGGCGGTATGGCCGGCGGCGTGATGTTCATCAACCTCGCGCCGGGCGGCTCCAACGCGAACCTGACGTCGTACCTGTTCGGGTCGTTGTCCACCGTCTCGCAGTCCGACGTGGTGGCGATCTGCCTGCTCGCGGCCTTCGTCGTCCTGGTCACCCTCGGCCTGCGCCGCCAGCTCTTCGCGGTCAGCCAGGACGAGGAGTTCGCCCGGGTGACGGGCCTGCCGGTGCGCGCCCTGAACCTGCTGACGGCGATCACGGCGGCCGTGACCGTGACCGTCGCCATGCGGGTGGTCGGTCTCCTCCTGGTCTCCGCGCTGATGGTCGTCCCGGTGGCGGCCGCGCAGCAGCTCGGCCGCAGCTTCGCGGCGACCTTCGCGATCGCGGTCGCCATCGGCGTGACCGTCGCCCTCGGCGGCACGATCACGTCGTACTACCAGGACGTGCCGCCCGGCGCGACGATCGTGCTGCTGACCATCGCGGCGTTCATCGCACTGACCGCCCTGGCCACTCCGCTGGCGCGGCGACGCGCGCGGGCGCTCGCCGTCGCGCAGCCCTCGGGGGACCCCGCAGAGTGCGCGATTCCGGCCAGCCGGGGGGCCGGCGACGAGGTCGGAGTCTGACCGCGCACCGGCCGGGCTGGCACAATGTCCCGGCAGGGCGCAGACGTCAGGCGCGGAGAGCCGAAGGGGCGCGCCGGGGTTGAGATCGTGGGCTCGCGAAGGCCCGAAGGACTGAGCACGGTCACGGTCTCGGCACCGGCTCAGAGCGCCCCGCAGGCGAACGAGCCGTCAAGAAGGAGGCAACCGGTGACCACCGCAGGACCGCCCGTGAAGGGCCGCGCCACCCGGCAGCGTGCCGCTGTCGCGGCGGCCCTCGACGAGGTCGACGAGTTCCGCAGCGCGCAGGAGCTCCACGACATGCTCAAGCACAAGGGCGACTCGGTGGGCCTGACGACGGTCTACCGCACCCTGCAGTCCCTCGCCGACGCCGGCGAGGTCGACGTCCTGCGCACCTCCGACGGCGAGTCCGTCTACCGCCGCTGCTCGACCGGCGAACACCACCACCACCTGGTCTGCCGCGTCTGCGGCAAGGCCGTCGAAGTCGAGGGCCCCGCGGTGGAGAAGTGGGCGGAGGCGATCGCGGCGGAGCACGGCTTCGTCAACGTCGCCCACACGGTCGAGATCTTCGGCACGTGCGCGGAGTGCGCGGCGGCCGGGGACTGAGCAGGGCTCATACGCGGAGCAGGTGCCGGTTCAGCAGGGCGCGCAGCTGTACCACGTCCTCCGGGGTGCGCGCGCCCCGCTTGAGGAGTACCGCCGCGCAGTACCCGGCACGGTCGGGGCTGCGCAGGACGAAGCAGCGGTCGGACTCGGCGTAGCTGCCGTAGTTGGCCCACGCCAGTCGTACGTCGGCGTGGGCGCTCGTCGTCCACACGCCCGCCTCGCCTACGGTCACCCGCATCAGACCGTGGTGCTGGTTCGCCCGCAGCAGTCCGCGGGCCGTCATGTGGGGCGCGCGGAACATCAGCAGCGCCCAGACCAGGACCATCAACCCGATGGCGAAGCCGGCGTCGTCGTGGAGTGCGCTCCACACCATCTGCGCGGCCCCGACCGCCGCCGCACAGACCAGGAAGACGGGGTGGTACAGCACCCTGACCCTGGGCCGCTTGCGCATGACCAGCCGGACGGCCTCCGTCATGTCCTGCTGCTGGTACTCGTACTCCAGCAGGACCTCGGTCCCGCGCTGCTCCACGGTCTGTTCGGTCACGGCCCCTCCCGTTTCTTCGGTGACGAGCCGTGATCGTAACCGCAGGGCCGGACAGCCGGCCCCCGGCCTACTCCTGCCTGCCCTCCATCGCCAGCAGTTCCTCGTTCGGGATCGCGCCGCCGAAGCGGCGGTCGCGGGAGGCGTACTCGACGCACGCCCGCCACAGGTCGCGCCGGTCGAAGTCCGGCCACAGCACGTCCTGGAAGACCATCTCGGCGTAGGCGCTCTGCCACAGCAGGTAGTTGGAGGTGCGCTGCTCGCCGCTCGGGCGCAGGAACAGGTCGACGTCCGGCATGTCCGGGTAGTACAGGTGCTTCGCCACCGTCTTCTCGGAGATCTTCGACGGGTCGAGCCGGCCGGCCCTGACCTCCTCCGCGATGGCCTGCACCGCGTCCGCGATCTCCGCGCGGCCGCCGTAGTTCATGCAGAAGTACAGCGTCAGCCGGTCGTTGCCCTTGGTCTGCTCCTGGGCGATCTGGAGCTCCTTGGCGACGGACTTCCACAGCCGGGGCATACGGCCCACCCAGCGCACCCGCACGCCCAGTTCGTCGAGCTGGTCGCGGGTCTTGCGGATGAAGTCGCGGTTGAAGTTCATCAGGAAGCGGACCTCGTCGGGCGAACGCTTCCAGTTCTCGGTGGAGAAGGCGTACAGCGAGATGCTCCCGACGCCCATCTCGATCGCGCCCTGCAGCACGTCCAGCACCCGCTCGGCACCGACCTTGTGCCCCTCGGTACGCGGCAGCCCACGCTGCTTGGCCCACCGCCCGTTCCCGTCCATGACGATCGCCACGTGGTTCGGGATCAGCTCCCCGGGGAGCTTCGGCGGCCGCGCGCCGGACGGGTGCGGCTCCGGCGTCCTGTACTCCCGGCGCTGGCGCCCCAGAAACCCGCGTACGGCCATTGCTTCTCGCTCCTCGGTTCTTCGCTCTGTTCGCTGTGTCGCTGTGTCGTTCTGTCGGTCTGCCGCTCTGACGGCTGTGACGCCGCGTCGCTCTACTTTTCCACGTACCGGAGCGAGCGCAGCCCCCGCTCCAGGTGCCAGTGCAGATAAGCCGACACGAGCCCGCTGCCTTCCCGGACGTACCGCGCCTCGCACGCGTCCGCGGTCTCCCAGTCCCCCGTCAGCAGCGCACCGAGCAGTTCCAGGGCCTGTGGCGAGGGTACGACGCTGCCGGGCACCCGGCAGTCGGCGCACACGGACCCGCCCGAGGCGACCGAGAAGAAGCGGTTCGGCCCGGGCATGCCGCACTTCGCACAGTCGCTGAAGCTGGGCGCGTAGCCGTTGACGGCGAGGGAGCGCAGCAGGAAGGCGTCCAGGACGAGGTGCGGCGCGTGCTCACCACGGGCGAGCGTCCTCAGGCCCCCGACCAGCAACAGATACTGCTGGACGGCCGGCTCCCCCTCATGGTCGGTGAACCGCTCGGCGGTCTCCAGCATGGCGGTCCCGGCGGTGTACCGGGCGTAGTCGGTGACGATCCCACCGCCGTACGGCGCGATGGTCTCGCTCTGCGTGCACAGCGGCAGCCCCCGCCCGACCAGCTCGCTCCCGCGCGCGAAGAACTGCACGTCCACGTGCGAGAACGGCTCCAGCCTGGCCCCGAACTTCGACTTCGTCCGGCGCACCCCGCGGGCCACGGCGCGTACACGTCCGTGACCCCGCGTGAGCAACGTGATGATCCGGTCCGCCTCACCCAGCTTCTGGGTGCGCAGCACGATGCCGTCGTCGCGGAACAGACTCATGGGGTCCATTCTCGCCTACGGCGCCCCCGCCTCGGGCCTGGTCCTCAAGGGACCTCACCGCGGCTGCGTGCGTTGGCGTACGCCGTCGCGGCCTGCAGACGCTCGGCCTGGGTCGCCGGGCGCACGGCCTCCGGTTCGACGTCCCACTCCTTGCCCCCGCCGTACGGTCTCAGCTGTACGTACGGGCCCTCGTGCCCCATGACGATCCCCACCCTCCCGGTGCGGGTGTCGACGGCGTACGACCCGATCGGCGGCTTCTTCTTCATCGCGCCTCCGCCGCCGGCAGCGCGCGCAGCGCCGCCGCGAGCCGGGCGGCCACATCGACGGAACAGCCTCCCAATTCCACCAGCGGGCAGGGTGTCTCCCGCGCCAGACTTGCCGGGTCGAGCCGGAGCGACGGCAATGTGATTCCGACGCTCGCGAGCGCAGCCCGCAATTCCTTCACTGTCTCCTCCGCCTCTTCGACGCGGTGCGCCGAGTCTCGTCCCCCGAGTGGTACGTGTGCTGCAGTCACCGTGCTCCCCTTCCCCGTGCAATTTCACGCTTCGCATCTCCATGGTGACGCTCTGCATCTACACTCGACAGGTGTCTGTGCCCTACAAGTGCGAGGCAGCAGGGACGGGTTGAGCCATGGCCAACGGTTGGCGTGGGAGTTCTTCGGCGCCGAGCTGAAGCGGCGACGGGAGAACGCGGGCTTCACCCAGGCGTCGCTGGGAGCGCGTGTTTTCGTCTCGTGCGGCTACATCGGCCAATTCGAACAGGCGATTCGCAAACCTCAGTTGGACGTGGCACAGCGGATCGACGAGGCCCTGCAAACCGAGGGCTTTTTCGAGCGGACGTGGCGAAACCTCATTGATGACGCGAGATACGCGGACTATTTCGCGGAGGTGGTGGAGCTCGAGCGGACGGCGACGAAGATCTGCGAGTTCGCGCCGACGTTGGTGCCGGGGTTGTTGCAGACGGCCGAGTACACCCGAGCGGTGACCCTGGCGAGCAACCCGTTCGTCACCGAGGAGTACATCCAGGAGAAGGTCACGGCTCGTGTGGAGCGCGCACAGGTCCTGGCGGACGCTGCAAGGCCCGTGTATTGGGTGATCCTGCACGAGCACGTGGTGCGCATCCCGGTCGGCGGCGATGCCGGGATGGCGGCGCAGTTGGACCACATCGCGGAACTGGCGCGGGAGCGCAGGGTCCTGGTGCAGGTGCTGCCGACGAGCGCGGGCGCCTACCCGCTCATGGGCCGCATGGTCACGCTCTTCGAATTCGAGGACGCACCACCAACCGCCTATACAGAGGCGGTGTATTCGGGAAACCTGCTCGATGATCCGGCCCTGGTGAAGCGTGTGCTCAGGGCCGCCGCACTGCCGCCGAAGGCGTCCCTCCCTGATCCAGTCGGCGGCGGAGGACCAGAGACGATGCGCGGGTACGACCTGAGCAACGCCCGCTGGCGCAAAAGCAGCTACAGCGACGACAACGGCGGCAGCTGCGTCGAGGTCGCGTACGACTTCCCCGGCGCCGCCCGCTGGCGCAAAAGGAGTTACAGCAACGGCGAGGGCGGCGACTGCGTCGAGGTGGCCGACGGAGTCCCCGGTGTCGTCCCCGTCCGGGACAGCAAGGTGCCCGGAGGTCCCGTCCTCCTCGTGAGCCCGGCCGCCTGGACGGAGTTCATCCGTACCGTGGGATCGGCCTGAGGACTTGCAGATCATCAAGGCGTTGCTTCCCGTCAAGGGCAGCTCCTGGTCGGCGGAGTCTCCTACTTCCTGCCGCTGTGGGAAGCCTCCTGGTTGCCTACAGGGCGCGCTCGGTAGCTCCTCGCGTCTCCCAGGGCCTTCCCCCAGGCGTCGGTGCTCTCCACCCGTATACCTGGCGCCCCTGGAGCAGCCGCCGACGAGCTCAGACCAGCCCGGAGAGGATCGCCGGCGCCCGCACCGGGCGGCCGGTGGCCCAGCACAGCGAGCACCACGCCGCAAAGCTCCCCGCAGCTGGATCAGGCGGTCAAGTCGGCCAGTTGTGCAGGCCGTTGGGCGCGGAGCGGAGTAGTGCGCTTCACATGACGTCAGCCCACTGGCACGAGTGGTACGTCGTCGTGCAGGCCCTTGGTGTCGACGCCGGGGAAGAGGCTGACGTGGCCGTCGTTCCAGACGGCCAGCAGGTCGTCGCGGTGGCCGCCGGGCGTGAAGCGGCCGGCGACCAGCAGGCGCGCGTCGTCCTTCCAGGCGGGAGTATAGCGACGTAGCGGCGATCAGACCCGAAGTCCGCGCCGTGCGCGGACGAAAGCCGGACATGAACGTTCCCCGTTTCATGTGAGATCGGTGAGAAGGGGGACAGGCCGATCGGTCAGCCCGTGACGCGCAGTTCCACCAGAACAGTGGACGCACCCCCCGCGGTCCCCTCACCGACGCTCTGATAGCCGTTCTTCGCCACGCTCACTGTCTTGACCGGCGCCGACGGGTCCCCCTGCGGCTTCAGATCCGCGCTGATCGGATGATCAGCGGTCTCCAGCGCGATGACGTGCGGGAGCTCCAACGTGAGATAACCGGTCTTGGTTGTCGCCTTGAAGCAGTAGGCGCCCTGCGGGTTCCCGCCCTGGCCCTGCACGGTGAGGACCCTGATCTGCTGAGCAGATTCATCACATGCGGCAAGGGTGATGTGCCCGTCCCCCTTGATCAGCCTGACGGGCTGACGGGTGGGCGGGACGGGCCGTCTCCGAACTGGAGGCAGCGGCCCGTCCCCTCACTGGAGCCGTGTACCGCTACAGCAGGTCGTACGCCTGGAACCCACTGCCGATCTTGACCGGCTTCTGGAACACGGCCTGGGTGGTGCCCGTGCCCGAGTACCGGTACAGGTCGCCGTTCGGCTTGCGCGCGATCAGGTCCGGCTTGCCGTCGGCGTCGAGGTCGCCGACCGAGAGCAGCCGGTCGTACATGTTCCAGCCGCCGCCGATCCTCGTGCGGGGCGCGAAGGGGGCCTTGTAGTCGCCCGTGCCCTTGTAGAGCCAGAGGACGCCGGACTTGTCCCGGGCGACGATGTCGGCCTTGCCGTCACCGGTCAGGTCACCCTGGCCGGCGATCTGGGTGTACTGGCCCCAGCCTGCGCCGATACGGCTCCGCGAGGTGAGGGTGCCGTCCGGGTGGGCGAGGTACTCCCACAGAACACCGGCCTTGTCCACGGCGATGAGGTCGGCCTCCTTGGCACCGCCGAGGTTCCCGGGCGAGAGGACCGTGGTGTAGATGTTCCAGCCCGTGCCGACGCGCGTGGTGTGGTAGCCGAGTTGGTCGTCGATCCAGTCGTAGTCCAGCTTCCCGTCCTTGTAGAGGTACCAAGTGCCGTCGCTCCACCCGTCCTTGTTGTTGTCGACGTCGATCGAGTCGGCGAAGGCTTCGAAGGTGACCCCCACGTCTTCGCGAGGCTTGAAGCCGCCCTTGTCGTCCGTGAAGTACAGGTACAGTTCGGCGGTTCGCTTGTCCACGGCGGTCATCGCGAAGCTGGGCGTTTCCACCGTACCGTCCGCGCGGACGCGCGGCCCCAGGCTCTGGACGCCCCGGGCCTGATGCTCCGCCCCGGCCACGGCACGCGTCCGGCCGGCCCCGGCCGGGTCACCGGATGCGAAGGCCGTACCGGCCGTGGCGGCCATCGCTGCCGTGACGGCGGTGGCCGCCAGCGCCCCCCGGAACGCACGCCGACGTCTGATGACGATCATGAAGATCCCCCTGTGATCTGCTCGACGGCACTTGGTCATGTGCCAGCGGTGATCAAGCCTCCCACAAGTCCCTCACAGGCTCACCGGAATTCCCTCGCGGCCGACGAGGGCCCTCAGTTCTCAGAAGACCCCTCGAGCATCGCGAGCGTCAGTACGTTCCCGCCGATGCCCCAGCCCCCGTCCGGAACCTCCTCGACCAGGACCATGGTGTTGGCGCGGGCCTGCTCGCCGTAGATCTCGACGTACAGCTCGCCCCGGCGGTGCGCGGCCCGGAGGCGAGTCTCGTGTACCGCTGGTTCACCGATCCGGAAACCCACGGGATCTACCCCGCCGAGGACCACCCCCACCACTCCCGCGTCTTCGTCGCCGACCTCCAGGCGGTCGCCGCCCGGCGCGGCGACGACACCGAGGTGACCCGGCTGGTGGCCACGCTGCGCCGGCGCAGCCAGGAGTTCTCCGGCCTCTGGGACACCCACGACGTCGCTTTGCGCCGCGCCGACCACAAGCGGATCCTCCACCCCGCCCTCGGCGTCGTCGAACTGGACTGCCACAGCCTGTTCAGCGAGGACGGCCGCCAGCGCCTGCTGTGGTTCTCCGCCCCGCCCGGCACCGAGGGCGCCGCCCAACTGGAACTGCTCTCGGTCATCGGCACCCAGGACCTGTCACCGGAGCGGGCCGGCAGAGCGACGCCGCACGGAGGACACCAGGGACGCCGCGGCGCTTGACGCGCGGCGTACCGCTCAGCCGGACGCGGCGGTCGGTGCGGGCAGGGGGTCCGGTCCGGTGGGCTCGGTCGCCTCCCACAGGACGTTGAACCGCTTCATGCGCTCCTGGACGTGTGCCGGTGTCATCTTCAGGAGGGTCTTGGCCGGCACGACGTCCACGTCCGGCTCTATCTCGTAGCAGAGCTGCCCGTCGAAGACGATGAAGTCGTTCGTGAGCGTCAGGCGGGCGCGCTGGGGCAGTTCCGAACGGACCGCGATGCGCGCGTCGATGCCGAGGTCCCGCTGGCTGCGGCAGAGTTCCTCCAGCTCCTCGGTGCGTTCCCGCGGATTCTTCACGAGGAACAGCCGCCGTACCCGCACTCCCCGCTTGACGGCCTCCTCCTGTGCCTTCAGGTAGCGGTTGGCGGGCTCGCTGGTCCAGAAGTCGCGGTCG
Source organism: Streptomyces sp. NPDC107546 (assembly GCF_055639175.1). NCBI lineage: Bacteria > Bacillati > Actinomycetota > Actinomycetes > Kitasatosporales > Streptomycetaceae > Streptomyces > Streptomyces sp. NPDC107546. Next base: position 198,197 of record NZ_JBVKBA010000013.1, on the reverse strand, counting down.
ACAGGGGTGCTGGTGGCCACCAGGGTCTGGGTGCAGCACGCGGTAAGGGCGATCAGCCAGTCGTGCTCCTCGCCCGGACAGTCCGTGCTGCCGCGGCTGAGGCTCTCCATCGTGGACGCGAGCTGGGCGATCCGGTCCTGGGCGAAGTCCTTCACCAGCTGTGACTCCTGGCGGCCCACATGTGTGTAGGCGCGGGCCAGCCGGGCCACGCCGTCGGACCGCAGCACCGAGCGGTCCACCTCGCTGAACAGCTCGGTCGCCTCACTGATCCGGGCGAAGGCCCCCTCGACCTCCCTCCGCATCTCCAGGTGGTACTTGTCCAGGCCCTGCTCCATCGAGTTCAGCCGCTGCTCGAAGTCCACGAGGTACTGGATGATCAGTGCCGCGCCACCGAGGACTACGGACACGGTCAGCTGCCACACCTGGTTCTTGTCCTGGTTGAGGACGTTGGTCAGCAAGTAGGTGGCGGCGGCCACCACCGCCGTGACCAGTGTCTTGCGTAACAGGTTCGGTGAGTGCTGCCCCTCCTCGCCCCTGGACGCCCTGCGTGCTTCCCCTGATGACGCTCCTGACGCTCCGGTCATGTCGCCTCTCCCCCGTCGCGATTGTCGGTTCGTGCCGCCCTTCAGCGTGTGCTCAGTGCCTCGTGCAGCAACGGAATGGCCTGGACGGCCAGCTGGTCACGGATGCGCTGGACCAGGGTCTGCCACTGACGGGTGAACCCCGGCTCCCGTTCCAGCACGTCCCACAGATGGCCCAGCGTGCGGTCCACGTGTGCGCGCGGCATCCACAGATGCAGCAGGTGATCGACGGCCGGGCGCAGCGCGAGGACGGCCGAGGGGCCGTCCGCCGCACCGAGCCGGCTGCTGTCCAACATGTGCACGACGGTCGTCAGCAGCCAGTCGTGCAGGGCGAGGTCCTCGCACAGGCCGGCGGCCGCGGCGGCCGGGACGTCCTCCGGAAGCCTCAGTTCCACGGTCCGCAGCCCATGCTCGGCGAGGGTGAAGCGCTGAAGCGACGGTCCCTCGCCCTCGGGTGCGCGTCGCGCGACCCAGCGCAGATGGGTGCGCCGGGACTTGAAGGGTGCCTTGTGGTCGAGCAGCGGGTGGCGCAGCAGTTGCGCGAGCAGGCCCTCGGCGATCATCCCGAGGTCGAGTTCGCCGCGTGCGCCGCCGCGCAGGACACCTTCGGCGGCGGCCTGTTCGGGGAGCTTCCCGAAGGGTTCGACGAGGCCGGGCCTGACGAGGTAGTGGCCCCAGGGGCGGCGCGTGTCGGGGCCGGCGGACGGGGCGCTGAAGTAGGCGGTGGCCTGCAGGACGCGGCCCTCGGTGAGCGCGGCGCGGGCGGCCACCGTGCCGACGGCGCGTACCTTGGCGCCGTTGGAGGTGGGCAGCCGGCAGTCCACGCCGGTCAGGACGTCCGGGGACAGCGCGTACAGGTTGGGCCGCTCGGAGACCCGGACGTGTTCGTCCGCGCGCAACCTCAGCAGCTGGGCGGCGGCCCGGCCGTCCAGTGCGTGGAAGGACGGCAGCAGACAGGTGCGCACCTCACCGCAGGCGAGCACCGGACGCATCGACTGTCCCCCGGCCGGCATCTCAGCTCCCCTCGGCGGGGAAGGCGCCGGCGGGCTCCTCGTAGAAGACGTACGTGGCGCGCTGCGCGACCGCGTCCGGCACCGCCGCGCCCTCGCGGGCGGAGCGCTCGGCGACCTGCTTGAGCGCGCCCGAGTCGACGTCTATCTGGTCGAGGATGAGCCGTACGGCGTCCTCGACGGCGAGGAAGCGGTTGGCCATCAGGGTGCAGGTGCGGTACGCGCTGAACGGTGCAGCCGCCGGGTTGAGCTGGGTCAGCGGCGGCAGCCGGTCCCACTCGTGGGGGAAGTCGCGGCCGTTCCAGGGGCGCGGTACGAGGACGGGTTCGCCGAGGTGGCGCAGCAGGCCCAGTCGGGCGAGCTGCCAGACGGCGGCGAGGAACGGGCAGGACCACAGCCGCTGTCCGTCCTTCTCGGACCACAGCTCGACGTCCATGAACACCGAGTGGTTGCGGGCGGCGGTCTCCTGGGGCGGCTGCCAGCCGGTGATCTCCCCCATGGCGCTGCGCGAGCCGGGGCTGCGCTGCCCGTTGGCGAGCCAGCCGGTCTGGCTGACGGGCGGGCGGGAGCCGTAGCTGCCCGGCGGGGGTGACTCGACGAGGCGGTGCATCACCGCCTCGGCGAGCTCGATCTTGTCGGCGACGGCGCAGCCCGACTCGCGGGCCAGGTAGTCGATGACGAGGCCGGCCCGCTCGGCCTCCTGAAGCACCACGGGGACGAGCTCGGCGGGGGTGGAGAAGCGGGTGAAGTAGTCGTCGATGAGGAAGCAGGTGCTGATGCGGGGCCGCCTGCCGCCGGTGCGGCGGGCGGCGGCGACCCGGGCGGCGTCCACCCAGATCCGTACCTCGGCGAAGTGCTCGCTCAGCCGCTCGGGCCCGGCCTCGAAGTCCTCCATGTAGAGGTGGCCGAGTTCGAGGGAGAGGTGGGCGAGCGGTACGGACTGGGTGCGGGGCTCTGCGGTGGTCTCGCGGAACACGGCTTCCGTCACGGCTGCTCCCAGTACTTGTCGTCGGTCAGCCGGTTCGCCAGTTCGCTCAGTGCCTCCCACGTCTCCCGGTTGGCGATCTGGCTGTCGAGGACGTCCTCGTCGGTGATGAGCTGCTCGCGCCACTGCAGGACCGGCTCCAGCGGCACCGAGCCGAGGACCTGGGTGTATCCGATGCCGAGGGTGGAGGACATCTGCTTCAGGTCGCGGTCGCAGGCGCGCATCCACGCCGACTGGGTCGCCGACACCTGCGACCACAGCGCGGACTCGGGGTCGGGTACGGCGGCCCGGACGAACCGGATGACGTTCCGCAGCGCCTCCTCGTCGTGGCCTCGGGCCACCCCGCCGGCGACGATGCCGCGCCTGCCGTAGACCAGGCTCGCCGCGGCCGCCACGTGCTGGCGGGTCCAGCGGTGGAAGACCAGCCAGCGCGCCAGGACACCGCGCAGCTCGCGCTGCGAGGTGGCCTCCAGGGCCATGTCGACGGCGTAGCTGCGGCCGGCGCTGAGGTCGACGACGATGATGTCGAACTCGCCGTTGAGCCGCAGCAGGAGGTCGACACAGCGGCGCAGGGTGTCGTCGGTGGTGGCGAACTCGCCGCCGCTGACGTCGCCGGGCATCAGCACCAGGCTGCCGGAGCCGGGGGGCCGGTTGCGCAGCACCGGGTGTTCGGTGTCGGCCCAGACGTCGATGCGGGCCGGTTCGCCGACCTCGCCGGTCAGGTAGGAGTGCAGGCCGTGGTCCTCGGCGGCCCGGCGGGCGTCGGGTACGTCGAAGACGGCCGCCGCGGTGGGCGAGCCGAAGTCGAAGTCCAGGTAGCAGACGTCGTCGCCGGCCAGCGCCCGGTGGTAGGCGAGGTTGGCGCTGGTGACGGAGCGGCCCGTGCCTCCCTTGTCGGAGGCCGCGAAAACGAGCACGGTCACACCCCCTGGGCCGCGGCTTCGCGGGCCCGGGCGAGGGCGTCGAGTTGTCCGAGGACGTCGAGGGTCAACGAGCACGCGGTGCCGGGTTGTTCGTCCACGAGCTTGCGGGCGCGGCGCAACTTGACCTCGATGCTCCTGAGTTGCATGCCGCGGTTGCCCTCGGAGGCCGGCGCGGGCTCCATCTGCTCGTTGCCGAGGAGGTGGGTCGACTCGCTCAGCAACGCACGGGCCAGCGCGGTGAGTTCGGAGCTGCGGATGGGGGGCTGCTTGTACATCTGATGGACCTGGACCATCACCTCGGTGACGCGCTCGGTGACGCTCCAGGACACCTGCCCCTCGTAGGCCGGCGTCTCGGGGTAGGCGGCGTGGACGTTGTCCCACAGGCCGGTGCCCTCGCCGTCGCCGATCCGGCGCCGCCACAAGTGGTCGAAGATGTCCTCGGCGAGCCGGAGCAGCCGGTCGTGCGAGCCGAGGTTGCGGGACAGCGTGCACAGCTGGATGGTCCGCTTGAGCAGCTGCGCGGAGAAGTCGCTCATGATCCACTGCATGGGCGGTCCGACGCTCTCGCTGCCCTGCAGCGGCAGGGTGACGCCGGGGTGGTGCAGCCGGACCATGGGGTCGTCCTGGGTCATGCGGCTGGTGATGCGCCCGCGTTCGGCGAGGCGTTCCATGACGCTGACGGTGCGGGTCAGGTCGTCGTCGGTGGCGCGGCGCCGCATCAGGTCGTGGACGAGGATGGCGGCGACGGAGAGGGAGAAGTACTCGGATTCGAGTTTCTGGCCGGTGGTGCGCCAGGGAATGTCCTCCAGGGGCCAGCGGTCGCCGCCGAAGCGCGCGATGCCGGACCAGAACTGCTGGGTGATCTCCCAGCGCAGTCGTAACGCCTCGGCGAGCCGCTGCTGTTCGGGATTGAGCAGGCCGAGGGTGAGGGTGCGGTCGGAGAACAGGTCCTGGATGCCGTCGAGGGCGACGACGGTGAAGTAGAGGTACGGCACCGGGTTGGCGACGCCCTGGGGCTGCGGCCCGATGGGTTCTTCGGTCGCGACCTCGGGCGCGTCCCTGACGATGCTCCAGCCCCAGCCGCATTCGAAGAGCTGGTTGGGGTCCTTGAGGCCTTCCTCGACGTCGACACCGAGGACGAAGCTCTCGACGATGGCGGCGCGCAGGGCCTCGAAGCGGTCCTGGAACCTGCGCAGCACGTGCCGTTGCGACAGCCGTCCCTGGCCGAGGAGTTCGCACAGTGTGCGGCCCTGGGAGGAGTCGATGTCGAAGACGTTGATGGTGAAGGAGCGCAGCAGGCTCACCATGGCCGCGGTGAGGCGGTTGCTGGTGGCGGCGCGCACTTCCTGGATGGTCTCCAGGATGTCGCCGCGGCGGGTCTTGGACTCGTAGATCTTGAGGAAGCCGAGGGTGGCCAGGCACAGGGTGATCGACATGGAGTACGAGTCGACGACTCCGAGGTCGCGCTGTTCCTGGGTGAGGTCCCGGTCCTTGTCCCCCGACACGAAGTAGTGGCCGCCGGCGAACGTGGGTCTCTTCTCGTCGGTGTGCCTGCGCATGAACTCGGCGGTGGCCGTGACGAGTTTCGCGGGGATCTCCAGGCGCCCGCCGGCCCGCTTCATCACCCTCTGGACGTCGTCCTGTGTGGTGTCCGGGTCGTCCAGGCGGAAGGCGGGGATCTCCGTGGCGGGGTACAGGATGCAGAGCAGGCGCTCGGCGTCGGCCACGCTGCTTTCCCCGCCCCGCTTGCCCCAGGTCCACTCCCCGCCGTCGAACGAGTGGCGGGCGATCGCCTGCCAGATGTCCAGCAGATGCTGGCGTGGCTTGATCTGCATCCCATGCCCCTCACACAGGCCGCGCTGCCATCATTGGAGAACGTGCCGTCTTCTGTTGTGACGATGCGGTCCTCAAACGGCCGGAATATCGGACTCCGGAATGTCGGACTCCGAATTCCTCCAGCCGTAGGCGACGATCATTCCCGAATAGCCTTCGCGCACGGCGGCCGAAGCCTTGAGACGCATGGTCTTGAACTCGCCCGCGAAAGGCACGAGACTCTCGTACACCTCCAACTCTCCCACGTCGCACGCCGGGAAGAAATGCTTGCCCGCGTGATACCCGGACGAATGTTCCATGAACGCGGCGGCGAAGGGCGCACCGGGGGCCAGGGCGCGCAGGAAGCACTCGACGGCGCGGGCGAACTCCGCGTGCGAGGTGGTCATCGACTCCGCCACGAAGAACATGGTCCCCATGGACCAGCGACCCTGGTGTCGCACCAGGTCGAAGAGGTTGCCCGACTGGACCCGGACCACGTCCCGGAACCTGGCGCGCGGGTCCAACTGTAGTGCGCCGTATACCTCGTTCTTGCGCAGGAGGTCCCAGAACTGGTCCCAGTTCCCGTCGTAGGAGGCGACCTGGCTCTCGAGGTAGCGGACGTTCGACGGCGAGCGCTCGTACAGGGTGATCTCGTCGCACCAGGGCAGCATGGCGAGCGCCGGGTAGAGGTTCGCGCCGGCACCGACATCGATGCCCGAAACGCGGGTGGTGTCACGTCCCTGGAAATGATCGCCGAAATGATCGCCCACGATCTGAAGGATCTCCGCGTCCTCCGCCTGCAGGCCGCGGTAATTGTGCTCGACGTAGGCAATGGGGTCGAATGCGGCCCATGATACGTCCGCATTCAGCTGTACGTCCCCCGGCGATCTGAAGGTCATTGGTCGAGCGTACCAATCGGAAGACCGGGCGGGATCCCCCTTGGGCCAACCGGGCGACGCAGTTACGCCACTTGGGGCGCACCGGGGGCGCACCGGGGCGAATGACTTATTGGACCTGATCCTGCCTTGAACGGTCCGGATCGTCCCGCTCAAGATGGTCGGAAATCTGTCGAACATACCCGAACGGCAGACAGCGCGCGTCCCACTCGTACCACCCGTACGGATGGCCACCCGCGCTTGACTCCATTCCGCAGGGGGGCGGCATGACTGTGTTTCCAGAGGAACGTTTCCCGTCGCGTGGCGGGCCGACCGGACCGGCTCTGTTCCACGACCGGGCCTCCGTGGACCGCCCCCTGACGATGCGGGGGGTCACGGAGGACGACCTGCCCGAACTGGTGCGGGTGGACAGGGAGGCGTTCCCCGACGAGCCGTACCCCTACTTCGTGCTGCGCCAGCTGTTCGACCTGCACGGGGACTGTCTGCTGGTGCTGGACGACGGGCGGAGCCTGCACGGGTACGTCCTGTACGTCACCACGCCCGATCGCTACCGGAGTTGGATCGTCAGCCTCGGTGTGACCCGGGACCAGCGGGGGCGCGGGCTGGGCCGGCGGCTGATGCTGGAGGTGCTGCGCCGGCTGCGGGCCGAGGAGGTGCGCGAGGTACGGCTGACGGTGGAGCCGACGAACGCGGCCGCGATCATGCTCTACCGGTCGCTGGGCTTCTCGTCCGACGAGGGGGTGCGCAAGGACTACTTCGGGGCCGGGGAGGACCGGCTCATCATGACGCTCGCTCTGTGAAGCGCCGTACGTACCGCCGCTGCCAGGGCGTTTCCACGGCGTGCCGGTCGTAGTGGGCGCGCACATAGGCCACGGCCCGCTCCGGCGGTACGCCGTCCAGTACGGCGAGGCAGGCGAGCGCGGTACCGGTACGGCCACGCCCGCCGCCGCAGGCGACCTCGACGCGTCCGCGCGCGGCCCGCTCCCATGCCTCGGTCAGCAGCCGCCGGGCCTCGCCACGGCTGCTGGGCAGCCGGAAGTCGGGCCATCGCAGCCAGTCGAAGGCCCAGGGCACGTCCGGGGGCCGCTTGCCGAGCAGATACAGCCCGTACGTGGGCGCGGGGCCGTCCGGCACGGGCCGCCGCAGGCCCCGCCCGCGCACCAGCCGCCCGGACGGCAGTCGCAGGACGCCGGGAGCCCCGGGGTCCCAGCGTCCGCCGTCGGCCCCGCTGCCGCCGTGGTCCGGTTCGGGATCGCTCATCGGTCCAGTGTCGGCCGATGGGCCCGAGGGGGCGGGCCGTTTCGCGGGCGGCGGACGGGCGCGTCGGCGGCCGTCGGCCACCGCTCTCCCTGCCACCATCCTGGGGAGGGGGCGAGCCGCCTCCGAGCCGAACACGTCGGCCTCCCGGCCCTCCACGGCCACCGCCATGGCCGGTGCGGCGCCGGGAACAGGAACACGTCCGGGAGCCCTGATGCCCTTCCCCGCCCCGCTGACCGGAGTAGTCCCGCCCGTCTGCACCCCCTTGACACCGGACCGCGAGGTGGATGTGCCCTCTTTGTTGCGGCTGGTGGACCATCTGCTGAACGGCGGCGTGGACGCCCTGTTCGTGCTCGGGTCCTCCTCCGAGGCCGCCCACCTCACGGACCGTCAACGCGCTGTCGTGGTCGAGTCGGTGGTGGCCCATGTCGCCGGGCAGGTGCCGGTACTGGCCGGGGCCATCGACATGGCGACACCGCGGGTGCTGGACCACGTGGCGTATGTGACACGGGCGGGCGCGGACGCGGTCGTCGTGACGGCGCCCTTCTACACACGGACGCACCCCGCGGAGATCGCCCGGCACTACCGGCTGGTCGCCCACCGCTGTCCCGTGCCGGTCGTCGCCTACGACATCCCCGTCTCCGTACACGTGAAGCTGGGCCCGGAACTGGTGCTGGAGCTGGCGGCGGACGGGACGCTGGCCGGGCTGAAGGACTCCAGCGGCGACCTGGCCGGTCTGCGCGCGGTCGTGACGGGGGTGCGGTCGCGTCCCGCGCTCACCGGGTTCAGTGCGCTGACGGGTTCGGAGCTGGTCGTGGACTCGGCGCTGGCGCTCGGCGCCGACGGGGCGGTGCCCGGGCTGGCCAACGTGGACCCGGAGGGCTACGTCCGCCTGGACCGGCTGTGCCGCGCGGGCGACCGGGAGGCGGCGCGGGTGGAGCAGGAGCGGCTGTGCGCCCTGTACGGCATGGTCGGCGTCGGGGACCCGGCCCGGATGGGCGGGAGTTCGTCGGCGCTGGGCGCGTTCAAGGCGGCGTTGCATCTGCGGGGGGTGATCGCCTGCCCGGCGACGGCGGAGCCACAGGTGCCGCTCACGCAGGAGGAGCGGGAGGGGGTCGGGAAGTACCTCGCGGCGGCCGGGCTGCTGTGACGGTCACTCCAGGCCGGTCAGGGATGACGGCTAGGACACCGTGCGGGCTGCCGCGAGCAGACGGGTCACGTCCTGCGAGCAGATCGTCAGCGCCGCGCCCACCGTGGCCAGGACGTCGCGCTCCGCAGGGGTGTAGGGGCCGTCGGCGAGGGCGATGCGGGCGCCCTGGAGGAGGATCGACTCGCGGCCGGTGGGGGCGAGGTGCGGGGCGAGCGGGTCCAGGGCCTCGTGCAGCTCTATGGCCAGGCTCGCGCCGCCGCCCGGTTCGCCGCAGACCCGGCCGGTGTCGGCGGCCACGGCGTCGACGAGGGCGCTGAGCCCGTCCGCCGTGCAGTCGTCGAAGCCGGCGGAGCGGACGGCGGTGGCGGCCGTCTCCAGGGACGTACGGGAGCAGGTGCCGCCCGCGGCGAGGACCGCCAGGGCCACGGTGTGGACGGCGTCGCGGAGCATCGCGGCGAAGCGGGTGGTGGTCGGGTGGTCCAGGACGTCCGTGCCGTAGTGGTGGCCGCAGGCCGCGCACTCCACGACCGGACCCGTCTCCCCGCGCGGCACCACCGGCAGGCCGGCGAGAGTGAGGCGGCGCCGTCCGGTGAGGCGCTGGTAGTTGCGGTCGCCCCCGCAGCCGGGGCAGAAGAACTCGCCGTCGCCGACGGTGGTCCACGCGGTACGGACGCCGAGGACCTGCGAAATGCGGCCCTTGCGGGCTTCTGGGCCGTTGCGTCCCCGTCCTGGCAGCACGTCGCACCTCCGTCCTCGCGGCGGCATCATCGCCGCTGCTGGCGTGATGTTAGCCACATTGTTGAGGCGTAGTCAGTACCCCGGACGAGACCTCCTCGTGATCTTCGGCCGAAATGGCCGGTGCACGACGCGGCCCCGTCCGCCTCAGGAGGCGGACGGGGCCGTGAACGTGGAGGTCAGCGGGTCAGCGGGCGGCTCGGTTGACCGCGGAGACGACCGCCTTCAGCGAGGCACGTGTCGTATTCGCGTCGATGCCGATCCCCCACAGGACCTTTCCGTCGATCGCGCATTCGATGTACGAGGCGGCCTGCGCGGAGGCGCCCTCGCTCATCGTGTGCTCCTGGTAGTCCAGCAGGCGTACGTCGATGCCGATGGACTGCAGGGCGTCGAAGAACGCGGAGATCGGGCCGTTGCCGGTGCCGGTCAGGACCGTGTCCTCGCCGTCGACGGTGGCCTCGACGGTGAGGGTGTCGACGCCGTCCTTGTCGGTGGTCGCCTGCCCCGTCCTGACCTGGATGCGGCCCCACGGGTTGTCCGGGTTCGGCAGGTACTCGTCCTGGAAGACGTCCCAGATCTCCTTCGGCGTGATCTCGCCGCCCTCGGCGTCCGTCTTCGCCTGGATGATCTTCGAGAACTCGATCTGCATCCGGCGCGGCAGGTCCAGCTTGTGGTCGTTCTTCAGGACGTAGGAGATACCGCCCTTGCCGGACTGCGAGTTGACGCGGATGACCGCCTCGTAGGAGCGGCCGACGTCCTTGGGGTCGATCGGCAGGTACGGCACCGCCCACTCGATGTCGTCGACGGTGACGCCCTTGGCCTCGGCCTCGGCCTCCATGGCGTCGAAGCCCTTCTTGATGGCGTCCTGGTGGGAGCCGGAGAAGGACGTGTAGACGAGGTCCCCGATGTAGGGGTGGCGCGGGTGGACCTCCATCTGGTTGCAGTACTCCCAGGTACGGCGGATCTCGTCGATGTGGGAGAAGTCGATCTGCGGGTCGACGCCCTGGGAGAAGAGGTTCATGCCCAGGGTGACCAGGTCGACGTTGCCGGTGCGCTCGCCCTGGCCGAACAGACAGCCCTCGACGCGGTCGGCGCCCGCCATCACCGCCAGCTCGGCGGCGGCGACGGCCGTGCCGCGGTCGTTGTGCGGGTGGGCGGACAGGCAGACGAACTCGCGGCGGGAGAGGTTGCGGTGCATCCACTCGAAGCGGTCCGCGTGCGTGGAGGGGGTCGAACGCTCCACGGTGGCGGGCAGGTTGAGGATGATCTCGCGGCCCGGGCCGGGCTGCCAGACGTCCATGACCGACTCGCAGACCTCCAGGGCGAAGTCCAGCTCGGTGTCGGTGAAGATCTCGGGGCTGTACTGGTAGCCGAACTCGGTCTCGGGGCCCAGCAGCTTCTCCGCGTACTCCATCACCAGGCGGGTGCCGTCGACGGCGATCTGCTTGATGTCGTCCTTGGAGCCGCGGAAGACGACCCGGCGGAAGACCGGGGCGGTCGCGTTGTACAGGTGGACGTTGGCGCGCCGCGCGCCCTTCAGGGACTCCACGGTCCGCTCGATCAGGTCCTCGCGGGCCTGCGTCAGGACGGAGATCGTCACGTCCTCGGGGATCGCGCCCTCCTCCTCGATGATGGAGCGCACGAAGTCGAAGTCGGTCTGGCCGGAGGCCGGGAAGCCGACCTCGATCTCCTTGTAGCCCATCTTCACCAGCAGGTCGAACATGGCGCGCTTGCGCACCGGCGACATGGGGTCGATCAGGGCCTGGTTGCCGTCGCGCAGGTCGGTGGAGAGCCAGCGCGGGGCCTTGGTGATCCGCTGGTCGGGCCAGGTGCGGTCGGGGATGTCGACCTGCTCGTACGGCCGGTACTTGTGGATCGGCATGGAGGTGGGCTGCTGGCGGTTCGCCATGGTGCGTGGGCTCCTCAAGGGGTCCGGAAGGACGGCCGACGACGCAACACCAAGCTCCGCGGGGAGGGAGTCGGCCTCGACTACAGGCCCTCGCCGCGGCAGCTAAGGAGGAGCAGCCCGAAACGCATGATGCTCCGCATGCTAGCCGAGGCGCGCCGGATGCGAAGGCCCGTATCAGTATGCGGGACCGCGAGCGACTTTCGGACAAAAGTTCCTAAAGTCACATTTTCTGCACGGCCCCGCTCGGTGACAGATCCTGCAGGCCCACCACCCGCAGCAGCTGGAGGCGCTCGTACGACTCCGTGCCGGGGCGAGCCGTGTGGATGATCAGCAGCTGATGGTGCTCGTGGCTGAGCAGCGCCTCGCAGTCCAGGTCCAGCAGGCCGACCACCGGGTGCTGGAAGCGCTTGGTGCTCCGGTGCCGCAAGGAGACCTCGTGCTCCTCCCACAGCCGGGCGAACTCCTCGCTCGCCGAGCGGAGTTCGGAGACAAGGGCGGCCGGTTCGGGATCGTCGGGGCGGGCAGCGGCCACCGCGCGCAGGTTCGCCACGTGTGCGCGTGCGTAGTCGGGCCGGTCCTCGGGCGGGAACAAGCCCCGGGCGGCCGGGTCCAGGAAGAACCGGCGGGTCAGGTTGCGCTCGCGCGGCGGGCGGGACATCACGTCGCCGACGAGTGCCCTGGCCATCGCGTTCTGCGCCAGCACCTCGGCGCAGTCGGTGACCACCTGCGCCGGTGTGTCGTGCAGCCGGTCCAGGACCAGCAGCAGTCCGGGGCGGACATGCCTCGACACCGTCTCACGGCGCGGCGGCTCCTCGCCCGTCAGGTGGAAGAGGTGGTCGCGTTCGTCGTCCGTCAGGCGCAGCGCCCTCGCCAGCGCGGTGAGCATCTGGCGGGACGGGCGCGGGCCCCGGGACTGCTCGAGGCGCGTGTAGTAGTCGACGGACATGCCGGCGAGCCCCGCCACCTCCTCCCGGCGCAGGCCCGGCGTGCGGCGCCGGGCTCCCGGGGTGAGGCCCACGTCGGACGGCTCGAGACGGGCCCGGCTGCGGCGCAGGAAGTCGGCGAGTTCGGGTCGGTTCACCCCTCAAGACTGCGGCAGCCCCGCCCGCTTATCCAGGGACCGCCGATCCCCTGATCGACGGGTCTCTCCCGGCCGGCGCGGCACCGTTCGAAGGTGGTGGCACCGGACCGAGAGGAGCAGATCATGTTGACACTGGTGACAGGCGCGACGGGACAGGTCGGCCGGCGCTTCGTACCGAGGCTGCTGGCGCAGCGGCGGCCGGGCGAGGAGGTACGCGTCCTGGTGCGCGATGCGGCGCGCGGCGAGCGTTTCGCGGAGCTCGGCGCCCAGATCGTGGTCGGCGACCTGCGGGACGCGGAGGCGCTCGGCAAGGCGGTGGCCGGGGTGGACGCGGTCGTGAACGTCGCGGCCTCCTTTCGCGGGGTGCCGGACGAGGAGGCGTGGGCCGTCAACCGGGACGCGGCCGTGGAACTGGGCCGGGCCGCGCTGGCCTCGGGAGTGCGGCGCTTCGTGCAGGTCAGCACGGGCCTCGTGTACGGCGTCGGGCGGGGCCGCCCGCTGACCGAGGAGGACGAGATCCGGCCCGGCGGCGCGATGTGGGGCGCCTACGCCGAGTCCAAGGCCGAGGCCGAGCGGGAGCTGCTCGCGCTGGCGGGCATGGACCTGCGGATCGGCCGGCTTCCCTTCGTCTACGGCGATGGCGATCCACATCTCGCGCAGTCCCTGAGGTGGGCGGCGAACTGGGCGGCGGTCCAGCGGCTGCACATGGGGCACCACGCGGACGTCGCCCAGGGGCTGCTGCGCCTCCTGTACGCGCCGGCGGTCCGCGGACCGGTCCACAACATCGCCGACGACGCCCCCGTGACGGCCGTCGAGCTGCACCAGCTCAACGGCGTCGAGGTGCCCGCCGAACTCCACACGCGCAAGGATCCCGACCCGTGGTTCGGGATCATGTCCACCGAGCGGATCCGGCGGGACCTCGGCTTCCGGCCTCACTACCCGACCGTGTGGGCCGCCCGCGACGCCGGCGCCCTGTAGCCGCCGTTTGCCCGGTACGTCCCCGGGTACTGCGATCCCTCGTCGACCCCTCGTCCAGGACCGCACACCCACGGGAGGCCCGTATGTCCGCCCCCACCCCGTCCGCGTCCAAGGTGGCCGTGATCACCGGATCCGACTCCGGTATCGGCCGCGCCACCGCCGTCCGGCTGGCCGAGGCGGGGATGGACATCGGCATCACCTTCCACAGCGACCACAAGGGTGCCGAGCAGACCGCCGAGGAGGTCCGCGGCAAGGGGCGGCGGGCCGCCGTGGCCCAGGTGGACCTCACCCGGCTGCCCGAGGCCGCGGACAGGCTCGACGCGCTGTGCGAGGAACTCGGCCGCATCGACGTCCTGGTCAACAACGCGGGTACCGGCACCATGACCCCCTTCCTGGACCTGGGCCTCGACGACGTGCGCCACGTCCTGGACGTCGACCTGCTCGGCCCGTTCCTGTGCGGTCAGCGTGCGGCGCGGAGGATGATCCGGCAGGGCGACGGCGGCCGGATCGTCAACGTGACCTCCGTGCACGAACACCAGCCGCGGGTGGGGGCGGCCCCGTACTGCGCGGCCAAGGGCGGCCTCGGCCTGCTCACCCAGGTCATGGCCCTGGAACTGGCCGAGCACGGCATCACCGTCAACGCGGTGGCGCCCGGCGAGATCGCCACCCCCATGACCGGCCAGGAGGACACGGACGTGCGCACCGAGCGCCGCCCCGGGGTTCCGCTGGGGCGCCCCGGCGATGCCCGCGAGGTCGCGGCCGTGATCGCCTTCCTCGCCGGCCCCGACGCCTCCTACGTCACCGGGGCCTCCTGGAGCGTCGACGGCGGGATGCTGCGGATGGGACCGATGGCCGGCTCGCACATGGCCGAGGACGACTGGCGGCGCCCGTGAATCGCGAGGGCGGGCATTGTGTTCGGGGCTCTCAGTCCACCCCGCGGATCCGCCCCACCAACCCCGCCCCCGCCATCCCGATCAGTGCCGCCACCAGGTAGAGGACCCGGTATCCGCCGAGGTAGGTGACGATCGGTGCCGCCAGCGCGGGGGCCGCGACCTGGGGCAGGGCGTTGGCGACGTTGACGACCCCCAGGTCCTTGCCCCGGTCCAGCGCCTTCGGCAGGACGTCCGTCATCAGCGCGAAGTCGACCGACGTGAACACCCCGAAGCCCACGCCCAGCACCGCCGCCGCCACGATCGCCCCCGGCCAGGTCTGCCAGGCCGACAGAGCGGCCGTCGCCACGGCCATCAGCACCCCCGACCACAGCACGAACGGCTTGCGGCGGCCCACCCGGTCCGACCAGACCCCGCCGACCACCACCGTCGCCAGCAGCGTCACCCCGTTCACGGCCGTGAGGATCAGGACGCCCTGGGCCGGGTCGTGGTACCGGACGCGGTCCCGCAGGTAGTACAGGAGGTACAGAAGCACCAGGGCGTTGCTGAGGTTGATCAGGAAGCGGGTCAGCCAGGCCCAGCCCAGATCCGGGTGGCGGCGCGGGCTCAGCCGGAAGCCGGCCAGGAAGCCCCGCCACGACCAGGGCGGCCGGGACGCCACCGGCAGCCGCAGGTCCCGGTGAGCCAGCACGTACGGCAGGACGCCCGCCACCGTGAACACCGCGCACGCCGCGTACCCCGTCCCGACGCCCCCGGCCACCGTCGCCAGGCCCGTCCCGCCGACCACGCCGAGGATCTGCGCCGCCCCCAGCCAGCCACCCACCGACCCCCGTTGCATCCGGGGCACCCGGTCCGGCACCGCCGCCGTCACCGCCGCGAAGGCCGCGTTCAGCGTCAGCTGCACCAGGCACCAGCCGAGCGCCATGGTCCAGGGACCGCCCGCGCCCGCGAGCAGCAACAGCGACACCGCGCCGCCCGCGGTACCGGCCACGATCCACGGCGTACGGCGGCCCCAGCGCGCCGTCGTGCGGTCCGACAACGCGCCGAAGAACGGGTTCGCCACCAGCGACACCGCCGCGCCCGCCCCCGTCACCCAGGCCAGCATCGTCTCCTTGGACATCCCGGAGCCGGGCGCGAAGTCCCTCGCCTGGGAGGCCAGCAGGATCTGCAGCGGGCCGTACCAGCCGACCCAGATCGCCCCGTTGGCCAGCGACAGGGTGCAGGTCCAGCCCCGGCCGACGCGTTCGACGGGTTCGGCGAGGGCGTCGACGGCGGGCACGGCCCGGTCGGCCGTCGTCATTCCTGCGCCCGCAGCAGGTCCCGGAACCAGCCGTACGACGCCTTCGGCGTCCTCTCCAGCGTCTTGTAGTCGACGTGCACCAGCCCGAACCGGCGCGCGTACCCTTCGGCCCACTCGAAGTTGTCCAGCAGCGACCACACGAAGTAGCCCCGCACGTCGACACCCGCCTCCAGCGCCCGGTGCAGGGCCCGGATGTGCCCGTCCAGGTAGGCGATGCGCTCCTGATCGTCGACGCCCTCGTAGGAGCAGCCGTTCTCGGTGATCACGACGGGCGGCAGGCGGTCGCCGTAGCGTGCGCGGAAGCCGGTCAGCAGCTCGGTGAGCGCCTCGGGGACCACCGGCCAGCCGAAGTCGGTGACCGGGCGCCCCTCGATCTCCCGTACGGAGAAGGGCAGTTCGGCAGGGAGGGTCAGGCCCCCGAACTCGATCTCCGCGGCCTGCGGGGCGCCCACCCGTGTCGGGGCGTAGTAGTTGATCCCGTACCAGTCGACCGGCTCCGCGATCACCTTCAGGTCGGAGTGCACGTCGCCCGGCATCAACTCGCCTGTTCCGTCCGGGTACCGGCCGAGCAGCAGCGGGTCCGAGAACACCCGGTTCAGCAGGACGTCGTAGAACTCCGCCGCCGCCACGTCCTCCTGTTTCTCTGACGCGGGCCACGTCGGGCCGTGCGAGTTGGCGATCCCGATGTCGGTCGCCCCGGCCGCGCGCAGCGCCCGTACGGCCAGGCCGTGGGCCAGCAGCTGGTGGTGGGCCACCGGCAGGGCGTCGAACATCAGCTGCCTGCCGGGCGCGTGCGCCCCCAGCGCATGGCCCAGCAGCGTGTGCTCGGCGGGTTCGTTGAGCGTGATCCACTTGTGCACGCGGTCGCCGAGACGGCCGGCCACCACCGACACGTACTCGGCGAAACGCGACGCCGTGTCCCGCTGGAGCCAGTCCAGCGCGACCGGCAGGTCCCAGTGGAAGAGGGTCGCGACCGGGCGTACGCCCGCCGCGCACAGCTCGTCGACCAGGCGGTCGTAGAAGTCCAGGCCGCCGGGGGTGTTCACCCGGGGCCAGGAGACGGAGAAGCGGTACGCGTCCACGCCCAGGCCGGCCAGCAGCGCCACGTCCTCGCGGTAGCGGTGGTAGTGGTCGCAGGCCACCTCAGCGGTCGAGCCGTCCTTCACCCGGCCGGGCTCGGCGGTGAAGGCGTCCCACACCGAGGGCTCGCGCTCGTCGGCCGCCCCCTCGATCTGGTGGGCGGAGGTGGACACGCCCCACAGGAAGCCGGGCGGGAACTGAGGTATCGGGTCCGTCGCCATGCGCTCGTCTGTCGCCATGCGCGGATCATCCTTACCGCCGGTAACAGAAGTCAACGGGCAGGCGGGAACAAGCGGTCAGGCCCCTTCCTTGAGCACCCGCGAGACCAGCTGCCGCTGCTCCTCGGTCAGCCGGGGATCGGCGGCGTACACCGTCCTGCCGTCCACGGTGATCTGGTAGCTGAACCCGTCGGGAACCCCCGCGGGGGGCGCGCCCTGGCCGGCCGCGAGCGCGCGCTCGGCCAGGGCATGCCACTCGGGCGCGTCGGGCCGGCCCGAGGTGTCGACCTCGGCCTGCCGCTCGATGCCCGCGAAACCGCCCGTGCGCCTGATGTGAATACGCATGGGTGTCTGTGTAGTACAGAACTACGCGGTCGGCACCCCCACCTCCTCCCAGGCCTTGAGCACCGCCTCCTGTTCCTGGCCGGTGGCGCCGTAGCGGGACTTGGCGGCCGCCACGGTCAGCTTCGCGAAGTCCGGGAAGGTCGCCTCCTGCTGTAGTTCGCCGCCGGTGAGCACGTCGTACCAGACCTGCCCGGCCCGCTCCCAGGCGTGTCCGCCGAGCGCGGTGGCGACCAGGTAGAAGGCGTGGTTGGGGATGCCGGAGTTGATGTGCACGCCGCCGTTGTCCTGGCTGGTCCTCACGTACCCGGCCATGGTCGCGGGCTGCGGGTCCTTGCCGAGCGCCGGGTCGTCGTACGCGGTGCCCGGCGCCTTCATGGAGCGCAGTGCCGTGCCGTTCACGTGCGGGGCGAGGAGTCCGGCGCCGATCAGCCAGTCGGCCCGGTCGGCGGTCTGGCCGAGCGTGTACTGCTTGATCAGCGAGCCGAAGACATCCGAGAGCGACTCGTTGAGGGCACCCGACTGGCCGAAGTAGGCCAGGTTCGCCGTGTACTGGGTGACGCCGTGGGTGAGTTCGTGCCCGATGACGTCCACCGGGAGGGTGAAGTCGAGGAAGATCCTGCCGTCCCCGTCGCCGAACACCATCTGCTCGCCGTTCCAGAAGGCGTTGTCGTAGTCCTCGCCGAAGTGCACGCTGGCGTCCAGCGGGAGTCCCTTGCCGTCGATGGAGTCGCGGCCGTACGCCGTCCGGTACAGCTCGAAGGTGGCGCCGAGGCCCGCGTAGGCCCGGTTGACGGTGGCGTCCTTGCCGGGCTCGTCGCCCTCGCCGCGGACCTTCTTCCCCGGCAGCGTCTGGTGGTGCCCGGCGTCGTAGACGGTGCGGTGCGGCTGGCCGGCGGTGTCCTGGGGCGGGGCCGCCGCGGGGGCGCCGATGACGGTGGTCAGCCGACGGCGGGTGCGCTCGAGGGCGTCGCGCTCCAGGGTGCGGCGCGCGGGAGTGGCGAGCGCGGTGTCCTCGTGCTGGGCGAGCTTGTCGAGGACGTGCGGTGGAACGATGGTGCAGAAGACGGGCCCGTGGCCCCCGTGACTGGTCATGAGCGGCACCATTGCACTGCGTCACCACTCTGTCACCCCTCGCAGCCATGATTGATGAAAAGGCGTGATACGGAGCGGTGTGTTCCGTGAAGAAGTGGTATGGGTCTCCGCGCCCGAGGGCACCGTGGCCGCCCGCGACGAAGTCACCCGAGCGGCGGTGCAAGACCGCAACGAAAAGCCCTACGGCTCTGTCAGCTCCGCGTCGTACTCTTGAAGTCGCGAGGTCGCCGTCAGTCGCGCGGCCGTACGGAGGAGGAATCGCAGGCCTACAGAGCCGGCCCATGACTCAGACACCCACAGCTCACACCCCTGCGCAGGGGCAGGCGAGTGCACAGATCACCGTCCCCGCCCAGCACCCGATGGTGATGGTGCTGGGTTCCGGCGACTCCCTGCTGCGCGTGATCGAGACGGCCTTCCCCGGGGTCGACATCCATGTCCGGGGCAACGAGATCAGCGCGGTCGGCGACGCGGCGGAGGTCGCCCTGGTCCAGCGCCTGTTCGCCGAGATGATGCTGGTGCTCCGCACCGGGCAGCCGATGACGGAGGACGCAGTGGAACGCTCGATCGCCATGCTCCGGGTGGGCGAGAACGGCGAAGGCGCGCAGGAGACCCCGGCGCAGGTGCTGACGCAGAACATCCTGTCGTCGCGCGGCCGCACCATCCGCCCGAAGACGCTCAACCAGAAGCGGTACGTCGACGCGATCGACAAGCACACGATCGTCTTCGGCATCGGCCCCGCGGGTACGGGCAAGACCTACCTCGCCATGGCGAAGGCGGTGCAGGCCCTGCAGTCCAAGCAGGTCAACCGCATCATCCTGACCCGCCCGGCGGTGGAGGCGGGCGAGCGCCTCGGCTTCCTGCCCGGCACCCTCTACGAGAAGATCGACCCCTATCTGCGCCCGCTGTACGACGCGCTGCACGACATGCTCGACCCCGACTCGATCCCCCGGCTGATGGCCGCGGGCACGATCGAGGTCGCCCCGCTCGCGTACATGCGCGGTCGCACGCTCAACGACGCCTTCATCATCCTGGACGAGGCCCAGAACACGAGCCCCGAGCAGATGAAGATGTTCCTCACCCGCCTCGGCTTCGACTCGAAGATCGTGATCACGGGTGACGTCACACAGGTCGACCTCCCGGACGGCACCAAGAGCGGCCTGCGCCAGGTCCAGGAGATCCTGGAGGGCGTCGAGGACGTCCACTTCTCCCGGCTGTCGTCGCACGATGTCGTACGGCACAAGCTGGTCGGCCGTATCGTCGACGCGTACGAGCAGTACGACAGCAGGCACGGCACCCAGAACGGCACGCACAAGGGGCAGAGCCGGGGCAAGGCCGGGCACAAGGGGAAGTAGAGACCGAGCACCACATGTCGATCGACGTCAACAACGAGTCCGGAACCGATGTCGACGAGCAGGCGATCCTCGACATCGCCCGCTACGCGCTCGCGCGGATGCGCATCCACCCGCTCTCCGAGCTCTCGGTGATCGTCGTGGACGCCGACGCCATGGAGCAGCTGCACGTGCAGTGGATGGACCTGCCGGGGCCCACGGACGTCATGTCCTTCCCGATGGACGAGCTGCGGCCGCCGTCCAAGGACGACGACGAGCCCCCGCAGGGCCTGCTCGGCGACATCGTGCTGTGCCCCGAGGTCGCCGCCAAGCAGGGCGCCGAGGCCCCGACGCAGCACTCCATGGACGAGGAGCTGCAGCTGCTGACCGTCCACGGGGTGCTGCACCTGCTGGGCTACGACCACGAGGAACCGGACGAGAAGGCCGAGATGTTCGGTCTGCAGGCCGCCATTGTGGACGGCTGGCGCGCGGAGAGGGGCCTGACCGGCCCGTCCCCCGCCCCCACCGTGTCATGAGCCCCCAGATCGTCGTCGGCGCGATCGCCCTGGTCGTCGTCGCCTGGCTCGCCGCCTGCGCTGAGGCGGGCCTGGCGCGCGTCTCCAGCTTCCGCGCCGAGGAGGCCGTCAGGGCGGGCAGGCGCGGCAGCGCGAAGCTCGCCCAGGTCGCCGCGGACCCGACCCGCTATCTGAACGTGGCGCTGCTGGTCCGTGTCGCCTGCGAGATGGCCGCCGCCGCGCTGGTCACCTACGCCTGCCTGAAGGAGCTCCCCGGGACCGCGGAGGCCCTGCTGGTGGCGATCGCGGTCATGGTCCTGGTGTCGTACGTCGCCGTCGGCGTCTCCCCGCGCACGATCGGCCGCCAGCACCCCGTGAACACGGCCACGGTGGCGGCGTACGTCCTGGTGCCGCTGGCCCGGATCATGGGCCCGATCCCGTCCCTCCTGATCCTCATCGGTAACGCGCTCACCCCCGGCAAGGGCTTCCGCCGCGGCCCCTTCGCCTCCGAGGCCGAGCTGCGCGCCCTCGTCGACCTCGCCGAGAAGGAGTCCCTGATCGAGGCCGAGGAGCGCCGCATGGTGCACTCGATCTTCGAACTGGGCGACACCCTCGTGCGGGAGGTGATGGTGCCGAGGACGGACCTGGTCACCATCGAACGCTTCAAGACGATCCGCCAGGCCCTCACCCTCGCCCTGCGCTCCGGTTTCTCGCGCATCCCGGTCACCGGGGAGAGCGAGGACGACATCGTCGGGATCGTGTATCTGAAGGACCTGGTCCGCAAGACGCACATCAGCCGGGAGGCCGAGTCGGAGCTGGTCTCCACCGCCATGCGGCCGGCCACCTTCGTGCCCGACACCAAGAACGCGGGCGACCTGCTGCGCGAGATGCAGAAGGAGCGCAACCACGTCGCCGTCGTCATCGACGAGTACGGCGGCACGGCCGGCATCGTCACCATCGAGGACATCCTCGAGGAGATCGTCGGCGAGATCACCGACGAGTACGACCGCGAGCTGCCGCCGGTGGAGGAGCTGGGCGACGACCGCTACCGGGTCACCGCCCGTCTGGACATCGGCGACCTGGGCGAGCTGTACGGGCTCGAGGCGTTCGACGACGAGGACGTGGAGACCGTCGGTGGTCTGCTCGCCAAGGCCCTGGGCCGGGTCCCCATCGCCGGGGCGTCGTCCGTGGTGGAGCTCCCCGACGGCCGGGAACTGCGCCTGACGGCGGAGGCCGCGGCGGGCCGCCGCAACAAGATCGTGACGGTGCTGGTGGAGCCGGTGGGCCCGGTGGATCCCGCCGAGGACGAGGAGAAGAAGCCCGAGTGACCCCTCAGGAGCTGCGCGCGTTCTGTCTGTCGTTCAACGCGGCGGTGGAGGACTTCCCGTTCAACCCGGAGACCTCGGTCTTCAAGGTGCAGGGCAAGCTCTTCGCGCTGGCGGCCCTTCAGTCGCGGCCCCTGACGGTCAACCTCAAGTGCGACCCGGACGACGCGGTGCGGCTCCGCCGGGAGCACGAGGGCCTGATCGTCCCCGGCTGGCACATGAACAAGCGCCACTGGAACACGGTCACGGTCGACGGTGAGCTCCCGGACCGCCTGGTCCGGGAGCTCGTCGAGGACTCGTACGACCTGGTCGTCGCCGGTCTACCGCGCGCCGACCGCCTCCGCCTCGACCGGCCCTGAGCCGCCCGCACGCCGGGTGCGCAGTCCCAGCGCCAGCAGCACCGCCGCCGCCAGGACGATCGCCGCGTCGAGCGCGATCACCGTGTGCAGGCCCGACAGCAGGTCCGTCGACGTGGTGGCCAGGACGCCGAGGAGCGGGATGCCGACGGTTATGCCGACCTGCTGGGTGGAGGTGACCAGGCCGGTGGCCAGGCCCTGCTCCTCGTCCGGGACGCCCGAGGTGACCGTCAGGCCGTAGGAGATGATCGCGCCCAGGTGGCACATGCTGGCCAGGGCGACGGCGGCCGTGGCGAGCCACACCGACCAGACGTGGCTGTTCAGGCCCAGCAGGGCGGCGATCAGCGCGCCCTGCCCGGCGAGCGAGCCGACCAGCGTGCGGCGGGCGCCGAAGCGGCCGATGACCTTGGGGGCGTACGCGCCCGCCACCGCCGACAGGACACCCTGGAAGCCGAAGACCAGACCGGTCTCGAATGCGGACAGACCCAGGACCTCCTGCAGGTAGAGGGTCAGCACGAAGATCACCGTCGACATCATCGAGAAGGTGACCAGGCCGCCCAGGTTGCCCCACGCCACCGTGCGGCGGCGCAGCATGGGCAGCGACACCAGGGGCTGCGCGCTGCGGGACTCGACCAGGACGAACGCCGTCAGCAGCAGGGCGCCGACGACCAGCGTCGCGAGGACGTCCGCACGGCCGAAGCCGTGGTCGGCGGCCGTCGAGAGGGCGTAGATCAGGGAGAGCAGGCCGCCGGTGACGGTGATCGCGCCGGGGACGTCCAGGCGCGGGCGGTGCGGGGTGCGGGACTCGGGCAGCAGGCCGGGCGCGAGCGGGAGCACGATCAGTGCGAAGACCGAGAGCAGGCCCATCGTGGAGCGCCAGCCGAGGGCGTCGGTGAGGACGCCGCCCGCGACCATGCCGACCGTGAAGCCGAGCGACAGCAGCGTGCCGGAGATGCCGAGGGCGCGGTCGCGAGCCGGGCCCTCCGGGAAGGTGGTGGTGAGCAGCGACATCCCGGTGGGCACGATCGCCGCCGCGCCGAGGCCCTGAAGGGCGCGGCCCGCCAGGAACGACGCCGGGTCCCAGGCGAACGTCGCGAGCAGCGAGGCGGCGCCGAACAGGGCCAGGCCGGTCAGGAACAGCCTGCGGCGCCCGTAGAGGTCGCCGATCCGGCCGAACAGGAGCAGGAAGCCGCCGGACGGCAGGGCAAACGCGGTGACCGCCCACTGGAGGGCGGAGCGGCTCATTCCCAGGTCGTCGCCGAGGACGGGCAGCGCCACGTTCAGGACGGAGAAGTCCAGCGCGACCATGAACTGGGCCGCGCACAGCACGAAGAGGACGAGTTTGTCGCGCGTCGACAGCCGGGGGTTGTCGAGCGGTTCACGTGTGGGGGCGGTTTGGGTGGTGGTGTCGATCGCCATGGGCAAGAGCCTCGTGCGAACGGAATATCCGTGGGGAGTCGGCACTTATGGTGGTGGTGGCACCACCAGACAGGACGGGGGGATCCGTACGTGCCCGAGGACGCGCTGAAGAGCCATCGGCTGCGTGAGTTGCGCGAGTTCCTGATGAGCAGGCGAGCCCGGGTGACCCCGGCGGAGGCCGGACTGCCCGCCGGCGGGCCGCGGCGCCGTACGCCCGGTCTGCGCCGCGAGGAGGTCGCCGTGCTGGCCGGGGTGGGGGTCTCCTGGTACCAGTGGCTGGAGCAGGGGCGGGACATCTCCGTCTCCCCGCAGGTGCTGGACGCGGTGGCGCGGGTGCTGCGGCTCAGCAACGCCGAGCGCCGGCATCTGTACGTCCTGGCCGGGCTGAACCCGCCCGCGCCGGAGCCGGCGCCCGACCACGGCTGCGAGGGCATGCGGCGGCTGATCGACGCCTGGATGCCGTATCCGGCCCACATCATGGACCGGTACTACAACTGCGTGATGTACAACGATGCCGCGGGCTGGGTGCTCGGGATGCGGCCCGAGATCACGCAGAACTGCATCGTCGACTTCTTCACCGACCCGCTGTACCGCTCCCGCTCCCACAGCTGGGAGCAGAACGCGCACACGGTCGTGGCGCAGTTCCGGGCGATGTGCTCGGCGAGCCCCGACGACGAGGGGTTCCGGGCGGTGCTGGCCGAACTGAGGTCGGTGAGCGCGGAGTTCACCGAGCTGTGGGAGCGGCGGGACATCAAGGACGCCGGGGTGATCCGCAAGGAGCTGGACCATCCGCTGGTGGGGCTGCTGTGCGTGGAGTCGACGGCGCTGAAGGTCCCGGCGCGGCCCGACCTGACGATCGTGCTCCACACCCCGCTGGAGGAGGCGAACACCACGGCGAAGCTGGAGTGGCTGGCGTCGCCGCAGGGCAGGCGCGGGGCGATGTACCCCGTGGCGGGATGACCTCCGCCCTGCTCCGTCACGGATGACTTTGCGGTACCCCGTTGCGGGATGACCTCGGCCGCTCTTCGTATGCTCGTGGCATGACCGACAGCAACGCGCTCGACCCCGAGGACCGCAAGATCGTCACCCTGGCCCGTTCCGCGCGGGCCCGCAACGGCGTGCCCGAGGGGGCCGCGGTACGGGACGAGACCGGACGGACGTACGTCGCCGGGACCGTCGCCCTCGAGTCGCTGAAGCTGAGTGCCCTGCAGGCGGCGGTGGCCATGGCGGTGGCTTCGGGCGCGAGGTCGCTGGAGGCGGCGGCGGTCGTCACGGAGGCCGAGGGCGCGTCCGCGGAGGACCGTGCGGCCGTGCGGGACCTCGGCGGGGCTCGGACGCCTGTGCTGGTGGCCGGGCCGGACGGGACGGTTCGCGTCACGGTGACCGCGGGCTGAGGGCCCGCGCGCGGTCGAGCGGAGGAAATTGACGGCCCGTCAGTCCACTTGCCGCATCTCCATTGACTTCTCACACAACCCGCACGTCAATGGCCCCCTGTCGGCGCAGAAGAGCCGCTGCGCCCGCAACCACACGAGGGGGCCGTCATGGCTTTACCGACTCGAAGACGCCGCTGGGCCTCGGTGCTCACGGTGACCGCCCTCGCGGTCGCCGGCGGGGGTGCCCTGGCCTGTCCGGCCGGCGCCACCTCGCAGCAGGTGAGCTTCCCCACCCACTGCATTCCGCCCGCGGTCGCGGGCATCCCCCCGATCGACGGCATCACCACCGCGAAGATCACGGCGGACAACGCCAGTCCCAAGGTCGGCGACACGGTCACCGTGACCTACACGGTGGTCACGGCCGCCGCGAGCAATCCGACCGACCTGGCGCTGCCGGCCGACATCATGACGCCGACCGGGAAGGTGTCCCTCCAAGGCGCCCAGACCGGTGACATCACCGTCGCCGGGCCGAAGAAGAACCCGCCGGTGCCGGGGAAGGCGGCCTTCCCGTCCTTCTCCATGACCGGAACGTTCACCGTCACCAAGGCCGGCCAGATCACCCTCTCGCCGGGCGACTACAACATCCACACCAGCTACATCCTCGAGCTGGACACCCCGTGCACGGTGACCAACCCGCCTGCCCCGGTGTCGGAGACCGTCACGGCGACCGACGGCACCCCGGCCAGCACCCGGGCCATCGCGCTGAGTTCGGCCTCCGGTGACCCGGGCGCCAGTGTCACCGTCAGCGGCAGCAACTTCACTCCGGGCGCGGCCGTCACCCTGGCCGGGCGGGCCGGGGACACCCCGACCGCGGACACCGCCACCGCGACCGCGAACTCCCAGGGCTCCTTCAGCGGTTCGCTCGTCGTCAACGACAGGGCGACGACCGGGATCGTGGCCTACGAGGGCAGCTCCTGGAGCCAGGACAGGGGCGCGGGCCCGGCGGCGTACGTGGTCAACGACAACACGCCCGTCCCGGCCGGCAGTCAGAAGCTGACCACCACCGTCAAGGCGGGCACCCTGTCCATGTCCCAGGCCGGGGACGCCGTAGCCCTCTCGGCGGTCGACTTCGGCAAGGGCGGGGCCTCGTCCGGTGCCCTGCGAACGGTGACCGTCAAGGACTACCGCGGCGGACCCGCGGGCTGGTCCCTGACCGGCAGGGTCACCGACTTCACCGGCCCCGGCGCAAGGATCGACGCCGCAAAGCTGAGCTGGACCCCGGCCTGCACCACCAAGGCGGGCAGCCCCAGCACCTGCCGGACCGGCTCGGCGGGCACGGTGGGCGCCTCGGGAGCGACCCTGGCGTCCACCCCGGACGGCACCCTCACCGGCGGTGAGTTCACCGTGGACGCCGGGCTCTCGCTCGACGTACCGGCGTTCGCACCTCCCGGGTCGTACTCCGGCGTGCTCACCCTGACGCTCACCTGACCGTCCGGCGCATCCAGCCGGCCACGGGCGCCCTCGTACCGGGTCCGCACCCGCCCGTCCGCCTCTCTCCCGTCTCTCCCGGGGGTCCACACCCATGCGCAAGCTGTACGTCCTCCTCGTGTGCCTCCTGCCGGGTGTCCTCCTCGCCTCACCGGCGGTGCCCGCGCACGCCGCCGACAACGGCAGCTGGTCGGTCTACCCCGCCGTCTCCGCCCTCGGCGCGCGCCCGTACTTCTACCTCTCCGCCGACCCCGGTACGACCGTGAAGGACGAGGTCGTCATCGCCAACAAGACGGAGAAGCCGCTCACCTTCCGGCTGTACGCGGCCGACGCCTACAACACCGCGCGCGACGGCGGGTTCGCCGTGCGGACGGCCACGGAGAAACAGCGGGGGGTGGGGGCGTGGGCGAAGCCCGCGAAGGCCCGGGTGACGGTCCCCGCGCACGGCTCGGTCACCGTGCCGTTCACACTGCGGGTGCCCGAGGGCGCGGAACCGGGTGACCATCCGGGGGCGCTGGTGGCGCTGGACGAGCGGATCGACAGGGGGCACGGCTCGGTCGTGCTCGGTGTGCAGCGGGCCGTCGGCGCCCGTGTCCACCTCCTTGTCGGCGGACCCACGCTGCCCGCCATCGCCGTCGAGGACGTCCGCGTCACCCACCACCAGCCTCTGGTCCCCGGCCTCGGGGACAGCACGGCGACCGTCTCCTACACCCTGCACAACACCGGCAACGTCACGCTCGACCCGAAGGTGGAGCTGCGGGCGACGGGCCTGTTCGGCCGGACGCTCCTGACGCGCTCCCTGTCGCGGATCCCCTCCGAGCTGCTGCCCGGTCAGCGCGTGCGGTTGTCCGAACCATGGCGGGACGGGCCCCAATTCGACTGGGGCGACGTCACGTTGACGGCGAGTGCGAAGGACACGCGTGAGTCGGCGAGCGCCTCGTTCTTCGCGCTGCCGTGGCTGGTGGTCACGGCCGTGTTCGTGGCGGGGGTGGTGGCGGGAGCGACGGCGGTCAGAGCGCGTCGGGGCCGCGCTCGCCCGTCCGTACGCGTACGACCGTCTCGACCGGCACTGCCCAGACCTTCCCGTCTCCGATCTTCCCCGTCTGCGCGGCCTTCACGATCGCGTCGATGACGGCGTCGGCGTCCGCATCCTCGACCACGACCTCGATCCGGACCTTGGGCACGAGATCGACCCGGTACTCGGCCCCCCGGTACACCTCGGTGTGGCCGCGCTGGCGGCCGTAGCCGCTGGCCTCGGTCACGGTCAGGCCGTGCACGCCGAGTTCCTGCAGGGCCGTCTTGACCGTGTCGAGGCGGAACGGCTTGACGATCGCGGTGATGAGCTTCATGCCTGGGTCGTGACCTTCTGGGTGGTTGCGGGGACGGAGTGGGCGACCGGGGCGCCGTGGCCCAGGACCCCGTGATCGTAAGCGGTCTCGGCGTGCACCGTAAGGTCCAGTCCGGTGTGCTCCTGCTCCTCGCTCGCGCGGAAGCCCACCGTCTTGTCGATCAGCTTGCCGATGCCGTACGTCGCGCCGAAGGCGTACGCCGCCACGACGACCACCGCGAGGAGCTGCTTGCCGAGCTGTGCGATCCCACCGCCGTAGAGGAGGCCCTCGGCTCCGCCGGTCATCTCCTTCACCGCGAACAGGCCGATGAGAAGGGTGCCGATGACGCCGCCGACCAGGTGGACGCCGACGACGTCGAGCGAGTCGTCGTAGTCGAGCCTGAACTTCCAGCTCACCGCGTACGAGCAGCCGACACCGGCGGCGAGGCCGACGACCAGCGCACCGAGCAGGGACACCGTGCCGCAGGAGGGCGTGATCGCGACGAGGCCCGCGACCGCGCCGGAGGCGGCGCCCAGCGTGGTCGGGTGCCCGTCGCGCTTCTGCTCGACGAAGAGCCAGCCGAGCAGGCCGGTGCAGCCGGCGGCGAGGGTGTTGAGGAAGGCGGCCGCGGCGAGGCCGTTCGCGCCGAGGGCCGAACCGGCGTTGAAACCGAACCAGCCGAACCACAGCAGACCCGCGCCGAGCACCACCATGGGCAGGTTGTGGGGACGCATGGCGTCCTTCTTGAAGCCCAGACGCGGGCCGAGGACCAGGCACAGCGCCAGTCCGGACGCCCCGGAGGTGATCTCGACGGGCAGGCCGCCCGCGAAGTCGAGGGCGCCGAGCTTGTCCAGGATCCAGCCACCCGGACCCCACACCCAGTGGGTGACGGGAACGTATACGAGCAGGGCCCAGACGGGCACGAAGACCAGCCAGGCGCCGAACTTCGCACGGTCCGCGATCGCGCCGCTGATCAGGGCGGCGGTGATGATCGCGAAGGTGAGCTGGAAGGTGGCGAAGAGGAGGGTGGGCACGGTGCCGTGGAGGCTGTCCGGGCCGAGGCCCGCCATGCCCGAGTGTTTCAGCCCGCCGATGAGACCGGCGAACGCGTCGTCGCCGAAGGCGAGGGAGTAGCCGCAGGCCAACCACACCACCGTGACCAGAGCGATCGACACGAAGCTCATCATCAGCATGTTGAGCACGCTTTTCGTGCGGACCATGCCGCCGTAGAAGAGGGCGAGGCCGGGGGTCATCAGCAGCACGAGTGCGGTGGCGGCGAGCAGCCAGGCGGTGTCGCCGGTGTCGATGTGGGACGCGGCCAGGGTCACGGGCTCTCCTACGGTGCGGGGGCTCGTCCGAGGGTCACCGGCGCTCGTTTCCTGTTGCGTACAGGTGTGTTTCCGTGACGTTTCGTGTTGCGGGAAGGTTTCCGGAATCTCACCGGGGGGCGCGGGGGGCCCGGGGCGCGGCCGGGCGTGCGGAGGGGCTCCGTGGATCAGGGAGAATGGGCGCCATGAGCGTGCGCACCCAGCCATCCGAGCCCACCGAGGCCGTCCACCGGGCGGGCTTCGCCTGTTTCGTGGGCCGTCCCAACGCGGGCAAGTCCACCCTGACGAACGCTCTGGTCGGGCAGAAGGTGGCGATCACCTCGAACCGACCGCAGACGACGCGGCACACGGTACGGGGCATCGTGCACCGGCCGGACGCGCAGCTGATCCTGGTGGACACGCCGGGTCTGCACAAGCCGCGCACCCTGCTGGGCGAGCGCCTGAACGACGTGGTGCGCGCGACGTGGGCGGAGGTCGACGTGATCGGTTTCTGTCTGCCCGCCGACCAGAAGATCGGTCCCGGGGACCGCTTCATCGCGAAGGAGCTGGCGGGGATCAGGAAGACCCCGAAGGTCGCGATCGTCACGAAGACGGACCTGGTGGACTCCAAGGCCCTGGCCGAGCAGCTCATCGCGATCGACCGGCTGGGTGAGGAGCTGGGGATCGAGTGGGCGGAGATCGTCCCGGTGTCGGCGACCGCGAACAAGCAGGTGGGGCTGTTGGCGGACCTGCTGATCCCGCTGCTGCCGGAGGGGCCGGCGCTGTATCCCGAGGGCGACCTGACGGACGAGCCGGAGCAGGTCATGGTGGCGGAGCTGATCCGTGAGGCGGCGCTGGAGGGCGTCCGGGACGAGCTGCCGCACTCGATCGCGGTGGTGGTGGAGGAGATGCTGCCGCGCGAGGACCGTCCGGCGGACAAGCCGCTGCTGGACATCCACGCGAACGTCTACATCGAGCGGCCGAGCCAGAAGGGGATCATCATCGGGCCCAAGGGCAAGCGGCTGAAGGAGGTCGGCATCAAGTCCCGCAAGCACATCGAGGCGCTGCTGGGGACGCCGGTGTTCCTGGACCTCCATGTGAAGGTGGCGAAGGACTGGCAACGGGACCCGAAGCAGCTGCGGCGGCTGGGCTTCTGAGAGGTTTTCGCCCCCGCCGCCCCTACCCTTCCCGTCCCTGGGGGCTGCGCCCCAGATCCGCGCTTCGGCCTCAACGGCCTCGTCCTCAGGCTCCCCCAAGCTCTTCGAGCAGGGGGGACCCCGGACGGGCTGAAAATCAGCCCAGCCCCGGAGGGGTGCAGGGTACGCAGTCCCCGCCGGGGTCCAGGGGCGGAGCCCCTGCGGGGTCGAAGGGGCAGAGCCCCTGGAGGGTGGGACGGGTGGGGGCGGCGCGGTCGAAACAACCCTCGGCGTCCGCCGCCCGCGAGCGTCACCCCGGTCGGCGGAAGCCGATCGTCGGGACGGCGCGGCGGCGCGGCCACGCTTCGATGCCCTCCTCAGGGACCAGGCCCTCCAGGAACGCGTAGCGGGTCAGGGCCGCCGGGTCCTGGTTCTCGTAGGACTGGACCTTGCGCCACCACGCCCCGATCTCCGACCAGTCGGGCGCCGACAACGAGCCGCCGAACTCCTGGACGGACAGCGCCGCCGTCAGACCGGCGAAGGCGAGCCGGTCGGCCAGCGGCCACTCCGCCAGCGTGCCGGTCACGAAACCCGCCACGAAGACGTCACCCGCCCCCGTGGGGTCTAGCGCCTCCACGGCGATCGCGGGCACGCCCGCGCTCTCCCCGGTGCGCCCGTCCACGGCGTACGCCCCCTCCGCGCCGAGGGTGACCACGGCCAGCGGCACATACTCGGTGAGCGCGTGCGCGGCGGCGCGCGGGCAGTCCGTGCCGGTGTACCGCATGGCCTCCTCGGCGTTCGGCAGGAACGCCTCGCAGTGTTCGAGGTCGGCCAGCCCCGCCGGGTCCCACGCCCCGGTCTCGTCCCAGCCGACGTCGGCGAAGATCCGTGTGCCCTGCTTCGCGGCCTGCGCGATCCACGGCTCACGCCTGCCCGGCGTCAGCGAGGCGACCGCGGCCCGGGCGCGCGGCGGGCAGGCGAAAAGATCTTCGCCCGGAGGCCGTCCGTTGAGGGTGGTGGTGGGCGACGGGCGGGAGGGCTCCTCCGGCGGCGGCTCGTGGCCGTGGGAGACCATGGTGCGCTCGCCCTCGTAGGCCATGGAAACGGTCACCGGGGAGTGCCAGCCGGGGACCTTGCGGGACGGCGAGAGGTCGATGCCCTCGCCGTCCTTCAACTCGTTCCAGCAGTACTCGCCGTAGTGGTCGTCACCGAAGGCCGCCGCCAGGCACGTCCGCAGCCCGAGGCGGGCCAGCGCGGTGGCCATGTTGGCGACGCCCCCGGGGCTCGACCCCATGCCCCGCGCCCAGGACTCGGTGCCGCGCACCGGGGCGGAGTCGAGGCCGGTGAAGATGATGTCGAGGAAGACGGTCCCCGTGAGGTAGACGTCCCAGGGCGGGTCGCCGGGCGCGCGCAGCGCGGCAAGGGGGTCGACGTGGGCGTGGTGGCGGTGTGGTCCCTCTCCGATGGACGCGGTCACGGTGCGCTCCCTGGCGTGGTGCTGATCCAGCCAGTGTGCACCAAGCGTCGCTCCGGGCGGGCCGGTCGCCCGCGCCCGCCGGGGTCGGCGGTCGGCCACCGGCGGGCGCGCGCACCGCGCCCGCCAGGCTCGGGGTCCGCTACCAGCGGGGCACCGTCGGCGTCACCCACCCCGGGTCCGCGACCCGCATCGCCGCCGCGTCGTCGCGGTCGCGCAGGCCGCCGTCGTCGGCGAGCCAGCGCTCGTGCAGCGCGGCCAGCCGATCGCGGTCCAGGCTGACGCCGAGCCCGGGCGCGTCGGGTACGGCGACCCGGCCGCCGGTGAACGCGATGCGCTCGGTGACGACGTCCTCGGACTGCCAGGGGTAGTGGGTGTCGCAGGCGTGGTGGAGGTCCGGCACGGTCGAGGCGACGTGGGTCATCGCGGCCAGCGAGATGCCGAGGTGGGTGTTGGAGTGCATGGACACCCCGACGCCGAACACGCGGCAGATCGCGGCGAGTTCGCGCGTGTTGCGCAGCCCGCCCCAGTAGTGGTGGTCGGAGAGCACCACCTGCACGGCGCCCTGCGTGAACGCCTCCTTGATCTCGTCGAACGTGGTCACGCACATGTTGGTGGCGAGCGGCACGCCGGTCCGCGCGGCGACCTCGGCCATGGCGGGTGTGCCGAGGGCCGGGTCCTCCAGGTACTCGAGCACGTCGCGCAGTTCCTCGGCCACCTTCACCGAGGTCTCCACCGACCAGGCACCGTTGGGGTCCAGGCGCAACGGATGCTCGGGAAACGCCTCGGCGAGCGCGCGGATCGCGGCGATCTCCTGCCCCGGCGGGAAGACGCCGCCCTTGAGCTTGAAGGACGTGAAGCCGTACCGCTCCTTGAACCTCCGCGCCTGGGTGACGACACCCGCCGGGTCGAGCGCGGCTCCCCAGTCGTCCTGCTCTGCCGCCACGCCCTCGGGGTGAGCGGCGCATTTGTAGAAAAGGTACGCGCTGTACTCGACCTCGTCGCGCAGCTTGCCGCCGAGCAGCGCGTGCACGGGCAGCCCGAGCGCCTTGCCGAGCGCGTCGAGGCAGGCGACCTCGAAGGCGGAGAGGACGGACAGGCGCAGCTTGTCGCTCGTCTGGACGCCGCGCAGTCCGCCGACGTCGAGCCGGTCGGAGGCCCTGGAGCCGTCGACGGCCACGTCCTCCGCGACCGTGAACAGGCCGTTGAGGTCGGACGCCTGACGGCCGACCAGCTTGTCGGCGATGGGCCGGGCGAGTTCCAGGTACTTGGTGTCGCCGTAGGTCTCGCCCACGCCGCTGGTGCCGTCGGCCGTCACCACCTCGACGATCAGCCTGGGCGTGTACGGCTGGTGGACGCCCTGGGTGTTCAGCAGGGGCGGGTCGGCGACCAGGATCGGGGTCAGCCGCACCTCGGAGACGGTCAGGTCGCGGGTCACAGGGCTGCTCCTACGAGGTCGAGTCCGGCGGTCAGCAGGTCCTTCAGGTCGGCCAGATCGGCGGCCGACGGCTCGGTGAGCGGGGCGCGCACGGGTCCCACGGGGCGGCCGCGCAGCCGGGCGGCGGCCTTGACCAGCGACACGGCGTATCCGGGCACCCGGTCGCGCAGCGCGACGAGCGGGACGTAGAAGTCGCGCAGCAGCTTGTCCACCGTGGCGTCGTCTCCGGCGCGCAGCGAGGTGAAGAAGGCGACCGCGATCTCGGGGGCGAAGGCGTGAACGGCGGAGGAGTAGGCGGGGACGCCCACGGCGGCGTACGCGCGGGCCTGGACCTCCGCGGTGGCGGCGCCGTTGAAGAACAGGAAGCCCTCGGGTGCGGCGAGGGTGAGCCGTTGCAGCCGGTCCAGGTCGCTGTGGCCGTCCTTGAGTCCGATGACGCCGGGGATCTCGGTGATGCGCCGGAACGCCTGAAGTCCGTAGGCGACCTGACCGCGCTGGTAGGCGATCAGCGGCAGCCGGGTGCGGGCGGCGATGTGCTCGAGCTGGGCGACGAGCCCGTCCTGCGGGGCCGCGACCAGGTAGTGCGGCAGGACGAGCAGCGCATCGGCGCCGGCGTCCTCGGCGATCCGCGCGAACCGCACGGCCTGCGCCCAGCCGTATCCCACGCCCGCGACTACGGGCACGGCACCTCCGGCGGCCTCCACCGCCGCGGCGACCACCTGCCCGTACTCGTCCTCGCCCAGGGAGAAGAACTCTCCGGTGCCGCAGGCGGGGAAGACGGCGCCGGGGCCGGTGGCGAGCTGCGCCGCGACATGGGCGCGGAAGCCCTCGAGGTCGAGGGAGCCGTCGTCGTGGAAGCTCGTGAGCGGGAACGACAGGATCCCGCGCGCCATACCGTCCCGCAGCCGCCGTGCCACGGCCTCCGTGTCCGAACCGTCGCTCACCCTGCTCATCTCCCCACCCGGATACCATCCACGTATGAAGATGGAGGTTAGATAGGCGAACGAGACCCGTCAATGCCCCCACCGCGACCGGAGTGCCGCACCGCCCGCCGCATTACCATCGCCGCATGTCCGACACAGGGGGCGTCCGCGAGGTCAAGTCGGCCGCACGCACGGTGGAGCTGCTCGAGGTACTCGCCGCGCGCGGCGACCGTCCGGCACGTCTGCAGGAGCTGGCGGACGAGCTCGGCGTACCGCGCAGCTCGATGTACGCCCTGCTGCAGACCCTGATCTCGCGGGGCTGGGTGCGGACGGACGTCACCGGCTCGCTGTACGGCATCGGCATCCACGCGCTACTGACCGGCACGAGCTACCTGGATTCCGACCCACGCGTGCGCCTCCTCCGCCCCTATCTGGACGAGGCGTCGGAGGCGCTCGGCGAGACGATCCACCTGGGACGACTGGACGGCGGGGACGTGGCGTATCTGGCGACGCGAGAGTCGCACGAATACCTGCGCACGATCAGCCGCGTGGGCCGGCGGCTGCCCGCGCACGCGGGCGCGCTCGGCAAGGCACTGCTGGCGCAGCGGCCGGACGAGGCGGTGCCACAGGGACCGTTCGAGCCCCTGACCGCCAACACGCACACGACGCGGGAGTCCCTGCTGACGGACCTCGCCGCCACGCGCGAGCGGGGCTATTCCATCGACCGGGAGGAGAGCGTCGTCGGCATCGCGGGCTTCGGCTTCGCCCTGCGCTACGACACCCCGGCACAGGACGCGATCAGCTGCTCGGTGCCGGTGGCCCGGCTGACGCAGGGTCATGAGGAGCGGATTGTCGCGGTGATGCGGGAGATCCGGGCCAGGATCGAAGGTGTCACGGTGAGCGGCGCGGGCGCTCCGCACTGGCGCTGAGGGCGACGGAAGAAAAAGAGAGCGACTGCCACTACCCGGCCTCATCAGGGCCAAACTCGAAAGTGACTCACATCACATACTCTGCGCTTCTTCTCGAACCGCGTGCTTGATACAAATACCCCGCACGTTCCTGTCGTTCGACGGACGGCGCCCCTCCTCCCTTTCTGAGCCGCTCTTTTCGCACGCCCTGGAACGCCCGTGTCCTCCCGCACCGCCCCGCCCTGGCCCCTCGTCGCCCTTTTCGCGGCCGGGTACCTCGCCTCCTACCTGCTGCCCACCACCGTCGGCAGGCTCGACTCCGGCCTTCCGCTCTCCGCCACCGAAGCCGGCTCCATCGGCAGTGCCCTGCTGCTGAGTTCGGCGACCGCGGGCTTCCTGCTCGCCGCGCACGTCCGCCGCATCGGGCCTCGCCGCCTCGCCCGCGCCGGGCTCCTGTGCGCCGCCGCCGGCTACGGCACGGCCGCCCTGAGCCACAGCATCCCCGTGGTCGTCGCGGGGGCGGTCGTCGGCGGGTTCGGCTCGGGGACGGTCACCACGGTCGCCGCGACCGGTATCGCCGCCCAGCACGACCCCCACCGCGCCTCCACGCTCGGCCTGTTCGGGGTCTCCGCGCTCGCGGGCGCCGTCTATCTGACGGTCCCCCACCTCGGCCCGGGCCACGGCCTCCCGCTCGCCGCTATCGCGCTCACCGCGCTGCTGGTGTGGCCCGCGACCGGTCGCCTCACCTCCGACGGCCCGGCCACCACGGCCACCCACGAGAGCGGCCGGCTGCCGCACCCGCGCTCGGGGCTGGTCCTGGCCGCCGGCATCCTGTGCTGGTCCCTCGCCCAGAACTCCCTGTGGGGCGTCAGCGGACGCATCGGCCTCACCCAGGCGCACCTCACGGAGGTCACCGTCGGCGCGGTCTTCGCGGTCGCGCTCGGCGCCGGGCTGCTCGGCGTGATGGGCGCGGGCGCGCTCGGCCCGCGCCTCGGCCGTGCGCTGCCCATCGGCGCGGGCACCGCGCTCATCGCCGGCTGCATCGCGGCCAGCGCGTCCGCGACCGGGCTCGGCACCTTCGCGACCGGCGAGATCGCCTGGAACACGCTGTACCCGATCGTGCTGTCGTATCTGATCGGCCTCGCCGCCTCCCTCGACGGGCGCGGCCGGTGGGCCGTCCTCGTCGGCTCCGCGTCCTCGCTCGGCACGGCGGCGGGCCCGCTGACCGGCAGTGTGCTGTCCGCTCAGGCGGGGTTCCCGGCGATGGGCGCGATCCTCGCCGCCGGGCTGCTCGCGGTCGCGTTCCCGTTGACCGCGGTCGCCCTGCGCACGGGGGGCCGCACGCCGCGGCCGGCCGCGGTGCGCCGTGGGTGGGGATCCCCCCAGCTCGAAGAGCTCGGGGGCGGCGCACCGGTCGTGGCCGTACCCGACGCCTACGAGAACGCGTACGCGTCCACCTCGGCGAGGTAGCTCGCCCGCCGCTCCTCGTCGTGCTCCAGGAAGGACGCGAGGAAGGAGTTGCGGGCCAGCTCGCGCAGCCGCTCCTCGTCGAGCCCCAGGGACGTGCGGACGGCGTCGAAGTTGTCGCCGGCGTAGCCGCCGAAGTAGGCGGGGTCGTCGGAGTTGACGGTGCACAGCAGCCCGGCGTCGAGCATGGCCGGCAGGGGGTGGTCCTCCAGGGCGTCGACGGCGCGCAGGCGGACGTTGGACAGGGGGCACAGGGTCAGCGGGATCCGCTCCCTCACGAGCCGCTCGACCAGGGCCGGGTCCTCCATGCAGCGCAGCCCGTGGTCGACGCGCTCGACACCGAGCACGTCGAGGGCCTCGGTGATGTACTCCGGCGGCCCCTCCTCCCCCGCGTGCGCCACGCGCCTGAGACCCAGGGCGGCGGCGGCCGCGTACACCTCGCGGAACTTGACCGGCGGATGCCCGACCTCGGCCGAGTCGAGACCGACACCGGTGATCCGGTCGAGGTACGGCCTCGCCGCTTCGAGCGTCTCCATGGCCGACTCGGCGGACTCGTCCCGCAGGAAGCACATGATCAGCTGGGTGGAGACGCCGTGGTTGTGCTCGCTGTGTCCGAGCGCCCGCCACAGCCCCTCCACCACCGTGCCCATGTCCACGCCGCGGGCGGTGTGGGCCTGCGGGTCGAAGAAGATCTCGGCGTGCCGCACGCCCTGCGCGGCGGCGCGCGCGAGGTAGGCGTTCGCGAGGTCCTCGAAGTCCCGCTCGGTGCGCAGGACGGCCATCAGCTCGTAGTACAGGTTCAGGAAGGACTGGAGGTCCTCGAAGGCGTAGGCCGCGCGCAGTGCGTCAGTGTCGGCGTAGGGCAGCTTCACACCGTTGCGGGCGGCCAGCTCGAAGGCCAGCTCGGGCTCCAGGGTGCCTTCGATGTGCAGGTGCAGTTCAGCTTTCGGGAGGGGCATCGAAGCATCGTACGGGGGCTTTACCGCCGTTTCGGAACCGGCACCCGCATCAGGTCGTGCGCCACGGTCAGCTCTCCCTGGAACCCGGCGGCACGCGCCTGCCGTTCGAACTCGTCCGGCTCGGTGTAGCGCTGGCTGAAGTGGGTGAGGACGAGATGCCGCACTCCGGCTTCCTCGGCGACACGTCCGGCCTGTCCGGCCGTCAGATGCCCGTGCTCGTCGGCGAGCCGGGCGTCCTCGTCCAGGAAGGTCGACTCGATGACGAGCATGTCGCAGCCGTCGGCGAGGGCGTGGACGCCGTCGCACAGCCGGGTGTCCATGACGAACGCGAACCGCTGCCCGCGCCGCACCTCGCTGACCTCCTCCAGCGACACGCCCCCGAGAGAGCCCTCCCGCTGGAGCCGTCCGACGTCGGGGCCTTTGATGCCGTGCGCCGCGAGCCGTTCGGGCAGCATGCGGCGCCCGTCCGGCTCGACGATCCGGTAGCCGTAGGACTCGACGGGGTGGGAGAGCCGGCGGGCCTGGAGCGTGTATGCGGAGGTGACGGCGAGGGGCCCGTCCGCGTCGACCGGCGCCTCGGTCAGGGAGACGGTCTCGCGGTACGCCGTCGCGTAGCGCAGCCGCTCGAAGAACCGGCGGCCCGACGTCGGGTAGTGCGCGGTGATCTCGTGGGGTACCTGGTCGAGGTTGATGCGCTGGATGACACCGGCGAGGCCCAGCGAGTGGTCGCCGTGGAAGTGCGTGACGCAGATCCGGTGCAGGTCGTGCGCGGCGACCCCGGCACGCAGCATCTGCCGCTGGGTGCCCTCGCCGGGGTCGAAGAGGATGCCCTCGCCGTCCCAGCGCAGCAGGTAGCCGTTGTGGTTGCGGTGTCGGGTCGGGACCTGGCTGGCGGTGCCGAGGACGACCAGTTCGCGTACGGACACGGCGCCTTATCCGGGGGGCCACTGCAGGCCGCGGCCGCCCAGGACGTGGGCGTGCGCGTGCCAGACGGTCTGGCCGGCGCCGCTGCCGGTGTTGAAGACGACGCGGTAGCT
Source organism: Streptomyces sp. NPDC107546 (assembly GCF_055639175.1). Classification (NCBI taxonomy): domain Bacteria; kingdom Bacillati; phylum Actinomycetota; class Actinomycetes; order Kitasatosporales; family Streptomycetaceae; genus Streptomyces; species Streptomyces sp. NPDC107546. The sequence goes on along the minus strand of NZ_JBVKBA010000013.1, from coordinate 160,174 downwards.
CTCGAGCTTCTCCTGCGCTGCGACCTCGCCGGCCTCGCGGAGCACGTCGGCGGTGATGGCCGGTTCGGCGGCGGCGAGGGCGGCGATGTCCCGGTGGTGCACCCGCGGGATGACCAGCACATGGGTCGGCGCCTGGGGGTTGATGTCCTGGAAGGCGACGGTGGTGTCGGTCTCCCGGACGATCGTCGCCGGGATCTGCCCCGCGACGATCTTGCAGAACAGGCAGTCGTCCTGCGGCTCTCCCGCCATGCGTGCCTCCTCACACGGACTGATCACTACGACGGCATGCTATCGGCACTCTCCACCCGCCCGCCCCGGGAGGGCGAGCGGGTGGAGAGCATCCGCCGCCCTTCCGGAGAGGGGCGGCGTATCACAGTGCCGGCAGCTCCGGGGGCTGTTTCGCCGGACGTTCCTCCAGTGCCGCCAGTGCCAGGCGGATCGCCTCGTCCAACTGCGTGTCGCGGCCCGCCGCGTGGTCCTGCGGGGCCTGGACCACCTCGACGTCGGGATCGACACCGTGGTTCTCCACGTCCCACCCGTACCCCTCCAGCCAGAAGGCGTACTTGGGCTGGGTCACCAGCGTGCCGTCGACCAGCCGGTACTTGCTGTCGATCCCGATGACACCGCCCCACGTCCGCGTCCCGACCACCGGACCGATGCCGAGCGCCTTGACGGCCGCGTTGACGATGTCGCCGTCCGAGCCGGAGAACTCGTTGGCGACCGCGACGACGGGCCCGCGCGGGGCGTCCTCCGGGTAGCTGTACGGCCGTAGCCCCCGCGGCAGGTCCCAGCCCACGATCCGCCGCGCCAGTTTCTCCACGACCAGCTGGGAGGTGTGGCCGCCCCGGTTCTCCCGCACGTCCACGATCAGCCCCTCCCGGGCGACCTCGACCCGCAGGTCGCGGTGAATCTGGGCCCAGCCGGGCGCCTGCATGTCCGGCACGTGCAGATACCCGAGCCGCCCGCCGGACCTCTCGTGCACGTACGCCCGCCGGTCCGCCACCCACGCGTGGTACCTGAGCGGCTCCTCGTCGGCGATCGGGACGACGACGGCGTACCGCAGGTCGCCCCCACCCGCCGGCGAGACCGTCAGCTCCACCGGTTTGCCGGCCGTCCCCACCAGCAGCGGCCCGGGCCCGGTCCCCGGATCCACCGGCCGCCCGCCGACCGCGACGATCGCGTCACCGGCCCGTATCGCCACCCCGGGTGCGGCCAGCGGTGCCTGGGCGTCGGGGTCGGAGGTCTCCGAGGGCAGCACCCGGTCGACACGCCAACTGCCGTCCGCGTGCCGGGAGATGTCGGCGCCGAGCAGTCCCTGCCGCCGGTCCTGGCCCGGTCCGTAGCCGTGGGGAAGGACGTACGCGTGCGAGGTGCCCAGCTCGCCCTGCACCTCCCACAGCAGGTCGACCAGGTCGTCGTGGGTGGCGACCCGCTCGAGCACCGGCCGGTACCGGTCCAGTACGCCGTCCCAGTCGACGCCGCCCAGGTCGGGCCGCCAGAAGTTGTCCCGCATGATCCGGCCGGTCTCGTCGAACATCTGCCGCCACTCGGCCGCCGGATCGACGGTCTGCCGGATGCGCGACAGGTCGACGGTGATGTTCGCGTCGGAGTCGTCGTCGTTCGGGGCGCGCCGGTCGCTGGGGACGACCTTGAGCTTGCCGTCGGTCCACAGCAGCACCCGCTTGCCGTCGCCGGTGACCGAGAAGTGGTCGGCGTCCGAGGCGAGGTGCTCGATGCGCTGCTGGATCAGGTCGTACCGCTCCAGCTCACTCCTGGGGTCGGGATCGTCGGGCGTGGCGCGGGAGGCGCCCAGGACGCCGCGCACCGGGTGCCGCAGCCACAGCACCCCGTCCTTGGCGGCGCGCAGCCCCGAGTAGCGCGCGGCCTCCACCGGGAACGGCACGATCCGGTCGGCGAGGCCCTCCAGGTCGACGCGGGTGGTCGGCGCGCCCTCGCTGTCGGGTGTCTCGTCCTTGTCGGGCGTCTCGAAGGGGCGGCCGTGCCGCTGCGGCCCGAACGGGGACGGGGTGGTCGCGGCGAGCGTGATCAGGTGCGGCCGGGAGCCGCCCACGAAGGCGAGGTCGAAGACGTGGTCGTCGTACACCGGGTCGAAGGAGCGCGCCGAGAGGAACGCGAGATGCTTGCCGTCGAGGGTGAACGCGGGCGCGTAGTCCCGGAACCGCAGCGGGGTCGCCTCGGTCACCGAGAGGTCGGCCGTGTTGGCGAGTTTGAGCTGCCGCAGCGGGCGCGGCCCGGGGTGCGACCAGGCCAGCCACGCCGAGTCGGGTGCGAAGACGAGCCCGCTGACCTCGCCGTCCTCGCTGCGGTCGACCTCGCGCACCTCGCCGCTGTCCCGTTCGACGAGCAGCACCCGCCCGTCGTGCGCGGCGACGGCCACCCTGCTGCCGTCGGGCGACACCGCGAGCCCCAGCACCCGCCCGAGCTGCCCGGCGGCGAGCCGTCGCGGGACCGCGCCGGGGGCGAGGCCGGTGGCGGGCGCGAACTCCAGCGCGTCGTCGCCCTCCGCGTCCGTCACCCACACCACACACTCCTCGCCGTCCGCGCGGAAGGTGTGCGGCAGCCGGGCGCGCACGCCGTGCTCGGCGGCGAGCGCGCGGGCGGGCCCCGAGCGGTGGGTCACCCAGTGGACGGCCCCGCGCACCGAGACGGCGCTGCCGCGCCCGGTGTGGTCGGGCGAGGCGGCCCCGAACCAGCGGGAGGCGTCGACCGGATACGGCTGGAGATCCACGCGCTGCCCGCCGAGCCGGATGTCGAGCGGCCTGGGCTCGGCGCCGTCGAGGTCGTCGAGGATCCACAGCCGGCCGGCGGAGGAGTACACGACCCGGGTGCCGTCGGTGGCCGCGTGCCGGGCGTAGAAGCCTCCCCCGCTCTCGACCTCGCTCGAGCGGGAGGTGCCCCCACCGGGCGTGTGCCGCCGCAGGTCGGAGCCGTCGGCGAGCGAGGAGTACAGCGCCCCGACGCCCTCGTGGTCACAGAGGAAGACGATACGGTCCCCCACCCACGACGGGTACTCGATGTTCCCGTCCAGGTCCTCGTGCAGCCGTACGAACTCGCCGTTGCCCTCACGGTCGATCCACAGCTTGCCGGCCGTGCCGCCCCGGTACCGCTTCCAGAGGGCGGCTTCGCGTGCCCCGGCGGACAGCAGCACGGTGTGCGGCCCGTACGCGACCTCGCCGACGGGCCCGTACGGCAGCGTGGTCGCCGGTCCCCCGTCGAGCGGTACGGCGTGCGCCCAGGTGCGGCGGAAGGAGGCCTGGCCGACCGCGCTGAGCGCGAGCACGTCCCCGTCGGGGGTCCAGCCGCGCACCTGGGTCTTCACGCTTCCCCAGTGGGTGAGGCGCTTGGCGGGTCCGCCGTCGATCGGCGCGATGTGCACCTCGGGGGCGCCGTCGCGGGTGGAGGTCCAGGCGACGGTCGTGCCGTCCGGGGAGATGCGGGGGTGGTTCACGGGTATGTTGTCGGCGCTGACCCGCCAGGCGCGGCCGCCGTCGAGTGGGGCGACCCAGACGTCGTCCTCGGCGGTGAAGGCGACCAACTCGCCGTGCAGATGCGGGAAACGGAGATACGCGGGCGCTGCGGACTGAGTCACCAGGTCACCCTAAGCAGCGAGCGCAGACCCGAACAGGGGGTTTTCCCACTTACCTGTGCCATGCCCGCACCGCTCGCGTCCCTCACTTGCCCTGAACCGGCCAGCAGGTGGGGTCGCCCTGGCACCAGATGGTCCTGGTGACGGTGACCGTGACCGTGGGCCCGGGCTGCCCGGGGCCGGTCGGGCGGCCGGCGGGCGGGCTGGGCGTGCCGCCCTGGCAGTTGCCGAGGCCGCTGACGTGGAACACCTCCCTGCCGCCCACGGTGGCCCTGAGGTCCCCGCGGACACACCTGCCGTCGACGGCGCGGGTGACCCGGCCCTTGACGGTGATGTCCTTGCCGTCGTCCGTCTGCCCCTTGCAGTCGACGGTGACGACTGCGGTCTCGCTCGCCGAGGGCGCCGAGCCGGGCGTGCCCGACGTACCGGTCCCGCCGCTGCCGTAGTCGCCCGAGCAGCTCAGCCAGCGCACCTTCACATGCTGCCGCTCCAGCTCCTTGGTGGCGGTCTGGTCCGTGGTGTACGCCACCGACGCGGAGCTGAGATCACCGGGCTGACAGGCCACGGCTCCGCCCACGGTCACCATCGCGAGGCCGGTGACCGCGGCGAGCCGCCGTGACCCGGGCCGTCGCCCAATGCGCCGCAATGCCCCCATGAAGGGCAGCGTGCCACTCCCGCGGCGGCGACGGTAGAGCGCATACGGTCACGTGAGCGCCCCGCCGTCAGCCTCCCCGCGCCGTCAACCGCGCAGCAGCAGCCACTGCTGAAGCTCCACCAGATTGCCCTCCGGGTCCTTGAGGTGGGCGACGCGCATACGGTCCGTCATCGGGGCCGGGCCGTGCAGCAGGGTCGCGCCGCGGGAGGTGATCTCGGCGCAGTACGCGTCCAGGTCGTCCACGCGCAGTACCACCAGCGAGCGGTGGCCCGTGGCCTCGTCGCCCAGTTCGCCGAGGACCTGGGCCATCAGCACCCGGTCCTGCAGCGCGATGCCCGCGGATCCGGTGGCCGGGCTGAACTTCTCGTACGGCCCGTCGGCCGCGCCCGACTGCGGCTTGAGACCGAGGACGTCGGCGTAGAAGCGGTAGCAGGCCGGGAAGTCCGTGACCAGCAGCCGCACTTGGGCGAGTTCCATGGCGTTCCCTTGGTGGCTCGATGGATTCGTTGAAGATCCGTGCGTCAGGACCAGCGGCCCGTGCGGCCGAGCAGCAGCGCGGCCGCCGCGGTGCCGGCGGTCGATGTACGAAGGACGCTACGCCCGAGGACGTACGCCTTCGCACCGGCTTCCCGGAACATTGCCAACTCCTCGGAGGAGATGCCTCCTTCGGGCCCGACGACCAGCACGATCTCACCCTTGGTGGGCAGTTGGGCGGTGGCGAGCGGCTCGCTGCCGTACTCGAAGTCCGAGTGGAGCACGGCGGCGAAGTCGGCCTTGGCGAGAAGTGCGGCAACCTGCTTGGTGGTCGCCGCGTCCGCGACCTCCGGGAAGCGCACCCGGCGCGACTGCTTGCCCGCCTCGCGGGCGGTGGCCCGCCACTTGCCGAGCGCCTTCAGCCCGCGGTCGCCCTTCCACTGGGTGATGCACCGGGAGGCCTGCCAGGGGACGATCGCATCGACGCCGACCTCGGTCATGGTCTCCACGGCCAGCTCACCGCGGTCGCCCTTGGGGAGGGCCTGGACGACGGTGATACGGGGAGACTCCACGGGCTCCTCGTTCACCCCGTGCATGTGCACGACCAACCGGTCCTTGCCCTCGGTGTCGACGACCTCGCACTCCGTCCACCGCCCGGCGCCGTCGGTCAGCACGACGGTCTCCCCCGGGCGCAGCCGCTTCACGGACACCGCATGGCGTCCCTCGGGGCCGTCGAGGACGTACCGGCCTGCGGGACCGGCGCGGAAGTCCTCCACCACGAACACCGGCGCCGTCATCGCCCGGCACCTCCCGCCGACAACGCTGTCGCCGCCTCCTGAACCTCCGCGACCAGCACCTCCACCAGCCGTCCGGCGGGCAGGTCCCGCGCCAGGCGGTGGCCCTGGCCCGCCCACAGCGCCATGCCCTGCGCGTCACCGGCCTTGGCGGCCGCCTTGCGCAGGGGGGAGGTGAGGTGGTGGACCTCGGGGTACGCGGCGGGCGCGTAGGGGCCGTGTTCGCGCATGAACCGGTTGACCAGACCGCGGGCCGGGCGTCCGGAGAACGCCCGGGTCAGCTCGGTCCGGACGAAGTGGGGGTCGGTCAGCGCCTGCTTGTGCGCGGGGTGCGCACCGGACTCGGGCGTGGCGAGGAACGCGGTGCCGAGCTGGGCGGCGCTCGCGCCCGCGGCGAGGACGGCGGCGATCTGGCTGCCGCGCATGATGCCTCCGGCGGCGACGACCGGAATGCTCACGGTCTCGCGGACCTGGGCGAGGAGCGGGAGCAGCCCGATGCCGGCGCCGTCGTTCTCGTGACTGTCCCGGTGGGTGCCCTGGTGGCCGCCGGCCTCGACGCCCTGCGCGATCACCGCGTCGGCGCCGGCCTCCTGCACGGCCAGGGCCTCGTCGGCGGTGGTCGCGGTGACCAGGGTGAGGGTGCCCAGGCGACGCAGGGAGTCCAGGACCTCCGGGGCCGGGACCCCGAAGTGGAAGGAGACCACCGGGACCGGGTCGTCCAGGAGGACGGCGAGTTTGGCGTCGTAGCCGTCGTCACGGCCGCTGTCGCGGTCGCCGAGCTCGGTCTCGTACCAGGTGGCCTCGCCGGCGAGCTGATTGGCATAGACCTCGACGGCGGCCGGGTCCGCGTACTCAGGCTGCGGCATGAAGACGTTCACGCCGAAGGGGCGGTGGGTCAGCCCGCGGAGCTGCTTGATCTCCTGGTACATCCCGTCGGCGGTCTTGTACCCGGCCGCGAGGAACCCCAGGCCACCGGCCTCGGACACGGCGGCGGCGAGCTGCGGCACGGAGGCGCCGCCGGCCATGGGGGCCTGCACGATCGGGTGCGGGAAGAGATCGGTCAGGGAGGACATGACGGCATGTTGTCACGTCTTTCGAACGAGTCCGAATCCACCGGTACCGTGGCATACGCCGGAGGAAAGAGAACGTATGAAGCCGGCCTGGAGCGGCGAAAATCAGCCCGTCCGGGGTTCCGCCTGCTCCACGAGGGTTGGGGAGATTGAGGACGAGGCCGTTCAGGTCGAAGCGGGGTCCGGGGGCGCAGCCCCCGGGAACGGCCACCCGGCGCCGGATGCCCCTCCAGCGCCGGGTGCCAACACGTCAGCGCCCGTTGAACGCGTCCTTCAACCGCGAGAACAGCCCCTGCTGCCCGGGCTGGAACTGACCCTGCGGCCGCTCCTCGCCGCGCAGCTTCGCCAGCTCGCGCAGGAGTCGCTCCTGCTCCGGATCCATCTTGGTGGGCGTCTGGACCTCGACGTGGACGATCAGGTCGCCCCGGCCACCGCCGCGCAGGTGCGTGACACCGCGGTTGTGCAGCGGGATCGACTGCCCGGACTGCGTACCGGGACGGATGTCGACCTCCTCCAGGCCGTCCAGCGTCTCCAGCGGCACCTTGGTGCCGAGGGCCGCCGCCGTCATCGGGATGGTGACCGTGCAGTGCAGGTCGTCGCCGCGGCGCTGGAAGGTCGTGTGCGGCAGCTCGTGGATCTCGACGTACAGGTCGCCGGCCGGACCGCCGCCGGGGCCGACCTCGCCCTCGCCCGCGAGCTGGATCCGGGTGCCGTTGTCGACACCGGCCGGGATCTTCACGGTGAGCGTCCGGCGCGAGCGCACGCGCCCGTCACCGGCACACTCCGGGCACGGGTTCGGGACGATCGTGCCGAAGCCCTGGCACTGCGGGCACGGCCGGGAGGTCATGACCTGGCCCAGGAAGGACCGGGTGACCTGCGAGACCTCACCGCGACCACGGCACATGTCACAGGTCTGCGCGGACGTACCGGGCGCGGCGCCCTCGCCGTTGCAGGTGTTGCAGACGACGGCCGTGTCGACCTGGATGTCCTTCGTCGTGCCGAAGGCCGCCTCGTCCAGCTCGACCTCGAGCCGGATCATCGCGTCCTGGCCCCGGCGGGTGCGCGAGCGCGGACCACGCTGCGACGCCGTGCCGAAGAACGCGTCCATGATGTCGGAGAAGTTCCCGAAGCCGCCCGCGCCGAAGCCACCCGCGCCGGCGCCGCCCGACTGGGACAGCGGGTCGCCGCCGAGGTCGTAGACCTGCTTCTTCTGCGGGTCCGAGAGCACCTCGTACGCGGCGTTGATCTCCTTGAACCGCTCCTGCGTCTTCGGATCGGGGTTGACGTCCGGGTGCAGCTCGCGGGCGAGCCGGCGGAACGCCTTCTTGATCTCTTCCTGCGACGCGTCGCGGCGCACGCCGAGTACGGCGTAGTAGTCCGTGGCCACTTACGACTCCGCCAGGATCTGTCCGACGTACCGTGCCACCGCTCGTACCGCTCCCATCGTTCCCGGGTAATCCATGCGGGTCGGTCCGACCACGCCGAGTTTCGCTACTGCCTCGCCGCCCGAACCGTAGCCCACGGAGACGATGGACGTGGAGTTGAGTCCTTCGTGCGCGTTCTCATGGCCGATACGTACCCGCATGGCCGGATCCTTCGCCTCACCCAGCAGTTTGAGGAGCACGACCTGCTCCTCCAGTGCCTCCAGGACGGGCCGGATGGTGAGAGGGAAGTCATGCGCGAAGCGGGTCAGGTTCGCAGTGCCGCCGATCATCAGCCGCTCCTCGGTCTCCTCCACGAGCGTCTCGAGGAGGGTGGAGAGCACCGTCGAGACCGTGCCGCGGTCCTCCGGCTCCTCGAACGCCTCGGGCAGATCCTGCACGAGCTGCGGGACGTCCGCGAAGCGGCGGCCGGCGACCCGGCTGTTGAGCCGCGCGCGCAGGTCCGCGAGCGACGTCTCGCCGAACGGCGCCGGGCAGTCGATCATGCGCTGCTCGACCCGGCCGGTGTCCGTGATCAGCACGAGCATCACACGCGCGGGTGCCATCGACAGCAACTCCACGTGGCGCACGGTCGAGCGTGTCAGCGACGGGTACTGCACCACGGCGACCTGCCGGGTGAGCTGTGCGAGCAGCCGCACCGTGCGCGCCACCACGTCGTCGAGGTCGACGGCGCCCTCCAGGAAGTTCTGGATGGCGCGGCGCTCGGGCGGGCTCATCGGCTTGACGGCCGCGAGCTTGTCGACGAAGAGGCGGTAGCCCTTGTCCGTGGGAATGCGTCCGGCGCTGGTGTGCGGCTGGGCGATGTACCCCTCCTCCTCCAGCGCGGCCATGTCGTTGCGGACGGTGGCCGGGGAGACGCCGAGGTTGTGCCGCTCGGTGAGGGCCTTGGAACCCACCGGCTCTTCGGTGCCCACGTAGTCCTGGACGATGGCGCGCAGCACCTCGAGCCTGCGTTCACTGAGCATCGCGCACACCTCCAGCGGTCATGTCCCCTTGACGCTTTCCCCTGGCACTCTGCGCTTGTGAGTGCCAGCATTCCCCGGCCCAGTGTACGGCTGTCGGGTACACACCCGGCAAGGGCGGGCGCCGGTGCCGTGCCGAGGTGTACCGACCTGTACCGGCCTGTCCTGCCGGGTCGGGCGGCTGCGGATAGCGTCGCCGTATGACGGTGCTGTGGGAAGGGTCCGGGTGGGAGGCGCTCAGTGCGCGCGTGGGGCGGGCCAGGCTTCCGGTCTGGGACTGCACGGCCGGGCTGGTGGTGGGCGACGACGCGGCGCTGCTGGTGGACGCCGGGTCGAGCCTGGCCGAGGGCGAGCGGTTGCGCGACGCGGCGGAGCGGCTGCTCGCGCCGCTCGGCGGAGACCGGCGTGTGACGCATCTCGCGCTCACCCATCCGCACTTCGACCATGTCTTCGGGGCGACGGCGTTCGCGGGCGCGCAGGTGTTCGGGGCGGTGGGCGTCGACGGGGTGCTCGCATACGGGCGGGGGGAACTGGTCACGGACGCGGTGCGCAACGGCCTGGATCCGGCGGAGGCGGCCGAGGCGGCTGACGCACTGGTCCGCCCGCACCACCAGGTCTCCGGCGAGTGGACGCTGGACCTGGGCGGGGTGCAGGTGCTGCTGGCGAACGTGGGGCCGGGCCACACGGCCCACGACCTGGTGGTGTTCGTCCCCGGGGAACCCGGGGAGTCGGAAGTGGTGTTCTGCGGGGACCTGGTGGAGGAGTCCGGCGAACCGCAGGCGGGCCCGGACGCGATCCCCTCGCACTGGCCGGCGGCGCTGGACCGGCTGCTGGAGCTGGGCGGGAAGGACGCGGTGTACGTGCCGGGGCACGGGGCGGTGGTGGATGCGGGGTTCGTACGGGCCCAGCGGGACGAACTGGCGGCCCGATTCGGCGTGTCGTAGCGATTCCCGGCGTGTCGTGGGACCTCCCGGTCGCCTTCTCCTATCGTCATCCGAATGCGCCAGTACTCTCCGGACCTGACCCCGCCGTGGAAGAAGCCCAAGCCCGTCCCGGAGGTCCCGGCGGAACCCGGCCTGGTGGTGGAGGAGCCGCGCACGGGGTTCTGCGGGGCGGTGATCCGCTGCGAGGCCGGCACGGTGACGCTGGAGGACCGCTTCGGCAAGCACCGGGTGTTCCCGCTGGAGCCGGGGGGCTTCCTGCTGGAGGGCCGGACGGTGACCCTGGTCCGTCCCAAGCCCTCGGTGCAGCGCCCCACGCGCACGGCGTCGGGCTCGGTGGCCGTCCCGGGGGCGCGCGCGAGGGTGGCCCGCGCCGGCCGGATCTATGTGGAGGGCCGCCACGACGCGGAGCTGGTCGAGAAGGTCTGGGGCGACGACCTGCGCATCGAGGGCGTGGTGGTGGAGTACCTGGAGGGCGTCGACGACCTGCCGTCCATCGTCGCGTCCTTCGCCCCGGGCCCGGACGCCCGCCTCGGGGTCCTGGTGGACCACCTGGTGCCGGGCACGAAGGAATGGCGCATCGCGCAGTCGGTGACGAGCGAGCACGCGCTGGTGGTCGGACACCCGTACATCGACATCTGGGAGGCGGTGAAGCCTGCGGCATTGGGGATCGAGGCATGGCCGCGGATTCCGCGCGGCCAGGACTGGAAGACGGGGGTGTGCCGAGCGCTGGGGTGGCCGTCGGACAACACCGGCGCGGTGTGGCAGGCGATCCTGAAGCGGGTGGGGTCTTACAAGGACCTGGAGCCGGAGTTGTTGGGGAGGGTGGAGGAGTTGATCGACTTCGTCACGGGTAGCGGTGGGGTTTGACGTTGCGCGCCGGGTTCGGGCTGGCCATCATCATGATTTCCCCCGGCAGAGGCTCCACCTTGAGTCCGTCGGGCGGCTCGAACCCCTCGAGGAACTCTGCGACTCCACGTTCGTCCACAGCTCTCCGTGGCCTCCACATCCGCCGCGTCCTTTTTGCGGCAGCCTACGAACGAGGTTGGGGACCGAACCCCGTTCCACTGGGATTCACCCCCGGAGTGATCAGTCCACCAGGTCCCGCACCACCGCATCCGCCAGCAGCCGCCCCCGCAGTGTGAGTACGGCCCGCCCCTCCTCGTACGGACCGGCCTCCAGCAGCCCCTCCCCCAGCGCCCGCCGCGAAGCCGCGAGCCCCTCCTCCCGCAGCAGCGCCAACGGCACCCCCTCCCGAAGCCGCAGCTCCAGCAGGACCCGCTCCACCCGGCGGTCCTCCTCCGACAGGACCTCCCGCCCGGCTCCCGGCGACCGCCCGGCCGCCAGTGCCGCCGCGTACGCCCCCGGATGCTTCACGTTCCACCAGCGGACGCCCCCCACGTGGCTGTGCGCCCCCGGACCCGCGCCCCACCAGTCCGCGCCTCGCCAGTACAGCTCGTTGTGCAGGCAGCGACCGGCGGTCGACGTGGCCCAGTTCGAGACCTCGTACCAGTCGTAGCCCGCCGACCCCAGCACCTCGTCCGCGATCAGGTACCGGTCCGCGTGCACGTCGTCGTCCGTCGTCGGGATCTCCCCGCGGCGGATGCGGCGCGCGAGCTGCGTGCCCTCCTCCACGATCAGCGCGTACGCCGAGATGTGGTCCGGAGCCGCCTCCAGCGCCGCTTCCAGGGAGGCCCGCCAGTCGTCGTCCGACTCCCCCGGTGTGCCGTAGATCAGGTCGAGGTTCACGTGTTCGAAGCCCGCCGCCCGCGCCTCCGCGACGCAGGCCTCGGGACGGCCCGGGGTGTGGGTGCGGTCCAGGATCTTCAGGACGTGCGGGCGGGCGCTCTGCATGCCGAAGGAGATCCGGGTGAAGCCGCCGTCGCGGAGGGTGGTCAGATACGCCGGGTCGACCGACTCCGGGTTCGCCTCCGTCGTCACCTCCGCGTCCTCCGCGAGGCCGAACTCGTCGCGGATCGCCCCCAGCATCCGTACGAGGTCCTCCGCCGCCAGCAGCGTCGGGGTACCGCCCCCGACGAAGACCGTGCGCACCTCGCGCGGGTCGTCGCCCAGCACCTTGCGGGCCAGGCGGACCTCGTCGATCAGGGTCGACGCGTAGTTGTCCCGGGAGGCGAGGACGCCTCCCGTGCCCCGCAGCTCCGTCGCCGTGTACGTGTTGAAGTCGCAGTAGCCGCAGCGCGTCGCGCAGTACGGCACATGGAGGTAGAACCCGAGGGGGCGCTCGGCGGACCCGGCGAGCGCGTGCGCGGGCAGCGCGCCGTCGTCGGGGACCGGTTCGCCGTCGGGGAGTGCGGAAGGCATGTCCTCCATTGTCCCGTACTGCCAGAAGTCCTCATTCCGCCGGAGGTCCTCATTCCGCCTGCAGCACCAGCAGCGCCAGATCGTCCTCCGGTGGCCTTCCCCCGAACTCGTGCACCAGCGTCCTGATCCGCTCGGCGACCAGCTCGGCGTTCATCCCGGCGCAGCCCGCCAGGGCCGCCGCGAGCCCGTCGCCGTCGTCGAACTGGCGGGACCCGCTGCGCCGCTCGGTCACCCCGTCGGTGACGCACAGCAGCGTGTCGCCGGAGCGCAGCTCGAAGGTCTCGCACGTGTACGTCTCGTCCTCGACGACCCCCAGCAGCGTCTGCGGCTGGGCCACGGCCCGTACGTCACCGTCCGGGCCGAGCAGCAGCGGCAGCGGATGCCCGGCCGACGCGAGCGTGCAGCGCACTCCGCCGTCGAAGGGGACCAGTTCCCCGTAGAGAAGGGAGAGGAAGCGGGCGTGGGGACCCTCGTCGGCGACCGGCATCGGTGTGCCCGCCGCGACCAGCGCCCGCGCCGCCGCGTCGGACGCCTCCGTGGCGTCGTCGAGCAGGAGCTGGTTGAGGCGGTCCAGGACGTCGGGGACGTCGTAGCCCTCGCGTGCCAGCAGCCGCAGCCAGGGCCGGGCGAGCCCGATCACGACCGCGGCCTCCGGTCCCTTGCCCTGGACGTCGCCGAGCGCGAAGCACCACCGTCCGTGGCCGGCGGGGAAGATGTCGTAGAAGTCACCGCTCGGTCCGCCCATGTCGCACGGCTCGTACACGAGTGCGCTGCTCACCCCGGGGATCTCGGCGACCGCGCCCGGCAGCAGGCCGCGCTGGAGCACCCGGCTGATGGTGGCCTGGCGCGCGTACTGCCGGGCCGCCCCGATGGCCAGCGCCACCCGGCGGCTGAGGTCCTCGACGAGTCCGGTGATCTCGTCGGGGAAGCGCAGCAACCCGGCCCGCCCGATGACGAGCGTCCCGAGCGGCCGCCCGCCCGCGATCAGCCGGTAGGCGAGCGCCGCGCCGGTCGCGCCCCGCGGGCCCAGCGCCTCGCCGGGCCAGGGTACGGGCACCGCCCGGGAACGCACCGACTCGGGCAGCCGGGGCGGGTCCTTCTCCAGGGCCCGGCGCAGCTCCTCGATGCGGTTCTCGCTGCCGTGCCAGACACGGGCGAGCCGTGGCCCGGCCGCGACCGGCGCCGAAGGGCCGCGCCAGCCGGTCGCCTCGTCCTCCAGCCACACGGCGCACCAGTCGGCGAGCCGGGGCACGATCAGCTGCCCGGTGAGCGCGGCGACCAGGTCCTCGTCGAGCTGCCCGGCGAGCAGGTCGGACGCCTCGGCCAGGAAGGACAGCGCACCGCGGCCCCGCCACTCCCGGTCGTGCTGGCCGCGCCCGGGTTCGGCGAAGGCGGAGAGTTCGGGCCCCAGTATCTCGGCCGGGCTCAGCCCGCGTCCCAGGGCGCTGTCTCCGGCGTACACCTCGATCCCGTCCTGGGCGTCCAGTGCGGCGTGCAGGGGAACCAGCGCCCAGACGGTCTTGGCACCGGTGCGGTAGGTGATCCCCCAGGCCGTGGAGAGGGAGGAGACGAGGCGCAGTCCGCGGCCGTACTCCGGTATGCCGTACGGGCGGTCGGAGCCGTCGTCGCGTACGGCGCGGGAGGGGTGGTGGTCGGAGACCTCGACGAAGATCCCGGGCGGCTCGTCCTGCGCGTCCATGAGGCGGCAGACCAGCTCGACATCCGTGCCGGCGTGCACGACGGCGTTGGTGACGAGTTCGCTGACGACGAGCAGGGCGTCGTCGGCCGGCCGATCGGTGACGGAGTCGGCCCCGGCGGCCCGGTGCCACTCGCTGAGGGCGCCGCGCAGGAGGCGGCGGGCGTTGCCGGCGGCGAGCGGGCTGCCGGACAACGTCACCCGCACCAACGTGCGCAGACCTGCTGACTCGAGCACGTCGGGGGCGCGGGAGGCGGTCTCCCGTTGGGTGGGAATGGGCCCCATGGACAGCTCCCCGGGCAGTTCGGTCGAATGAGCCTGTGGCGATGCGGACAGGGTGACAGACTGGCCCCGCCCATACGCACCGAGTTACCGAAGTGGCCCGCCATGAGTGAGAACCGTGCTACCCATGTGGTCGAAGACGGACAGATTCGAGCAGGGCATGACTCCTGAGAAGACGTCCGACGACAGCGCGGGGATCCTCCTCGTCGACGACATGGAGGACAACCTGACCGCGCTGGAGGCCGTGCTGCGCTCGCTCAACGAGCCGCTGGTGCGCGCGCGTTCGGGCGAGGAGGCGATGAAGGCGCTGCTGGAGCGCCGGTTCGCGGTGGTCCTGCTGGACATCCGCATGCCGGGCATGGACGGTTTCGAGACGGCCGCGCACATCAAACGCCTGGACCGGACCAAGGACGTCCCGATCGTCTTCCTGACCGGCTCGGACGCGGAGGCCGGGTATGCCTTCCGGGGGTACGCGACGGGGGCCGCGGACTATCTGACGAAACCGTTCGATCCGTGGGTGCTGCGGGCCAAGGTGACGGTGTTCCTCGATCTGTACCGCAGGAACAGGCGGTTGGAGCGGCTGCGGGAGGGCCTGGCCGAGCTGGAGGAACGCCTGTCGGCGGACGAACTCCCGGACCCGGCGGAACTACAGCGCCGGGTCCGGGAGTTACAGCAGTGGGCGGCCGGGGGGCAGGCGCCCTGACACCCCCTACGCTTCGCGCGTCCCCGCGTACATCTCGTCGATCAGGTCCTTGTACTCCCGTTCGACCACCGGCCGCTTCAGCTTCAGGCTGGGCGTGATCTCCCCGTGCTCCACATCGAGGTCGCGCGGCAGCAGCCGGAACTTCTTGATGGTCTGCCAGCGCTGGAGGCCCTCGTTGAGCTGCTTGACGTAGCCGTCGACCATCTCGACCGTCTGCGGGGCGGCCACGACCTCGGCGTAGGACTTGCCCTCCAGGCCGTTCTCCTTCGCCCACTCCAGGATCGCGGCCTCGTCGAGCGCGATGAGCGCGGTGCAGAAGTTACGGTCGGCGCCGTGCACGAGGATGTTGGAGACGTACGGGCACACCGCCTTGAACTGTCCCTCGACCTCGGCGGGCGCGATGTACTTGCCGCCGGAGGTCTTGATGAGGTCCTTCTTGCGGTCGGTGATGCGCAGATACCCGTCGGGCGACAGCTCGCCGATGTCACCGGTGTGGAACCAGCCGTCCGGCTCCAGCACCTCGGCGGTCTTCTCGGGCAGCCCGTGGTAGCCCTCCATGATGCCGGGGCCGCGCAGCAGGATCTCGCCGTCGTCCGCGATGCGCACCTCCGTGCCGGGCAGCGGCTTGCCGACCGTGCCCGTGCGGTAGGCCTCGCCCGGGTTGACGAAGGAGGCCGCGGAGGACTCGGTGAGGCCGTAGCCCTCCAGGACGTGGATACCGGCGCCCGCGAAGAAGTACCCGATCTCGGGCGCGAGGGCGGCCGAGCCGGAGACGCAGGCGCGCAGCCGGCCGCCGAACGCCTCGCGGATCTTGGCGTAGACGAGGGTGTCCGCGACCTTGTGCTTGGCGCCGAGGCCGAACGGCACGGCGTGGGTGCCGGTGCGGCGGAAGTTGTCCTGCGAGACCTTGGCGTACTCGCGGGCGACCTCGGCCGCCCACTGGAAGATCTTGTACTTGGCCGGGCCGCCCGCCCGGGCCTTGGCCGCGACGCCGTTGTAGACCTTCTCGAAGATGCGCGGCACGGCGGCCATGTACGTCGGCTGCACCACCGGCAGATTCTCGATGATCTTGTCGACACGGCCGTCGACGGCGGTGACGTGCCCGACCTCGATCTGACCGGAGGTGAGCACCTTGCCGAAGACGTGGGCGAGCGGCAGCCACAGGTACTGCACGTCCTCGGGACCGAGCAGCCCGGTCGCGGCGATCGCCTTCGCCATGTACGCCCAGTTGTCGTGCGGCAGACGCACGCCCTTGGGGCGGCCGGTGGTACCGGAGGTGTAGATGAGCGTGGCGAGCTGGTCCTTGGTGATCGCGCCGACCCGTTCCTTGATCAGCTCGGGGTGCTTCTCCAGGTAGGCGGCCCCGCGCTGCTCCAGTTCGGCCAGGGTGAGCACCCCGTCGCCGGTCTCGGCGCCCGCCGGGTCGATCACCACGACGTGGGTCAGGGCGGGCAGCTCGTCGCGCTTCTGCTGTGCCTTGGCGAGCTGCTCGGCGTTCTCCGCGACGAGGACCTTGCTCTGGGAGTCGGAGAGGATGAAGGCCGACTCCTCGGCGTTGGTCTGCGGGTAGATGGTGGTCGTGGCGGCACCGGCGCACAGGATGCCGAGGTCGGCGAGGATCCACTCGACCCGGGTGGAGGAGGCGAGGGCGACGCGCTGCTCGGGCTGGACGCCCAGTTCGATGAGCCCGGCCGCGATCGCGTGGACCCGCTCGGCGGCCTCGGCCCAGCTCAGCGACTTCCAGTCGTCGGGGCCCTCGCCGGAGGCCGGGGGTACGGGGTAGCGGTAGGCCTCGGCGTCCGGCGTGGCCGCCACGCGCTCCAGGAAGAGCGCCGCCACGGAGGGCGGACGGTTCTCGATCAAAGTCTGTGTGTCGCTCACGACATCCTCCGGGGCCCGCGGCGGTGCGGCTGGCTGGCTCATTGCTGCTGGATCGTTGCGGCTGCGGTCACTCGAGACCTTTTGTTTAACTCACGAGTAACCTCGAGCAGGCATCAGGGTAGAGCCCGACCGGCCGGTTCGTAAGGGGCGGTGGCCTGTCGTTTCGTACACAGAGCGACCGGGCGCACGCACAGGGGCCCGCCGCGCTTTCACACGACGGGCCCCGTACCGCCCGGTTTGCCGGGGTCATCGTGGGAGACCCGGGTTACTTCTTGCCCTTGCCCGACCCCGCGCTGTCATCACTGGAGAGCACCGCGATGAAGGCTTCCTGCGGAACCTCCACGGAACCCACCATCTTCATCCGCTTCTTGCCCTCCTTCTGCTTCTCCAGCAGCTTCCGCTTACGGGAGATGTCACCGCCGTAGCACTTGGCGAGGACGTCCTTGCGGATGGCGCGGATGGTCTCGCGGGCGATCACGCGGGAGCCGATGGCGGCCTGCACCGGCACCTCGAAGTTCTGCCGCGGGATCAGTTCCTTCAGCTTGGCGACGAGCCGGACGCCGTACGCGTACGCCTGGTCCTTGTGGGTGATCGCCGAGAAGGCGTCGACCTTGTCGCCGTGCAGCAGGATGTCCACCTTGACAAGTGAGCTGCTCTGCTCGCCCGTGGGCTCGTAGTCCAGGGAGGCGTACCCGCGCGTCTTGGACTTCAGCTGGTCGAAGAAGTCGAAGACGATCTCGGCGAGCGGCAGCGTGTAGCGGATCTCGACGCGGTCCTCGGAGAGGTAGTCCATGCCGAGGAGAGCGCCGCGGCGGGTCTGGCACAGCTCCATGATCGCGCCGATGAACTCGGTGGGCGCGAGGATCGTCGCCCGTACGACCGGCTCGTACACCTCGGCGATCTTCCCCTCGGGGAACTCGCTCGGATTGGTGACCGTGATCTCTTCGCCGTCCTCCATGATCACGCGGTAGACCACGTTCGGCGCGGTGGCGATCAGGTCGAGCCCGAACTCGCGCTCGAGCCGCTCGCGGATCACGTCGAGGTGCAGCAGTCCGAGGAAGCCGACCCGGAAGCCGAAGCCCAGGGCGGCGGAGGTCTCCGGCTCGTAGACGAGGGCGGCGTCGTTGAGCTGGAGCTTGTCGAGGGCCTCGCGCAGGTCGGGATAGTCGGAGCCGTCGAGCGGATACAGACCCGAGAAGACCATGGGCTTCGGGTCCTTGTAGCCGCCCAGCGGCTTCTCGGCGCCCTTGACCTGGCTGGTGATGGTGTCACCGACCTTGGACTGGCGGACGTCCTTCACCCCGGTGATGAGGTAACCCACCTCACCGACCCCGAGGCCGTCGGCACCGAGCATCTCGGGCGAGTTGACACCGATCTCCAGCAGCTCGTGCGTGGCGCCGGTGGACATCATCCGGATGCGCTCGCGCTTGTTGAGCTGGCCGTCGACGACACGGACGTAGGTGACGACGCCGCGGTAGGAGTCGTAGACGGAGTCGAAGATCATCGCGCGCGCGGGCGCGTCGGCCACGCCGACCGGGGCCGGGACCTGCTCGACGACCTTGTCCAGCAGCGCTTCGACGCCGAGGCCGGTCTTGGCGGAGACCTTCAGCACGTCGCCGGGATCGCAGCCGATGAGGTTGGCGAGCTCCTCGGCGAACTTCTCCGGCTGCGCGGCCGGCAGGTCGATCTTGTTGAGGACGGGGATGATCGTGAGGTCGTTCTCCATCGCCAGGTAGAGGTTGGCGAGGGTCTGCGCCTCGATGCCCTGGGCGGCGTCGACGAGGAGGACGGTCCCCTCGCAGGCGGCGAGGGACCGCGAGACCTCGTAGGTGAAGTCGACGTGCCCCGGGGTGTCGATCATGTTCAGGATGTGCGTGTTGCCCGGATCGTGAGTGGGGGCCCAGGGCAGCCGCACGGCCTGGGACTTGATCGTGATGCCGCGCTCGCGCTCGATGTCCATGCGGTCGAGGTACTGAGCGCGCATCTGCCGCTGCTCGACGACGCCGGTCAACTGGAGCATCCGGTCGGCGAGCGTGGACTTGCCGTGGTCGATGTGCGCGATGATGCAGAAGTTGCGGATCAGAGCCGGGTCGGTACGGCTCGGCTCGGGCACATGGCTAGGGATCGCGGGCACGCAGGGTCCTGATTCTTGAGGCGTCCGCAGTGTCTGCGGTCTCGGGTCGGATCGATACGTAGCCTCCATGGTCCCACGCGCGCGGGGCTACGACCGGTTTTGGGCCGTGCTGGAGGCGGTGGAACGGGTGGCCAGGGCAGGCCTCGCGGCCGGTTTGGGCGGGCCAGAGGGCGGCTGGTAGCCTGGGTGGCTGTGTCTCATGCCCTCTCAGCGCGAGACACGACTTCAAGAAATCACCGGCGCGTGAGACGTTCAGTCTCGCGTGCCTGAACCTGTAAAGGCTCATTCGTGGCGAACATCAAGTCCCAGATCAAGCGGAACAAGACGAACGAGAAGGCGCGCCTGCGCAACAAGGCCGTCAAGTCCTCGCTCAAGACCGCGATCCGCAAGGCTCGCGAGGCCGCTGCCGCGGGCGACGTCGAGAAGGCCACCGAGCTCCAGCGCGCCGCCGCGCGTGCGCTCGACAAGGCCGTCTCCAAGGGCGTCATCCACAAGAACCAGGCCGCCAACAAGAAGTCGGCGCTGGCCACCAAGGTCACGACCCTCAAGGGCTGACCCCCTCCTTTTGATCTGAACTGATCCAACCGCCGGAAGGACCCAGAGCGGGCCCTCTCTCATCCGCTCCCGACCGGCACCCCGAGTTCGTACGCGGCCTGCGTTCGCCACGCGGGTACGGACTCAACTGCTTGAACCGAAGGCCCCGCCGCCCGCCCTTCCCCAGGACGGAGTGCGCGGGGCCTTCGGTGTGGGGAACCACGCGGCACGTGAGGCGATGTCGACACGTGAAGCGATGTCGGCACGGGAAGCCACGTCGGCACGGGAAGCCACGTCGGCACGGGAAGCCACGTCGGCACGGGAAGCGATGTCGGCACGGGAAGCCACGTCGGCACGGGAAGCGATGTCGGCACGGGAAGCCACGTCAGTCGGCAGGGTCGGCCACGGCATGGGCGGCCGCGGGTGGGCGGGCCGTGCTCTTCGTTATCCGCGCCCCCGGGACCGCGCCGCTCGGGCGATCGTCACCACGGCCTTCTCCAGCGCGTACTCCGGGTCGTCCCCGCCGCCCTTCACGCCCGCGTCCGCCTCGGCCACCGCGCGCAGCGCGACCGCGACCCCCTCCGGTGTCCAGCCCCGCATCTGCTGCCGGACCCGGTCGATCTTCCACGGCGGCATGCCCAACTCCCGGGCGAGGTCCGCCGGACGCCCGCCCCGGGCCGAGGAGAGCTTGCCGATCGCCCGCACACCCTGCGCCAGCGCGCTCGTGATCATCACCGGCGCCACGCCTGTCGCCAGCGACCACCTCAGCGCCTCCAGCGCCTCCGCCGCCCGCCCCTCGACCGCCCGGTCCGCGACCGTGAAGCTGGAGGCCTCGGCCCGCCCGGTGTAGTACCGCCCGACCACCACCTCGTCGATCGTGCCCTCGACGTCCGCGGTGAGCTGCGCCACCGCGGACGCCAGCTCCCGCAGGTCACTGCCGATCGCGTCGACCAGCGCCTGACACGCCTCGGGCGTCGCCGAACGCCCCAGCGTGCGGAACTCGCCCCGCACGAACGCCAGCCGGTCCGCCGGCTTCGTCATCTTCGGGCACGCCACCTCCCGGGCGCCCGCCTTGCGCGCGGCGTCGAGCAGGCCCTTGCCCTTGGCGCCGCCCGCGTGCAGCAGCACCAGGGTGATCTCCTCGGCGGGCGAGGTGAAGTACCCCTTGAGTTCCTTGATCGTGTCGGCCGGAAGATCCTGTGCGTCGCGTACGACCACGACCTTGCGCTCGGCGAAGAGCGACGGGCTCGTCAGCTCGGCCAGCGTGCCGGGCTGCAACTGGTCCGGGGTCAGGTCCCGTACGTCCGTGTCGGCGTCGGCGGCCCGGGCGGCGGCCACCACCTCCCGCACGGCACGGTCGAGCAGGAGGTCCTCCTGGCCCACGGCAAGGGTGACGGGGGCGAGAGGGTCGTCATTCGCGGTCTTCTTGGCCATCACGGACAGCATCCCACGCGCCACTGACAACGGATGCCCGCGGCCGCCGCCCGGAGGTTACGGCTCCTCCCGCCAGCCGTCCCACTCCCCCGCGAAGGTGTCCAGCTCTTCCGGGTCGAGGAGCTGCTGCTCGTCCCGCAGGACCACCAGCCACTGCGCGTCCTCGGCATCGTCCTCCCCCGCCAGCGCGTCCCGGACGATCCGCGGCTCCTCGTCCAGCCGGAACCGCTCCGCGAGCGCCTCCGCCGCCTCCTGAGCGGCATCGCGGTCCGGCAGCACCAGCACATGTCTCACATCGCTCACGAAGCCATTCTCTGGCACCGGGACGCGAGCGACGCCCAAGCCCAGAACCGCTCGCTGGAGAACTCGAGCGAAGTTGCGCTCCACCACTGGTGAGACCGGCACCACACGACTGTTCACCACAGGACCGCACAGCGGGAATCCAGGACATATGCCGGAACTACGCGACGAGTAACACCGATCAGCCGCTTCGGCCCGTCTTTCGCAGCGTGGGCGCCCGGTCGAGCTCGATCCCGAACCGCTCCCGGTACGCCTCCAGCACCTCCTTCTCATCCGCCAGTTCCGTCCCCTCCTTCCGCCCTGCCGGGGTCGTCACCGTCAGTCGGCTGCCACTGAGCGTGATCCGCCCTCCGTCCTCCGTGACCCGCGAGCACACCAGCGACCGCACGAAGTGCGACTCGGGCGACGTGCTGTGCCACCAGACCCCGGCCCTGAAGTCCCCGAGCGCCCGCGGCCGCACCTCCAGCCGGTACTGCGGCCTGCCCTCCCGCATCACGTCCAGGTCCTCGAACTCGGCCGAACCGCCGCCTCCCCGCGCCCCCGCCCGGGCCTCGACCACCCGGAACACCCCGGCCGGGTCCCGCTGCTCACCCCGCTCCCGCAACGCCAGCGGAAGGTGGCTGTGCGCACCGAACCCGACGTCCGCCAACCAGTCGCCGCCGTCCACCGTCCGTACCCGCAGCGCGAGATGGTCGTACGGAATCCCGAGCCGCCCCTCGTCGTCGTAGACCCGCCCGGCGAGCAGCGTGACGTCGAAGCCGAGCGCGGCCAGCAACGCCCCGAACGCGCCGTTGAGTTCGTAGCAGAAGCCGCCCCTGCGCGCCCCCACGATCTTGTCCAGCAGGCGCTCCTCCTCCAGCACTATCTGCTCGCCGAGGTGGATCGACAGGTTCTCGAACGGCACGGTCCTCAGATGGCGCAGATGCAGCTCGCGCAGCACATCGCCGGTGGGCCAGGCGGGGTGCTGCGCCCCGATCCTGCGGAGGTAGGCGTCAACCTGTGCGGAGTCCATGCCCTCAGTCTCTCGCCACACTCAGCCCCCCGTCCGCCCCGGCGACGGCGATCGCGCCGTCCTGGTCCGTGCGCAGCACCAGCGCGCCCTCGTCCCGCAGCGCCGCGACCGTGCTCGGCGCCGGATGACCATAGGGGTTGCCCCTGCCGCACGAGATCAGCGCGAGCCGCGGTGCCACCCTGCGTATGAGCTCCGGGTCCTGGTAGGCCGACCCGTGATGGGCGACCTTGAGGACGTCCACGGGTCCCAGCTCCGCCCCGGCGGGTGATCTCAGCAGCGCCTGCTGGGCCGGCGGTTCGAGATCCCCGAGGAGAAGCAGGGTCAGCCCCGCCGACCGCACGAAGAGCGCCACGCTCGCATCGTTCGGTCCACCGGGGAACGGGGCGGGATCCGATGGGGGTACCTCCCTGTTCGAGCGAAGCCGAGAGTCCGGGGGAGGCCACAGCACCCGCCAGTCGAGCTGCCCGGTACGCCGGGCCTCCCCGGCGACGGCGCGCGTCACCGGAATGTGCCGGGCGGCCGCCTGAGCGCGCACGAACGCGGCCTGGTCCGGTGGCTCGTCGAAGCCGGTCGTCTCGATCGCCCCCACCGCACGCCCGCGCAGCACTCCCGGAAGCCCCGCCACATGGTCGGCGTGGAAGTGGGTCAGCACGAGCAGCGTGACCCGGGTGACGCCGAGCACGGTCAGACACCGGTCGACCAGCACCGGATCGGGCCCCGCGTCCACGACCACCGCCGTGCCCTCGCCCGCCGCCAGCACGGTCGCGTCACCCTGCCCCACGTCGCACATCGCGAACCGCCATCCCGGCGGCGGCCAACCGGTGATCACCCGGGTCAGAGGGGGCGGCTGCACCACCACGAGCAGCAGCACCACGGCACAGGCACCGGTCAGCCAGGGGTGGCTCAGCAGCCGCCGGCAGACAAGCAGGACCATCGCCGTCACGGCTGCCAGCAGCAGCGCCCCCGTCCAGCTACCGGGCCAGTCCACCGCGCCGCCCGGCAACGACGCCCCGGTGCGCGCGATGCCGGCGATCCACCCGGCCGGCCAACCCGCGCACCACGCCAGTGCCTTGGCGACCGGCAGAGCCACCGGAGCCACCGCCAGTGCCGCGAAACCGAGCACCGTGGCCGGCGCCACCGCGAACTCCGCGAGCAGGTTGCACGGCACCGCGACCAAGCTCACCCGCGCCGACAGCACCGCGACGACCGGTGCGCACAGTGCCTGGGCGGCGGCCGCGGCGGCCAGCGCCTCGGCGAGCCCTGGCGGCACCCGGTGGCGCCGCAACTCCGCGCTCCAGCGCGGGGCGACCGTCAGCAGCGCCCCGGTGGCCAGCACGGACAGCAGGAAGCCGTAGCCCCGCGCGAGCCAGGGGTCGTACAGCACCAGCAGCAGGACCGCCGCGGCCAGTGCGGGAAGCAGAGATCTGCGGCGCCCGGTGGCGAGTGCGAGCAGTGCGATCGTCCCGCAGGCCGCGGCCCGCAGCACGCTCGGGTCGGGCCGGCACACGACCACGAAGCCGAGGGTGAGCACGCCGCCCAGCAGCGCCGTACCCCGCAGCGGGATGCCGAGCAGCGGTGCGAGTCCTCGGCGCTCGGTGCGCTGTGCCAGTCCGGCGGGGCCGATGAACAGGGCCAGAAGAAGCGTGAAGTTGCCTCCGCTCACGGCGAGCAGATGCGCGAGATCCGTCTCCTTGAAGGCGTCGTCCAGCTCCGGGGTGACTCGTGAGGTGTCGCCCACGACCAGCCCCGGCAGCAGCGCCCGCGCGTCCGGGCCGAGTCCGTCGGTCGCCTCCCGCAGCCCCGCGCGCAACCGTCCCGCCCATCGCTGCGCCGTCGACGGCTCGCCCACGACGTCGGGTGGTCCCCCGTCCCGGACGCGCACCACGGCGGCGACGCGGTCACCTCCGGTCAGCGGGGGTGCCAGCCTGCCCGGCACGCGCACCCGCGTCGAGGGCAGCAGCGCAAGCCACGGTGACCGCCCGGGCTCCACCCCGTGGGTGTGCGGATCGACGACCAGTAGCACGGGCGTCCGTGTGGCGACCGCGGTCCCGTCGGCCTTCGTCAGGCGCCGCATCTCGGCGTCGAGCAGGACGGCGGTAGCCGTGGCGTGATCACCCTTGATCCTGGGCCGGGTGAGTCGTGGATCGGAGGTGACCTCGACCTCCGCTGTCACCTCGGCATACCGGCGTGCCAGAGCGGGAACCGGCCCCCGTCGCAGATCCGCGCCATGGAGCCCGGCGGAGGCGGCGGCAGCGGCGACACAGAGCAGCACGGCGGCGACCGACACCGCCGACCGCGGGCCTCCTCCGGCCCGAACCCCGCCGCCGGCGCCTCCCCACCGCAGCACCAACAGTCCACCGGCCGCCGCAAGACAGCCGACGGCCACACCGACGACCCAGGCGGCCGGCGCGTCCAGAGCCCACGCGGCCGTGCCCCAGGCCCCCAACGCGGGCCCCACCAGCCGGAGATCCGCCGGGCCGTCCTGCCTGGGGTGGGGATCACCCAGCGGACTGCGGACATCCCCCGGTGGGGCCTTCGGCCCGTCCGCGCCGGGTTGCTTCGGCGGCCTCATGGCCGTACGAGGTTCCGTAGGTCGGCGAAACGGCGTTCACCGATGCCGTTGACCTCCCGGAGTTCGTCGACCGAGCGGAAACCGCCGTGCTGGGACCGGTAGTCGACGATGTGCTGGGCCAGCACGGGCCCCACCCCGGGCAGCGCGTCGAGCTGGTCCACCGTCGCGGTGTTGAGGGAGACCGGGGTGCCGGGAGCGGCCGATCCGCCGGCCGCCGGGAGGGCCGGGCCGCCGCCCGGTGCCGGGGCCGGACCGCCCACCACGATCTGCTCGCCGTCCACCAGGAGGCGGGCGCGGTTGAGGCCGTCGATGTCGGTGCCCGGGCGTACTCCGCCCGCCGCCCGCAGGGCGTCCGCCACCCGTGACCCGGTCGGCAGCCTCTGCAGCCCGGGGTTGCGCACCTTGCCGCCGACGTCCACCACCACGGCGGCCCCCGTCCCCGCTCCGGTGCCGCCTGTCGCCTGCGGTCCCGCCGCATGCGGTCCCGTCGAGGTGCCCGACTCCACCGACCGTTCGGTTCCCGTCCTCCCGTAGGGCGCCGCCGCCCGCACCACCTCGGGCGCCCGTACCGGCTCGGTCCGGCCCGTCCAGAAGTGCTGCGCGGCGAAAACCACGGCGACCAGCAGGAGTACGCCCAGCGCGGCCACACTCCTCCGCTCCAGCCCGCACCTGGCCTGCAGCCACAACGGCATCCGCTCGCGCAGTGCAGGGACGACCCGCTGCCGCCAGGCGCCGCCCGTCGCGGCGGGCTCGGGTGCGTCCATGTCGCCGACGGCGGCCGGCCCGCTCGGACGGGAAATCCCGCTCCCCGCCGACGCGCCCGCCCGTGACTCCCCGACGTCCCGGTCCGCCCCCGGTGGCCCGTTTCCCCACGCCTGTCGTTCCGTTGTCCCTTCGGCGAAGCGTGCCTGCACGCGTTCGGCGAAGAGTGCCTCCGCGCGCAGGCGCAGCGCGTCAGCGGCCGAGGGCTGGTGTCGTCGGGCGTGCGCCCGCGGATGACGCGGGCGGTGGTGGGCACGGCCGTCGGAGCCGGGGCCGCGGCCGGGACCGCTTGTGGCGGCGGTGGTGTGTGAACGTGATCGAAGTGCCATGCGCCGAGGATCGGGCAGAACACCGACCTCGCGATGATCTTGGTCAATTCCCGTGGATTACTGCCCAGTTGTGGATAACTCCGTCACCCACATGAGTCACCATCGCCCCGGGTGCCGGTGTGACCCCGTCACACGGATACCGGCGTGACCCCGTCACCGAGGCGACACCACGGCCCCCAGCAGACCCGGTCCCGTGTGCGCCCCGATCACCGCCCCGACCTCGCTCACATGCAGGTCGGCCAGCCCGGGCACCCGTGCGCGCAGGCGGTCGGCGAGCGCCGACGCCCGTTCCGGAGCGGCGAGATGGTGGACCGCGATGTCGACCTGCCCGTTGCCGGCGCGCTCGGCGACGATCTCCTCCAGGCGGGCGATGGCCTTGGACGCCGTACGCACCTTCTCCAGCAACTCGATACGGCCGCCGTTCAGCTGCAACAGCGGCTTCACCGCGAGCGCCGAGCCGAGCAGCGCCTGCGCGGCGCCGATCCGGCCGCCGCGCCGCAGATAGTCCAGGGTGTCGACGTAGAAGTACGCGGAGGTGTCCGCGGCCCGCTTCTCCGCCGCCGTGACGGCGTCGTCGACCGTGCCGCCCGCCTCCGCGGCCTGAGCGGCGGCCAGCGCGCAGAAGCCGAGAGCCATCGCGACCATCCCGGTGTCGACCACGCGCACCGGCACGGGAGCCTGGCGCCCGGCGAGCACCGCGGCGTCGTACGTGCCGGAGAACTCCGAGGACAGGTGCAGCGAGACGATGTCGGTCGCGCCCGTCGCGGCGACCTTGCGGTAGGTGTCCGCGAACTGCGCGGGGCTGGGCCGGGACGTGGTGACGGGCCGTCGTTTCTGCAAGGCCTGGGCCAGGGAGCGGGCGGAGATCTCGGTGCCCTCTTCCAGTGCCTGGTCGCCGAGGACCACGGTCAGGGGCACCGCGGTGATGCCGTGGCGCTCCATCGTCCGCGGCGGCAGGTAGGCCGTTGAATCGGTGACGATCGCGACATGGCGGGACATGAGCTGGAGGTTACCTGCCGGAACGCGCCGGTGGCAGACCGACCCCGCCGACCTGGACGGTCCTTGGAGCGATCATCGAGTGCTCTCGGGGCGGGGCTTCCTCTGCCAGGGGTACACGGGACGCTGGGTGCGCGGGCCGAGCGCCGGCCGGGTCTGCTCCCGCGCCCCACGCGACCCGGGTGTCTCCGGCCAGGTCTGGGAGGAGGCCGCGTCCTCCGGCGCCGGAGCCTCGGGCCAGGCCCGGGCGGACCCCGTCGGCTGCTCTCTGGTCCAGTGGCGCAGGGCGCCCGCCTCCACGTCGATCTGCGCGCTGAGCGCGTCCAGGTCGTCGTCCGCGAACCGGCGTGCCCTGTCATGGGCGGCCCAGCGCAGCGAGTCCGCCGACCGGGTGACGCGCTCGGTTCGTTCGCGCAGCTCGGGCAGCCGGGAGACCAGCGCCTGGCGGTCCGGCTCCGTCTCCAGGCGCCGCAGCTCGGCGTCCAGTTCGTGTCCGTGCGCGCTGAGGCGCTTGAAGAGGCCCAGCGCCTCCTTCAGCGACTCGTCCTCGGTGACGCCCGCGTGGAGGGCGTCCTGAGTTGCACGCATCGACGTGCGCAGCCTCAGCCGCAGCTCGGCGAGTTCACCCGCCGGACCGGGCTGGGTGAGGGTCCTGGCACGCAGGGTGGTGTCCTCCACCGTGCGGCGGGCCTGCGCGATCGTACGGTCCACGCCGCGCTTCGCCGCGCCGACCGCCTTCACCGTCGCATACACGCCGAGGACGAGGCACAGCACGAACAGGAGCGCGATGACGGTCAGAACGGCTTCCACAACGCTCCTCCTCCGGTCGGCCGGGCGGCTGCTCACCGCTCTTCCACGGTAAACGCAACGGGCAGGTCCAGGGTTCCGGAAGAACCCCGAACCTGCCCGTAGGGGACTACCCCGACAAGAGCGGCACCGACCGCCCGACGGCGACGGCCGCTATGCCGTGACGATGTTCACCAGCTTCGGCGCGCGCACGATCACCTTGCGGATCCCGGCGCCGCCCAGCGCCGCGACCACCTTCTCGTCGGCCAGCGCCACCTTCTCCAGTTCCTCCTCGGAGATCGAGGGCGGAACCTCCAGGCGAGCCTTGACCTTGCCCTTGACCTGGACCACGCAGGTCACGGTCTCGTCCACGACGTAGGCGGGGTCGGCGACCGGGAAGTCCTGGTGGACGACGGAGTCGGTGTGGCCCAGCCTGCGCCACAGCTCCTCGGCGATGTGCGGGGCCAGCGGAGCGATCAGCAGCACCAGCGACTCGGCGACCGAGCGCGGCACGGAGCTTCCTGCCTTCGTCAGGTGGTTGTTCAGCTCGGTGATCTTGGCGATGGCCGTGTTGAACCGCAGGCCCTCCAGGTCCTGGCGCACGCCGCCGATGGCCTTGTGCAGGGCACGCAGGGTGTCCTCCTCCGGCTCGGCGTCGACGACGGTGACCTCACCGGTGGTCTCGTCGACGACATTGCGCCACAGCCGCTGCAGCAGCCGGAACTGGCCGACCACCGCGCGCGTGTCCCACGGCCTGGACACGTCCAGCGGGCCCATCGCCATCTCGTACAGGCGCAGGGTGTCGGCGCCGTACTCGGCGGCGATCTCGTCCGGGGTCACCGCGTTCTTCAGGGACTTGCCCATCTTGCCCAGCAGGCGGGTGACCTTCTCGCCCTGGTAGTAGTACGCGCCGTCGCGCTCCTCCACCTCGGCGGCCGGCACCGCGATACCGCGGCTGTCGCGGTAGACGTAGGCCTGGATCATGCCCTGGTTGAACAGCTTGTGGAACGGCTCCTCGGAGGAGACGTACCCCAGGTCGTACAGCACCTTGGACCAGAAGCGCGCGTACAGCAGGTGCAGCACGGCGTGCTCGGCGCCGCCGACGTACAGGTCGACGCCACCGTGCGGCATGCCCTCGCGCGGGCCCATCCAGTACTGCTCGATGGCCGGGTCGACCAGCTTCTCGCTGTTGTGCGGGTCCAGGTAGCGCAGCTCGTACCAGCAGGAACCGGCCCAGTTGGGCATGGTGTTGGTCTCGCGGCGGTACTTCTTCGGGCCGTCGCCCAGGTCCAGGGTGACGTTGACCCACTTCTCGTTGCGCGACAGCGGGGTCTCGGGCCGGGTGTCGGCGTCGTCCGGGTCGAAGGTGCGCGGCGAGTAGTCCTCGACCTCGGGCAGCTCCAGCGGCAGCATCGACTCGGGCAGTGCGTGGGCGACGCCGTCGTCGTCGTAGACGATCGGGAAGGGCTCGCCCCAGTAGCGCTGGCGGCTGAACAGCCAGTCGCGCAGGCGGAAGTTGACCGTGCCCTCGCCGATGCCCTTGCGTTCCAGCCACTCGGTGATGCGCGCCTTGGCGTCGGTGACGCCCAGACCGTCCAGCTTCACCGAGTCACCGGAGGAGTTGACGATCTTCGCGTCGTAGGAGACGAAGGCGTCCTCCCACGCCGAGGGGTCGGTGCCGCGGCCGTCGGTGGGCTCCACGACGCAGCGGATCGGCAGCTCGAAAGCGCGCGCGAAGGCGAAGTCGCGGCTGTCGTGCGCCGGGACGGCCATGATCGCGCCGGTGCCGTAGCCCATCAGCACGTAGTCGGCGATGAAGACGGGGATCTTCTCGCCGTTGACCGGGTTGGTGGCGTACGCGCCCGTGAAGACGCCGGTCTTGTCCTTGGCCTCGGCCTGCCGCTCGACGTCGGACTTGGAGGCGGCCTGGGCGCGGTAGGCGGCGACGGCCTCGGCGGGCGTGGCGTGGCCGCCGGTCCACACCTCGTGCGTGCCCTCGGGCCACGCCTCGGGGGTGAACTTCTCGACCAGCGGGTGCTCGGGCGCCAGCACCATGTAGGTCGCGCCGAACAGGGTGTCCTGGCGCGTGGTGAAGATCGTGATCGTCTCGCCGTCGATCGGGAAGTCGACGCGCGCACCCTCGGAGCGGCCGATCCAGTTGCGCTGCTGCAGCTTGATCGCCTCGGGCCAGTCCAGCTCCTCCAGGTCCTCCAGCAGCCGGTCGGCGTAGGCGGTGATGCGCATGTTCCACTGGCGCAGCTTGGCCTTGAAGACGGGGAAGTTGCCGCGCTCGGAGCGGCCGTCGGCGGTGACCTCCTCGTTGGCCAGGACCGTGCCCAGGCCGGGGCACCAGTTGACGGGCGCGTCGGAGGCGTAGGCCAGTCGGTACTCGCCCAGGACGTCGGCGCGCTCTGCGGAGGTCAGCTCGTTCCACGCGCGCGTGGTGCCCGGAATCGCGCGCTCACCCGACTCGAACTGGGCGATCAGCTGGGAGATCGGGCGGGCCTTGCGGGCCTCCTCGTCGTACCAGGAGTTGAAGATCTGCAGGAAGATCCACTGGGTCCACTTGTAGTAGTCCGGGTCGATCGTGGCGAACGACCGGCGCCTGTCGTGGCCCAGGCCCAGCCGGCGCAGCTGGGACTTCATGTTCTCGATGTTGGCCTCGGTGGACACGCGCGGGTGCGTGCCGGTCTGCACGGCGTACTGCTCGGCGGGCAGGCCGAAGGCGTCGAAGCCCAGGGTGTGCAGGACGTTGTGGCCGGTCATGCGCTGGAACCGGGCGAAGACGTCGGTGGCGATGTACCCCAGGGGGTGGCCGACGTGCAGGCCGGCACCCGAGGGGTAGGGGAACATGTCCATGATGAACTTCTTGGGCCTGGCGGCCAGCTCGGGATCGCCTGCGAGGTCCCCGCTCGGGTTCGGCGCCTCATAGGTGCCCTCGGCGTCCCAGAAGTCCTGCCAGCGTGCCTCGATCTCGGCCGCCAGAGCGGCCGTGTAGCGGTGCGGCGCTGCCTCCGCCGACACGGCGGCGGCAGCGGGGTTCGTCTCGCTCATGATCCTCAAAGCTCCATAGATCGTCTCTGCCAGCGGAAATGAAAAAGCCCCTCGCACAGGAGGGGTCGCCGCGCCGATTCCGACCACCTGATGGGCCAGTGGTCGGGACTGATCAGCGCGGCTCGCTAAGCAGAAGGCGTACGGCACGCATGGCGTCAGGGTACCGCAGCGCCCGAGCGCACCGCGACGGGCCACCGCAGGCTCCCCGGCAGCGGACCCGGGGCCGACCGGGAGTCGACCCGGGCCGACCCGGATCGGACTCGGACCGGAACGGACTCGGAGCGAACCGGATGAACCCAACACCGATCGCAGCCGTACTCAGATATCGACGGTCAGGTGGCGAACGTCACGAAAGGCTGAATCGAGTTCAAATATTACTTCGCGTAACAGTAGCTAATCGGACATCGCAACCACGCCGTCGCCCTTTGATAACAGCGCAATAACTGAAACCACGTACCGCTCGGTTTGGAGCCACCTAGAGTGCGGCAGCGGGACCGCCTTCCCGAAACTGTTCGGAGTTGCCCCCATGAACCCTCCACGTAGTAACAGCTCCCTCCCCAGGCCGGGCCGCTCGGCCTACGGCGTGGCGTCGGCTGTGGTGCTGCTGCTCATACCCGTCATCGTGCTGTCCGGCGGGAACGCAGTCCGGGACTTCCTCAACTTCGGAGCGGGCGTGCTCTCGCTCGTCTCCCTCAGCTGCTCCGTGATCTGGGGGCTCGTCGCCCAGGACCGGATCTTCCTCAACACCCGCCAGCGGATCGTGGCGCAGGCCGTCCACCGGACGACCGCGGTCGCCTCGATCGCGTTCCTCCTGGTGCACGTCACGGTCAAGATCGCGCTCGAACACACGGTGTTGATCGCGGCACTGATCCCCTTCAGCCTCGGCGTCAGCGGATCGGCCGGTCTCATCGGCCTCGGCTCCATGGCCGGCCTCCTCATGATCTTCGTGGGTATCACCGGCGCGCTGCGCAGCAACTTCGCGACCCCGGCGCCCGTCGCGGCGCGCTGGCGGGCGATGCACATGCTGGCCTACCCGTCCTGGTGCGCCGCGCTGGTGCACGGCCTGTACGCAGGACGCGCGGCGAAGCCGTTCTTCATGGTGTCCTACGAGCTGTGCCTGCTCGGGGTCATGGGGGCGCTGGCCCTGCGCGCCGCGCCGCGCCCGTTCAAGCGCAAGGTGGCCGACAGGGTCTTCGCGATCGTCGGCGGCGGTGACATGGCGGGGCGCGAAGGACTGGACACCAGCCGTGCCCGCAACGCGGAGGCGGCGGCCGCTCTGGCGGGCTTCTCGAGCCGTTCCGCGGACCGCGACACCGGCCGGGAGGGTCTGATTCCCCCGCAGCCCTCCACGCCCCTGTACGAGGCTCCCGCGGCCCGCAGCATGACCCCGGAGCCCGGCAACGGCTTCGCGGCCGCCTACCGGGCCACGTCGGCCACCCCGCGCGCACAGATGCCGATGACACCCATGACGCCGGACCCGACCCAGCGCATGGATCTTCCGTTCGACACTCAGGCCACCGAGGCCTTCCCGCGCGTCGACGCCGGCGGCAGCACCTCGGGCAGCTGGCCGATCCCGTCACCGCCGCCCGTCGGGGAGGCGCCTCCCTCTGCGTACGACCCGCTCCAGGACACCGGATACACCATCCCGACCTATGGCAATCCGGGATACAACGCGTACGGCGCGAGTGAGATGTACGACACCGGTGAGACGAACGTACCGTTCGGCACGTACAACTCGAACAACACGTACAACAGCGGTCCCGCAGCGGAAACGCTCCCCGGCGCCTTCGACACGCCGGGAGCCGGCGAACCCTGGAACGCGCCTTCCGGAGGCTTTAAGTGAACGAGGCCCTGCCCGACGTCCCAGAAGTCCGGGTGGTCGGGCTTCCGCAGCTCACGTCGGGCTTCGACCTTGTCGAGAGACTCGACCTGCCGATGCACCTCAAGGTGCACGGCCCGCTCGAGCCGATGGGCGGAGAGCAGCTCGCGCAGCTCGCCGAGCAGATCAACCTCAAGGGGCGCGGCGGCGCCGGCTTCCCCTTCCACAAGAAGCTGCGCTCGGTCGCCGAGTCCGCGATCCGGCGCGGCATCCGGCCGGTCGTGGTCGTCAACGGAAGCGAGGACGAGCCCGCCTGCCGCAAGGACACGGTGCTGATCAACCGTGCCCCGCACCTCATCCTGGACGGCGCCCTACTGGTCGCGGAGGCCCTGGGCGCCCGCACGCTCGTCGTCGGGGTGACACGTGCCTCGACCGAACGGTCGATGGAGCAGGCGCTGGCCGAACGCGGGCTGAGCGACCGGCGCGGCGCGCCCATCCGCGCGCGCGTGCAGCGCAATCCGGTGCGCATGGTCACCGGAGCCGCCGCGTCGCTGATCCGCTCGATCGACGGCGGTCCGGCGATCCCGCCGGGGCGCAAGACCAGCGCCTCGCAGAGCGGGGTCGGCGGCGCGCCCACGCTGCTGTCGAACGCCGAGACGTTCGCCCAGCTGGCGATCGCCGCGCGCATCGGCGCCGAGCGCTACTGCAACACCGGTCTGTACGACGAGCCCGGCACCGTCATGCTCACCGTCTCCGGAGCGGTCAACCGCCCCATGGTGATCGAGGTCCCCACGGGCGTCCCGCTGCGGTACGTGCTCCAGCTGGCCGGCGCCCCGCCGGTCCCGCAGGGCGTGCTGACCGGCGGCTACCACGGCAAGTGGATCGACGCGACGACCGTCAACGAGGCGGTCGTCTCCCGCAACTCCCTGGACGCCGTCGGCGGCTCGCTCGGCGCCGGCGCGGTCCTGCCGATCAGCCAGGAGACCTGCCCGCTCGGCGAGTCCCTGCAGGTGGCGAAGTGGCTGGCCGAGGAGAGCGCGGGCCAGTGCGGCCCCTGCTACCTGGGGCTGCCCGCCGCGGCGCGCGGCATGGAGGACATCCTCAACGGCGGCGGTCCGGCCGCCCTGGAGGCCCTCAAGCAGGTCGCCAAGGCCGTGAAGAGGCGCGGTGCGTGCTCGCACCCGGACGGCTCGGCGATGTTCCTGGAATCGACCATCAAGGCGTTCACGGACGACCTGGCCGCGCACGTCCTCGGCAACGGCTGCGGCAGGCCCGTGGAGGGCGTGCTGCCGCTGTTCGAGGGCGGCAGGGCCCCGACGGGCATTCCGGGCGGCGGACAGGCCGAGCCGGAGGCGGGGGCCAGCCGGCAGAAGATCTACGTGGACTGGACGCTGTGCCGCGGCCACGGACTGTGCGCGGACATCCTCCCGGAGGTCTTCGAACTGGGCGCCGACGGCTTCCCCACGGTCGCCCAGGCGCCGGTGCCGCTGTACGCGGAGGCGAAGGCCCTGCGGGCCGTGCGCCGCTGCCCGGCGCTCGCGCTGCGGATCGAGGAGGACACCCGGTCCGGCCCGCCGTCGCGCAGCAACCTCCCCGTGCTGTCACAGGGCCGCGGACGCCGGGCCCTCGGACGCTG
Organism: Streptomyces sp. NPDC107546; assembly: GCF_055639175.1. NCBI lineage: Bacteria > Bacillati > Actinomycetota > Actinomycetes > Kitasatosporales > Streptomycetaceae > Streptomyces > Streptomyces sp. NPDC107546. Next base: position 125,977 of record NZ_JBVKBA010000013.1, on the reverse strand, counting down.
ACCGACCCCTCGACGCTGACCACACGGACGGCGGGCCATCCTCACCGGGTGGCCCGCCGTTTCGTTTGCTCGCACCTGCGTACGCGGACTGCCCACCCGGCGTGCGCAGCCGTCCTCCCCGCTCGCAGGGGTGTCCACGGCCGTCCACGCCGAACGCACGACGAAGGCGGCCCATCCCTCGGATGAACCGCCTTCAACTTCTGTGGAGCTAAGGAGAATTGAACTCCTGACCTCCTGCATGCCATGCAGGCGCTCTACCAACTGAGCTATAGCCCCTTGCGGCCACGCGGCGGAACCGCGTATCGCCCTTGTCGCCCGGTTTCCCCGGCGGCGACGCCAACATTACACGGTCCACCGGGTGGAACACCAAATCGTTTCCCGCGTCCCCCGCGTCAGGCCGTGGCGAACGAGTAGAAGCGTTTGAGCGTGCAGTGCTCGTCCAGGAGACGGCCGTAGATCGGCTCCCCCTCCAGCTCCCGGTAGGTCTCGATCGGGTCGCCTTTTATGATCAGCGCCCGTGCGCATTCCTCGCACCAGTACTGGTAGTCCGGGTTGACCGGCTCCATGTCGCGGACGATCGGCGTGCCACTGCCGCACCAGTCGCACTTCCGCCTGTGTGCACCCATCGATCAGCTCCAGCTGTGGCCGCAGGCCGTGCACACGTAGGAGATGCCGCCGTTGTCGCCGAGCACCTGGGCGACGTGGGACGAGCCGCAGGAGGGGCAGTCGAGGAGGGTGGCATTCCGACGTGTCACCGCCCCTGCGAGAAGATCGTGGACCTCCCCGCGGATGCTCGCTGGCATCGCTACTCCCTCCCGTCGGGCCGCGCCCCCTTCCGGCCGTTTGATTCTGCCACGGCCGGACCAATACGGTCAGCGACGCCTTCGTACCAGTCCGGACACAGCACCCAGCGTGGCCGTCGCGGCCAGCGCGTACATGCACACGAGGAGCGCGTCCGAAGAGGTATACGCCCCAGGTGCCCCCAGTGACTCAAGCCGGTTCAGGAAGAGTGCGCCGAAGGCCGCCACACCGATCAGCTGACCGAGCTGGGTGACCGTGGCGAGCAGGCCGCTGGCGTCGGCCGCGTCCTCGGGCCGCACGGTGGCCAGGGCCCTGGTCAGGGTGGGGCTGAAGGCGAGCGCAAGGCCCACCCCGACGCCCGCGAAGGCCGCGTACAGCCCGGCTCCGCCGTGGCCCCCGCCGTGCAGCGCGAGGCCGACTCCGGTCACGGACGGGCCGGTGAGCACGAACCCTGCCGGGATCAGGTGGCGTTGCCAGGAGGCCGGCCACTTCCGCCAGGTCAGACCGGCCAGCCCGAACACCACGGCGGTCGGCGCGAAGGTCAGCCCGGCCCGCAGGGCGCTGTAGCCGAGGCCGCCCTGGATGTGCAGGGTCAGCGAGAAGAGGAATCCGGCGTTGACCGCCATCACGGCCAGCAGCCGGAAGACCGCGAGGCCGATACCGGGATGGCGCAGCACCCTCGGCGCGATCAGCGGCGCCCCGCCGCGCCGGGCGAGCCGGGACTCGTATCCGTGGAACAGGGCGAGGGCCAGTGCGGCCGCGGCCAGGGACAGCCAGGACCACAGCGGCCAGTGCTCCTCCTGGCCGAGCACGAGCGGCACGGTCAGCAGCGAGACGGCACCGCCGAGCAGCACCAGGCCGGGCAGGTCGAGGCCGCGCGAGCGTTGCCTGGCGTGTGCGTCGTCCCGCGGCAGGACTCGGCTGCCGACGGCCAGCAGTACGGCGCCGACGGGCACGTTCACGAGGAACACCGGCCGCCAGCCCGCGCCGAACAGGTCGGCGCTGACCAGGACACCGCCGAGCACCTGCCCGGCGGCTGCACCGGTGGCCAGGACGGCGGAGTAGGCCCCGAGCGCCTTCGCCCGCGCCTCCCCGGTGAAGTGACGCTGGATCAGGCTGAGCACCTGCGGGATCATCACGGCCGACCCGGCGCCCTGCACCAGCCGGAAGGTGATCAACTCCCCCGTTCCCCGGGCCAGTCCGCACGCCAGCGAGGCGGCCGTGAACACGGCGATCCCGGCGAGGTGGACCCGGCGCTGGCCGAGCAGGTCGCCGAGGCGCGCACCGGTGATCAGCAGCACGGCGTACGCGATCGAGTACCCGGCGACCACCAGCTGCAGCCCGGCGCCGCTCGCGCGGAGATCCGAACCGATCGTGGGTACGGCGACGTTGACGATGAAGACATCGAGCAGGGCCATGAACTGGGCGGTGAGCACGACCGCGAGCAGCCGGCCGGGGCGATTGTCAGTGGTGGGGGTTTTACTGGTCGCAGGTCGGGTTCCGGGGGTGGATCCGGGACCCGGTGAGGTTGTCGTCGTCATGCCTGTGAGCCTGACGACGAGCGGACACGGGCGACGAGAGCCCGCCGATGCTGGTACCGACGGCACCTGGCAGCGGCCGGCTCCGGTCCCGACGATGGAGACGGGGGATGGGGGGACCATGACGACGACACGGCGCCGCAGGCCGGAGCTGGCCGCCTTCCTGCGCAGCAGGCGGGCCCGGGTGACACCGGCCGACGTGGGCATGCCGCCGGGACTGCGGCGCCGGACACCGGGCCTGCGCCGCGAGGAGGTGGCGCAGCTCTCCGGGGTGGGCGTGACCTGGTACACATGGCTCGAGCAGGGCCGCCCGATCAACGCCTAGCCACAGGTCCTGGACGCGGTGGCGCGCACGCTGCGCCTGGACCAGCCGGAGCGCGAGCACCTGTACCACCTGGCGGAGGTGCCCTACGACGGGGGCAGGGAGGGGCTGCCCCAGCGGGTCGGCCAGGACGTGCAGGACGTCATCGAGGCCCTGGACCCGCGTCCGTCGGTGGTCTACAACTCGCGTTACGACGTCCTCGCCACGAACGCCGCCTACGGCGACCTGTTCCGGATTCCGAGGACGCCGGACATCGGCGCGGCGAACGCGCTGTGGACGCTGTTCACGGTGCCAGAAGAGGTCTGCCCGGTGGTGCACCGGGACAGGGAGCTGCCGGTGATGGTGGCCACCCTTCGCTCCGCGTACGGCAGACATGTGGGCGAGCCGGCGTGGGAGGACTTCATACGCAAGCTGTCGGCGGCCAGTGCGTACTTCGCGGAGCTGTGGACGAGCGGCGAGGTGATCCCGCCCGGGCCGCGGGTGAAAACCTTCCGTCACAAGGCGGTGGGAGAGCTGAGGATGACCTCGCTGTCGCTGTCGATCGACGGAATGCCGGAGTGCAGGGTCGTGGCGTACACGCCGGAGAACGAGGAGGCTCGCGAGAAGGTCGCACTGCTCAGGGCGCGGAGGCAGCGCCTGTGGCCGTCGTCGGACGAGGCGGCCGCGGAGGTAGTCCGCGTGGGGGACACAGAAAATCCCGCCCCTTGACGGGACGGGATCCTGATCATCGATCTTTGACAACTCAATAGAGTGCCGATCCGTGGAGCTAAGGAGAATTGAACTCCTGACCTCCTGCATGCCATGCAGGCGCTCTACCAACTGAGCTATAGCCCCTCCTGCCACGCGGCCGAGCCGCATGGTGTTTCGCCCCGCTCGGCGGGGCGAACAAGAAGAACTTTAGCCTGCGACCTGCCAGAAAGCGAAATCCGGGTCCGGGTCACCCGCGCGGCCGCTCAGTCGTCGTCGCCGAGGACCGGTTCCGGAAGGGTGCCCGCGTTGTGTTCGAGGAGGCGCCAGCCGCGGGTGCCTTCACCGAGGACGGACCAGCAGCAGTTGGAGAGACCGCCGAGGCTCTCCCAGTGGTGGGCCTCCAGGCCGAGCAGGCGGCCGATGGTGGTGCGGATCGTGCCGCCGTGGCTGACCACCACGAGCGTGCCGTCCACAGGAAGCTTCTCGGCATGGCGGAGCACCACGGGGGCGGCCCGGTCGGCGACTTCGGTCTCCAGCTCGCCACCGCCGCGGCGGACGGGCTCGCCGCGTTTCCAGGCGGCGTACTCCTCTCCGTGCCGGGCGATGATCTCCTCGTGGGTCAGCCCCTGCCAGACGCCCGCGTACGTCTCGCGGAGGGCCTCGTCGAGGGTGATCTCCAGGCCGGTGAGCGTGGCCAGCTCGGCGGCCGTGGCGGCGGCGCGCCTGAGGTCGGAGGCGACGATGGCGTCCGGCTTCAGCGAGGCGAGCAGGCGCGCGGAGCGGCGGGCCTGGCCGATGCCCGTCTCGGTCAGTTCGACGTCCGTGGAGCCCTGGAAGCGGCGCTCCACGTTCCAGGCGGTCTGGCCGTGGCGCCACAGGATGATCCGGCGCCCCCGGCCCATCTTCCCCGTGTCGGTGCCCGCTGCCGTCACCGCAGCTCCCCGCCCAGCTCCGCGTCCAGCTCGGCGGCGTCCTGGGCGGCCTGCAGCCTGGCGTGCTCCTCGGCCTTGCCGCGGGTGGCCTTGGCGTCGGACGGCAGGTCCAGCTCGGGGCAGTCCTTCCACAGCCGCTCCAGGGCGTAGAAGACACGCTCCTCGCTGTGCTGGACGTGCACCACGATGTCGACGTAGTCCAAGAGCACCCAGCGGGCCTCGCGGTCGCCCTCGCGGCGTACCGGCTTGGCGCCGAGTTCCTTCAGCAGCCGCTCCTCGATCTCGTCGACGATCGACTTGACCTGGCGGTCGTTGGGGGCCGATGCCAGAAGAAAGGCGTCCGTGATCGACAGCACGTCGCTGACGTCATAGGCGACGATGTCGTGCGCGAGCTTGTCGGCGGCCGCCTGGGCGGCGGTGTTGATGAGTTCGAGAGAGCGGTCCGTGGCGGTCACTACAAGGCTTTCCGTCGGCGGTCAGTGATACCTCAAGGGTCTCACGGACCGCCGAGGGCACCCCATGTGATTAATGGAGCACGCCCCGGCGGCCGGGTTGTGTGCTCCACGTCACGAGGACGGCTTGAAGTCCCTGCCGAGCACGACCGAGACGTTCGCGTTCGAAGCGCCCGTGCCCTTCTTGACGGCGCTGGTGGGAAGGCCGAGGGTCTTGGCGACCTCGATGGCGTTCTGCTTGTCGCCGTCGTCGGCGTAGGTCACCCGGGAGGTGGCCTCGGCCGGGCCGGTGCCGGCGTCGACGGAGGTGTAGCCGCCGTTGACGAGGACGACACGGGCCTGCTCGGCGGCGGCCCGGGAACCGGTGGCGTTCTTGAGGCCGACCCGGACGGCGTCACCGGACTGGGGGCTCTTCACGGTGCCACCGAGCAGCGTCCTGACCACGGTGTCGGTGGCCTTCTGGCCGATGGTGCCGTCGGACTGGACCGGCAGCAGTGCGGTCTTGTAGTCGCCGTCTTTGGCGTGGTCCGCGAGCTTGGCCAGGAAGGTGCCGAGGTCGTGGTCGGTCAGGGAGGGGTCGAGGATCTGGGCGAGCGTCTGCACGGTGGTCGTCGCGGCCTGCGGCTCGGAGGACATCTTGCGCAGCACCCCCTGCATCACCTGGCCGAACCGCTCGAGCTGGGCGTCCTGGGGCTCCCCGGTGGCGCGGTAGGTGGCGTAGGCGACGGCCATCGTGCCGCTGAGCGTCTGGCCCTGCCCCTTGTGCACGAGGGGCGCGCCGCCCTTCTTCTTGGCGCCGGGGTCGGGGACGTCGGCGTTGGTGTCGACCTCGATGTTGCCGACGAGTTCGACGAGGTTCTGCAGGTAGGGGGTGTCGAGGCGCCAGGTGCCCTCGATCCTGGTGCCGAGGACCGAGGCGATGGCGTCGCTGGTGCCGGAGGAGCCGTCGTCGGCGACCGACTTTGCGAGGGTGGTCGTGCTGCCGTCGTCCGAGGTCAGCGCAAGGGAGTTGGGCAGCAGCACGGTGGCGCCCTGCTTGGTGGTGGTGTTGTCGACGAGCAGCGCGGTCGAGGTGCCGCCGCCCTTGGTGTTGTGCAGGTGGACGACGATCACGTCGCGGTTCTGGGCGGTCGCGGCCGTCGTCGTCGTGCCGGACTTGCCGCCGGAGGAGAGGCCGGGCAGCTTGCCCGCGTACCAGAGGTAGCCGACGCCACCGACCGCCACCAGGGCGAGCACGACGGCCAGGGCGACGATCCGGCTGCGGGCGCGGCGGCGGGCCTCCTCGCGGCGCTCGGTGCGGTTCTCGGTGAACTTCAGCCAGTCGATGACGTCCTCGGAGTCGCCGTCGGGCTCCTCGACGAAGGCGAACTGCTCGGTGTGGTAGTCGCGGTCGCCGTGCGGATCCTTCTCGGCGGTCTCGCCGCCCGCGGGCGTGCCGTCGTCGGCGAAGCCGGTCCCGGGCGCGTGACCCGGGGCGCTGTCGGCCGGGCCGGCCTGGTGCGGGATGTAGGCGGTCTGCTCGGTGACGGGCGGCTGCTGACCACTGGTCGCCGCCTGGCCGTAGGGGTCGTGGCCGGCGGCGGTCGTGGTGCCGTACGGGGCGTAAGGGCCGTAAGGGGCGGCGGGATGCTGCTGCTGGCCGGTGTCATGGGAGGACACGGGCTGCTGCCGACCGGTGTGGTAAGGCCCCACTGACTGCTGGGTGCCGGTCGCGTACGGGTCGTAGTCGTAGCCCTGGTGCTGCTGGTCGGGCTGTGTGCCGTACGGGTCGTAGCCCTGCGGGGTCCGCTGCGCGGGCACCTGTCGGTACACAGGCTGCCCGAACTCGTCGTAGCCGACGAGCTCGTACTGGTCGCCGCCCGCGTATCCGTCGTATCGGTCGTTCACCGGTGCCCCTCTCGGCTCACTCGCCGCGGTACAGCTGCCGTTTGTCGATGTAGCGCACCACGCCGTCCGGCACCAGGTACCAGACGGGTTCGCCCTTGACGACTCTCGCACGGCAGTCTGTGGACGAGATGGCGAGCGCGGGAACTTCGACGAGCGAGACGCCGCCCTCGGGGAGACCCGGGTCGGCGAGGGTGTGACCGGGGCGGGTGACGCCGATGAAGTGGGCCAGGGAGAACAACTCGTCCGTGTAACGCCAGGTGAGGATCTGGCCGAGCGCGTCGGCGCCGGTGATGAAGAAGAGGTCGGTGTCGGGGTTGAGCGCCTTGAGATCACGGAGTGTGTCCGTGGTGTAGGTGGGACCGCCGCGGTCGATGTCGATGCGGCTCACCGAGAACTGGGGGTTCTCGGCGGTCGCGATGACCGTCATCAGATAGCGGTCCTCGGCGGGGCTGACCTTGCGGTCGGTCTTCTGCCACGGCTGGCCGGTGGGCACGAAGACCACCTCGTCGAGGTGGAACTGGGCGGCGACCTCGCTGGCCGCGACCAGGTGACCGTGATGGATCGGATCGAACGTTCCGCCCATGACGCCGAGGCGGCGCTTGCCCGGGTTCGACGGCCCACTGCCGGGGCCGGGTCCCGTGCCCTTCGCCGGACCGGTGGGTGTGTGCTGCTCTCCCATGCGTGCAGACCCTACCGGCCCGGCCGTCGGGCACCGGCCCAGAGGCCCTCGCGAGCGGCCGGGACGGGCTCTTGGCCCCGGCTCAGCGGTCGCGGTTGAAGCGGGTGGTGATCCACAGCAGCAGGAGGAGGATGACGAGGGCGCCTCCGCCCGTCATGAAGGGGCTGATGCTCGCGTGGCGCTCGCCTTCGCCCTCGGCGAGGGTGGCCAACTGGGCAGCGGTGCTGTGGAAGCTCATCTTCGGCAGTACCTATCCGGTGTGGGCGGGATAAAGACGTCGGCTCATGGTATGCGGGCGCGTTCCCGGGCATCACGGCGACTCCGCCGTTGAACGCGGACCGCGAGCACCGGGCGGGCCCGGACCGGCGGTTCCGGCCCGCCGGGCGCCGCCGCGCGGCGCCCGGGTCAGTCCTTGCGCTTGTAGCCCCGCAGCAGGAACCAGCCGGTCAGGACACAGCCGAGGACCATCACGATCAGGACGACTCGGAGCAGGTTGCCCGGGCCCTGTCGGCTGGCGGCCGTCGCTGCCTCGGTGAGCCAGGCGGCGCTGATGTGCTCCATGAGATCGCTCCTTACGGTGTGCTGCCCTGTCACGGTATCTCCGCCTAGGCTGGAGACCGCTTCGGGGGCACGTCACGCGGGCCGCGCACAGCGAGCCATCAGACACATGGGGGAACGCATGTCCGACGCCGGTCAGGGCCAGAACGGTCACGAGCGGGTGCCGAGCAGGCAGCGCAGGCGTTTTCCGGGGATCTCCTCACGCGCGTACGAACACCCGGCGGACCGTTCGGCCCTGGTGGCCCTGCGCAAGCTGAGCGGCTTCGACACGGTCTTCAAGGCCCTGAGCGGTCTGCTGCCCGAGCGCAGTCTCAGGCTGCTGTTCCTCTCCGACTCGGTGCGGGTCTCGGACGCGCAGTTCGCCCACCTCAACGACATGCTGCGGGACGCCTGCTACATCCTGGACCTGGAGAAGGTGCCGCCGATGTACGTCACCCAGGACCCCCGGCCGAACGCGATGTGCATCGGCCTCGACGAGCCGATCATCGTCCTGACGACCGGGCTGGTGGAGCTGCTGGACGAGGAGGAGATGCGGGCGGTCGTCGGTCATGAGGTGGGGCACGCGCTCTCGGGTCACTCGGTCTACCGGACCGTCCTGCTGTTCCTGACCAACCTGGCGCTGCGGGTCGCCTGGATCCCGCTGGGCAACCTCGCGGTCATGGCGATCGTGACGGCGCTGCGGGAGTGGTTCCGCAAGTCGGAGCTGTCGGCCGACCGGGCCGGTCTGCTGGTCGGGCAGGATCTGCAGGCCTCGATGCGCGGGCTGATGAAGATGGCGGGTGGCAACCATCTGCACGAGATGAACGTGGACGCGTTCCTCGAGCAGGCCGAGGAGTACGAGGCCGGGGGCGATCTGCGCGACTCCGTGCTCAAGATCCTCAACGTGCTGCCGCGTACGCACCCCTTCACCACGGTCCGCGCGGCCGAGCTGAAGAAGTGGGCCGCCTCCCGCGACCACCAGCGGATCATGGACGGTCACTACGCGCGGCGCAGCGAGGACGGGGACACCTCGGTGTCGGACTCGTTCCGGCAGTCGGCGGCGAGCTACGCGAACGAGGTCAGGCAGTCCAAGGACCCGCTGATGAAGCTGGTCAACGACCTCGCGGACGGCGCCGGTGGCCTCGGCGACCGGGTGCGGCGCGGCTTCGCGGGCTTCGCGGGCGGCCCCAAGGACGCGCCGCGCGAGCCGGACGACAGCCGTCCCGACGACAGCCACACGGACGACAGCCACCCGGGCGACAGCCACCCGGACGACAGCCACCCGGGCGACGAGAGCCCCTACGGCAAGGACTGACGGCCTCCGCCACCGGGCGGGCCGGGTGCGGGGGACGGGCCCGGCGGGCAGCCCTACACCCTCGGTTCCGCGCTCGCCGACAGTGTGCCGCACAGGGCCGTCGCGCTGCCCGTCGCGAAGGGGTCGGTGCCGGCCGGGCCGCCCGCCTTGGCGGTCTGACCGGCGAGCAGCGGCCGGAGGTGGCTCGCGGTGTCCTCGGTGCAGGCGAGCGGTCCGGCCTGGGCGTAGGCGGCGACGAGCTCCGCCTGGTTCAGGCGCAGGTCGTCACGGTCGAAGCGGAAGGTCACCTCGCGGCGCACGGTGAACAGCGACGCCTTCGCCTTGGCGTCGGAGCCGGCCGGCTTCAGCGCGTACACCACGGTGTGGTCGGCGCTGACCTCCAGCGTGTCGGAGTCGGCCTCGGTGGCCTGGAGCGTGCCCCGGACGCGGATGTTCTGGTCGGCCAGCCGGGCACGGGAGGGATCGAAGCGGACCAGCCAGCCGGTGGCCGCGTGCCGCCCGTCCGAGGCCGGGTGGGAGAAGCTCTGGTCGAACTGGTCGAGCTGCTGCGGATCGAGCAGCAGGCGCACCGGGCGCACGGCGTCGCCGGTGAGGACGGCCGGGTCGAGCGAGGACGCGACCAGGTAGTTCTTCGCGTTGGTCAGGGCGGCGTAGACCTGACTCTCGGAGAAGTGCGCGGTGCGCCGGGCGGCGGGAAAGGTGATGCCCTGGGCGCCGACGCGGAACTGCGCGGCGGGGCTGTGCGCGTACAGCGCCTCGGGGTCCGTGGCGCCGGGTACAGCGGACTGCGGTGCCAGCGGTATCACCGTCATGCGCAGCGGTTCGACGGTCTGGACCCTGGACGCCTGGTACGGATGGCGCACGCTCATGTAGACCGCGGTGGCGAAGGCGACGGCTATGAGCAGGACGAGGATCAGCGCCTGTCTGGGCAGTGCGCGGTGCAGGAGCGGGCGTCGACGCACGGCGGGGGCGTGGTCGGCCATCCGCTCCCGGGCGGAGTACTCCTGAAGGCGGGCAGCCCGAACGAACGACTCGTCGAACACGACGGATCGGTACTCGTCCTCGCCACCGCTGGGAGCACCCTCGGGCAGCCCCTCGGGTGGGTCTCCGGGCCCGCCCATATCTTCAGAGTAGGTCTCCGGGAGCCCGGGTAAACGCCCTGGTACACGACAAGTTCTGACAGGTCCTCACCAGGTTTTCGAACGATTCTCGAACCCTGGGTCAGGGCGGTTGCGCGCATCGCCCGTGAGCTCACGGAACGCCAGGTTCGGGGGTCAGGGGGTCCGCGGCACCGCGGAAAACGCCGGGGGCGAGTAGTCGGCGGAGGCCGAGGGGCCGGTGGTGCCCGCGCCGGCTTCCTGGCCCTGCTCCAGACCGGTCGAGGCGGGCGTCGGGACCTGGTCCTGACGATCGGAGGACCCGCCCCGGTACACCGCGGTGAAGGCCAGGGCGACCATGCCGATGCCCATCACGAGGGCGAGCATCCAGGCGACCGGGCGGTGCCAGCGGGCGCCCTTGCCGTAGGCCCTGCCGAAGGGGCCCGTGGTGCCGTAGCGGCCGTCCAGGACGGCCATGTCGTCCAGGTCGTCGGGGTCCAGGCCGTGGCCGAATCCGTCGTCGGGACCGAATCCGTCGTCGTAGCGCTCGTCGTCGCCCCGTGCGGCCCTGCCACGCGCTCGGCGCGCCTCCGCCTCCTGGGCGTCGGCGCGGGCCTGGGCGGCGGCGAGGAGTCTTTCCACGGCCGTCGGCTCGTGGACCAGGGCGGCCCGTATCCAGGCCTCGTCGAAGACCGCGGAGGCGAACTCTTCGTCCATCGCTCCGCGGTCGCGGTCGTCGTCGGGCTCCGGGCCGTCAGCGAACGGCGTGCCCCCCACGTCCTCCGGCACGGATCCAGAGTAGACCTGGGGGGTCAATTTGGGCAGACGGTATGGAAATTCATCCGCCTGGCGAGACGGTCCTCAGGCGGGTGCCGGGAGCGGTCACCGCTCTGGGGAACGAGCGCTCGCTCAGCGCCGGACGTGCCCGTCGCCGGTGACGATGTACTTGGTGCTGGTCAGCTCCGGCAGGCCCATGGGGCCCCTGGCGTGCAGCTTCTGGGTGGAGATCCCGATCTCCGCGCCGAAGCCGAACTGGCCCCCGTCCGTGAAGCGCGTCGAGGCGTTCACCGCGACCGTCGTCGAATCGACCAGTTGGGTGAATCGGCGGGCGGCCTGCTGCGAGGTGGTGACGATCGCCTCGGTGTGGCCGGAGCTCCACAGCCGGATGTGCTGCACGGCCCCGTCCAGGGAGTCCACGACCGCGGCGGCGATGTCGTACGACAGGTACTCGGTGTCCCAGTCGTCGGGCGTCGCCTCCACCACCGTGGCCCGGGAGTCCTTGGCGTAAGCCATCACGCGCTGGTCGGCGTGCACGGTGACCCCGGCGTCCGCGAGGGCCTCCAGGGCGCGCGGCAGGAACTCGGGGGCGATGTCCTGGTGGACCAGCAGCGTCTCGGCGGCGTTGCACACGCTCGGCCGCTGCGCCTTGGAGTTGATCAGGATGTCGATCGCCATGTCGATGTCGGCCTGGGCGTCGACGTAGACGTGGCAGTTGCCGGTGCCCGTCTCGATCACCGGGACGGTGGACTCCTCGACGACCGTGCGGATCAGGGAGGCGCCGCCGCGCGGGATGACCACGTCGACCAGGCCGCGGGCGCGCATCAGCTCGCGCACCGACTCGCGGCTCTCACCGGGCACGAGCTGGACGGCGTCGGCGGGCAGGCCGGCCCCGCCCACGGCGTCGCGCAGCACCCGTACGAGCGCGGTGTTCGACTCGTAGGCCGAGGACGAGCCGCGCAGCAGGACCGCGTTGCCGGACTTCAGGCACAGGGCGGCGGCGTCGACGGTCACGTTCGGCCGGGCCTCGTAGATGATCCCGACCACGCCGAGCGGGACGCGGACCTGGCGCAGGTCGATGCCGTTGGGCAGCGTGGAGCCGCGGACGACCTCGCCGACCGGGTCCGGCAGGGCGGCGACGTCCCGAACGTCGGAGGCGATGGCCCGGACCCGTTCGGGGGTGAGCGTGAGCCGGTCGATGATGGCCTCGCTGGTGCCGGCCTCGCGGGCCTTGGCGATGTCCCTGGCGTTGGCCTCGACGATCTCGCTCGTGCGGACCTCCAGCGCGTCCGCAATGGCGAGCAGCGCGTCGTCCTTCTCGGCGCGCGGCAGCGGCGCGAGATCGGCTGCGGCGGCCTTGGCGCGGTAGGCGGCCTGGGCCACCGGGGACATGGAGTCGTACGGCGAGAGCGTGGTCATGAGGGAAGGGTAGTGCGCCGGACATCCCCGTTCAGGGCTCGTCCCACACACCGAGACACACTCAAAACGGGTGAACTCCGACCGGTGTGGCCGGTGGCGGCCCGTATCCCTCGGTGACCCGCTGGTGGTAGGTGTCGCGGTCGACGACTTCCAGGCCGACGATCTCCCAGGGCGGCAGCCCCGCGCTCTGCCGGTGCTCGCCCCACAGGCGCAGCGCGACCGCGGCGGCGTCGTGCAGGTCGCGGGCCTCCTCCCAATAGCGGATCTCGGCGTGGTCGCACGCGTAGCGGCTGGTCAGCAGGAAGGGGTGGTCGTTGGCCAGCTGTTCGAGGGAGCGCCGCACCTCCTTCAGCGGTGCCTCCTCGCCCGAGACGCTGAGCGTGACGTGCCACAGCCGGGGCGTCTCCGCGGGCTCCTGGTGAGCGTCGGCGGGCTCCTGGTACGCCTCCCCGGCCGGGACGCTGGTCAGCGCGCGCTGCTCGTCGGCCTTGCGCGGGCCGCCGCCCCGGGAGGCTCCGGAGGTGCCACCACCGCGGGACGCCGCCCCCGGGCGCACTCGTCTCACGACGGCCTCCTTACGCGGTGCTCGTGCGGAATGGGTGCCAGGGACCCGGCCGGGCGACCGGTCCCAGAGACCCAGTGGAGCAGGCCGCGCGGGCCCGTGGGGCGGTTTTGCGGAACGTCCCTCACCGGACCGGCCCGCGGGGCGGGACTTTCGGCCTCTCGCGGACGCGCGGAACGCGGGCTTACGGCTTCACGGGTGCAGGACGACCAGGTCGTCCCGGTGGATGACCTCGCGTTCGTAGGCGGGGCCCAGTTCGCGCGCCAGTTCCCTGGTCGAGCGGCCGATCAGCCGGGGGATCTCCTTGGCGTCGAAGTTGACGAGCCCGCGCGCGACCGCCCGCCCCTCGCTGTCACGCAGTTCGACGGGGTCGCCCGCGCTGAAGTCGCCCTCGACCGCGGCGATGCCGGCGGGCAGCAGCGACTTGCGGCCCTCCACGACGGCGCGCACGGCTCCGTCGTCGAGGGTGAGGGCGCCCTGCGGGGCGGAGGCGTGCTGCAGCCACAGCAGCCGGTCGGCGGAGCGCTTGCCGGTGGGGTGGAAGAAGGTGCCGGTGTCACGGCCCGCGAGGGCGTCGGCGGCGTGCACGGCGGAGGTGAGCACCACGGGGATGCCGGCCGCCGCCGCGATGCGGGCCGCCTCCACCTTGGTGACCATGCCGCCGGTGCCGACGCCGGCCTTGCCCGCGCTGCCGATCTCCACGTGCGCCAGGTCCTGCGGGCCCCGCACCTCCGCTATCCGCGAGGTACCGGGCCTGCTGGGGTCCCCGTCGTAGACGCCGTCCACGTCCGACAGCAGGACCAGCAGGTCGGCGTGCACGAGGTGGGCGACGAGCGCGGCGAGGCGGTCGTTGTCGCCGAAGCGGATCTCGTCGGTGGCGACGGTGTCGTTCTCGTTGACGACCGGCAGCGCGCCCATCGCGAGAAGCTTGTCGAGGGTGCGGGAGGCGTTGCGGTGGTGGGCGCGACGGCTGGTGTCGTCGCCGGTCAGGAGGATCTGGCCGACGCGGATGCCGTAGCGGGCGAAGGAGGCCGTGTAGCGGGCGACCAGGAGGCCCTGGCCGACGCTGGCGGCGGCCTGCTGGCGGGCCAGGTCGCGGGGGCGACGGCGCAGACCGAGAGGCGCGAGGCCGGCGGCGATGGCGCCGGAGGAGACAAGGACGACCTCCCTCTCCCCCCCGCCCGCCCGTCTCCCACCACCGCCCTCACCGGAGGCGCTTCGGGGCACCCCCTGCTTTCGGTGCTTGGCGAGCACGTCGACGAGGGCGTCGACGCGGTCGGCGTCGAGCCCGCCCGCGGCTGTGGTCAGCGAGGAGGAGCCCACCTTGACGACGATCCTGTGGGCCTCTTCCACGGCCTGCCTTGCGCCTGCCACCTGCTGTTCTTCCCCTCGCGCGCTTATATCCGCTCCCGTCCGGCAATCTACGCGAAGACGCACGGGTGCCGCGCACCGGTCCAGGAAGCGGACGGTGACCGGAGCTCGCGTCGGGTCACCGAGACGTCACGCCAGCCCACCCCCGGCACACCCGCCTCGACCCGAAGAAGAAGGGCAGGGCAGCCCCGCGGGCAGTCAGGGGCCGAGCCCGCTGCCCGCGGCTGTCAGAACGGCTCGAAGTCGTCGAAGTCCTGCTGCGCCTCGTCGTGTTCGGCCTGCCGTTCCTTGCGCCGCTGCGCGGCAGGCCGTACACCCTCGAACCGGTGGTCCTCGCCACGCCGTCCGAGCATCTCCGCGCCCGCCGTCACCGACGGCTCCCAGTCGAAGACGACCGCGTTGTCCTCGGGTCCGATGGCGACGCCGTCCCCGGACTTCGCGCCCGCCTTCATCAGCTGTTCCTCGACGCCGAGGCGGTTCAGCCGGTCGGCGAGGTAGCCCACGGCCTCGTCGTTGTTGAACTCGGTCTGGCGCACCCAGCGCTCCGGCTTCTCGCCGCGCACGCGGAAGAGCCCGTCCGCCTCGCGCGTGACGGTGAAGCCCGCGTCGTCGACGGCCTGCGGCCGGATGACGATCCGGGTCGCCTCCTCCTTCGGCTTGGCGGCGCGCGCCTGCGCGACCAGGTCGGCGACGGCGTACGACAACTCCTTCAGCCCGGTGTGCGCCACCGCGGACACCTCGAAGACGCGGTAGCCGCGGGCCTGGAGGTCGGGCCGCACCATCTCGGCGAGGTCCTTGCCGTCGGGGACGTCGATCTTGTTGAGGACGACGATGCGGGGCCGGTTGTCGAGGCCGCCGTACTGCTTCAGCTCCTCCTCGATGATGTCGAGGTCGGAGACGGGGTCGCGGTCGGACTCCAGCGTGGCCGTGTCCAACACGTGCACGAGGACGCTGCACCGCTCGACGTGCCGCAGGAACTCCAGGCCCAGCCCCTTGCCCTGGCTGGCGCCCGGGATGAGCCCGGGGACGTCGGCGATGGTGTAGACGGTCGAGCCCGCCGTGACCACGCCCAGGTTCGGGACGAGGGTGGTGAACGGGTAGTCGGCGATCTTCGGCTTGGCGGCGGACAGCACGGAGATCAGCGAGGACTTGCCCGCGCTCGGGTAGCCGACGAGGGCCACGTCCGCGACGGTCTTCAGCTCCAGCACGATGTCGTGCACATCGCCGGGCTCGCCGAGCAGCGCGAAGCCGGGCGCCTTGCGGCGGGCGGAGGCCAGCGCCGCGTTGCCGAGGCCGCCGCGGCCGCCCTGGGCGGCGATGTACGAGGTGCCGTGGCCGACCAGGTCGGCCAGTACGTTGCCCGCCTTGTCGAGGACGACGGTGCCGTTCGGAACGGGCAGGACCAGGTCCTGGCCGTCCTTGCCGGAGCGGAAGCCGCCCTCGCCGGGCTTGCCGTTGGTGGCCTTGCGGTGCGGGGAGTGGTGGTAGTCGAGCAGCGTGGTCACCGACTGGTCGACGGTGAGGATCACGTCGCCGCCACGTCCGCCGTTGCCGCCGTCGGGGCCGCCGAGCGGCTTGAACTTCTCACGATGCACGGAGGCACAGCCGTGGCCTCCGTTACCCGCGGCGACATGGAGTTCGACGCGGTCCACGAAGGTGGTCATGGTTCAGTGCCTCCAGAAAACGTATGAGTGGTGTGCTGTACAACAAGCGAAAGGCGGACCCGCCTTCCCGACCGGGAAGTGAGGTCCGCCTCGCTAAACGTTCGGTCCAAGCCGTGAATCAGGAGACTCAGGCGACCGGAACGATGTTCACGACCTTGCGGCCACGGTGGGTGCCGAACTGCACCGCACCGGCCTGCAGCGCGAACAGCGTGTCGTCGCCGCCACGGCCGACGCCCGCGCCCGGGTGGAAGTGGGTGCCGCGCTGACGGACCAGGATCTCACCCGCGGAGACGACCTGACCGCCGAAGCGCTTCACGCCGAGCCGCTGGGCGTTGGAGTCGCGACCGTTCCGGGTGGACGATGCGCCCTTCTTGTGTGCCATCTGTTCTCAGTCCCTTACTTCGCAGCCGTGGGGATCTCGGTGACCTTGATCGCCGTGTACTGCTGGCGGTGGCCCTGGCGACGGCGGTAACCGGTCTTGTTCTTGTAGCGCAGAATGTCGATCTTCTGGCCCTTGTGGTGGTCCACGACCTCGGCCTGGACCTTGATGCCGGCCAGCACCCACGGGTCGCTGGTCACGGAGTCGCCGTCGACCACGAGCAGGGTCGAGAGCTCGACCGTGTCGCCAACCTTGGCAGTGGAAATCTTGTCAACCTCAACGATGTCGCCGACAGCAACCTTGTGCTGGCGACCACCGCTGCGCACGATGGCGTACACGCGGAACTCACTCTCTCGCTCGGGTAAACGGCACCCCCGCAGGCCAGCCGCCCTGCGTTGCACGCGGGGACGACCTCTCCCGGACGGCCTTGGCGGCCCGTGCCCGGGAGGAAGAGGTTTACGGGGATGTGGCGCATCAGGGGACACGCCGACGGTCAAGGTTACGGGGCCGGGTCGGGAAGGGTCAAACCGGGTCCTGTTCGCCACTCCTGCACACGACGGCGGCCCGCCCGGAGAGATCCGGGCGGGCCGCCGTCGTGACGGTGCCGTCGCGTCGGAGGGTCAGTCCTCCGTGGTGACCGAAACGGTCGGCTGCGCCGACTGCTCGGCCGCCGCCGTCTTCTTGGCCGCCGTCTTCTTGGCCGCCGCCTTCTTGGCGGTCGTCTTCTTCGCGGCGGTCTTCTTCGCGGCCGTCTTCTTGGCAGCCGTCTTCTTGGTGGCGGCCTTCTTCGCCGTGGCCTTCTTGGCGGTCTTGCGGGCCGCCTTCTTGGCGGGCGCCACCGTCTCGGGCTCGGCCTCCGCCGGGGCCTCGGTCTGCTCCGCCGGGGCCTCCGCCGCCGCCGGGACGACCACGACCGCCGTCTCCTGCGACGACGTCGGCGCCGTGGCCTTGCGGACGGCACGGCGGCGCGGACGGGCCGGGGCCGCGCTCTCCACGGGCGCCTCGGCCGGCTCGGCGTCCTGCTCGGCCACAGGCTCGGCCGGGGCCTGGGCTTCCGGCTGCTCGGCGGGCTGCGGCGCGGCCTCCGGGACCGTCACCACGGCCTCGGCGGGCGAACCGGCCGGCGCCGACACCTTGCGGGTCGCCCGACGGCGCGTACGGCCCTTGGGCGCGGCCTCCTCCTCGACGGGCGCGGGCGCCTCGACGACCGGGTCCTCGGCCGCCATCGGCTCCGCCTCCGCCTCCGACCGCGACTTCGGTGCGCGCTCGTCCGTACGGGACTTCGGCGCCCGCTCCTCGGTCCGCGGGGCACCCGCGGGAGCCGGCGCCCGCCGGCTCACCCGGCGCCGCGAACGGCCCCGGGACGCGGCGGCCTCCGCCTCGGCGACGCTGCTGTACAGCTCCTCGTCCGGCGCGACCGAGTCCATCAGCGACTCCGTCACGGCCGACTCCGACAGCGCCGCCGGAACCGCGACCTCCGCCTCCTCGGGGACCTCGGCGGCCTCCTCGACCTCGGCGGTCACGGCCTCGTGCGTCTCGGGCTCGGCCTCGGCGCCGCCCCGGCCGCGCTTCCTGCGCTTGCCGCCGCCGGCCGCGGCCGCCTGGTCCATGTGGACGATCACGCCACGGCCGTTGCAGTGCACGCAGGTCTCGGAGAACGACTCCAGCAGGCCCTGTCCGACCCGCTTCCGGGTCATCTGGACCAGGCCCAGCGAGGTCACCTCGGCGACCTGGTGCTTCGTGCGGTCCCGGCCCAGGCACTCCAGCAGGCGCCGCAGCACCAGGTCCCGGTTGGACTCCAGCACCATGTCGATGAAGTCGATCACGATGATGCCGCCGAGGTCGCGCAGCCGCAGCTGGCGGACGATCTCCTCGGCCGCCTCCAGGTTGTTCCTGGTGACGGTTTCCTCGAGGTTGCCGCCCTGACCGGTGAACTTGCCGGTGTTGACGTCGATGACGACCATCGCCTCGGTTCGGTCGATCACCAGCGAACCGCCGCTCGGCAGCCACACCTTGCGGTCCAGCGCCTTGGCGAGCTGCTCGTCGATCCGGTACGTGGCGAAGACGTCGACCTCGCTGGTCCACCTCTGCAGGCGCGGCGCGAGGTCCGGCGCGACGTGCGAGACGTATCCGTGGATCGTCTGCCAGGCGTCGTCACCGCTGACGATGACCTTGGAGAAGTCCTCGTTGAAGATGTCGCGCACGACGCGGACGGTCATGTCCGGCTCGCCGTACAGCAGCGTCGGCGCGTTGCCGTTCTTCGACTTCTTCTGGATGTCCTCCCACTGCGCCTGCAGCCGCTCGACGTCCCGGCGCAGCTCGTCCTCGCTCGCGCCCTCGGCGGCGGTGCGCACGATGACGCCCGCGTCCTCGGGGACGATCTTCTTGAGGATGGTCTTCAGCCGGGCCCGCTCGGTGTCGGGCAGCTTGCGGCTGATGCCGGTCATCGAGCCCTCGGGGACGTACACGAGGTAACGACCCGGCAGGGAGACCTGGCTGGTCAGGCGGGCGCCCTTGTGGCCGATCGGGTCCTTGGTCACCTGGACGAGGACCGACTGGCCGGACTTCAGGGCGGACTCGATGCGGCGCGGGCCGCCGGCCATGCCCAGCGCCTCGAAGTTGACCTCACCGGCGTAGAGCACCGCGTTGCGGCCCTTGCCGATGTCGATGAAGGCGGCCTCCATCGACGGCAGCACGTTCTGGACCTTGCCCAGGTAGACGTTGCCGACGTACGAGGTCGACTGCTCCTTGTTGACGTAGTGCTCGACGAGCACACCGTCCTCGAGGACGCCGATCTGCGTGCGCTCGCCGTTCTGCCGGACGACCATCACACGCTCGACGGCCTCTCGGCGGGCCAGGAACTCGGCCTCGGTGATGATCGGGACGCGGCGGCGGCCCTGCTCGCGGCCCTCCCGGCGGCGCTGCTTCTTCGCCTCCAGGCGGGTCGAGCCCTTGATGGACTGCACCTCGTCGGACGGCTCGGCGGACTTGCGCGGCTCGCGGACCTTGACGACCGTGCGCTCCGGGTCGCCGGACGTCGGCTCGTTGTCGACGAGCACGTCACCGGCCCGGCGGCGGCGCCGGCGACGGCGCCGGCTGGTGCTGCTGGAGGCCGCCGTGTCCTCGGCGTGCTCCTGGGCCTCCTCGTCGTCCTCCTCGACCTGCTCGGCGGTGTCCTCGGCGTCCTGCGCGGCCTGCTCGGCGGCGAGTTCCTCGGTCTCCTCGCCCTCCGCGGACTCGCCCTCGTCGGCGGACTCGCCACGGCGACGACGACGGCCACCACGGCGGCGGCGCCGGCGCGAACCGGTCTCCTCGGCCTCCTCGCCCTCGTCGGACTCCTCCGCCTCCTCCGCCTCCTTGACCTCGTCCTCGTCGGTGGTCTCGGGCGTCACGGCCACGGGCTCCTCGTCACCGCCCCGGCGGCGACGGCGGCGGCGCGCACCGGCGGTCTCCTCCTCGGCGGCCTCCTCCTGCTCCGCCGCCTCGGCGGCGGCAGCGGCGGCCCGCTCCGGGGTCTGGAACATCGGCTCGGTGAACACCGGCGCCTGGAACACGGCCACGGCGGGTCGTGCGGGCCGCTGTGCGGCCTCGGACTCCTCGTCGGCGGTGGAGGCGGGCTGCGCGGGCTCGGAGAAACCGCCGGCGGCCTTGCGGACGACGCGACGGCGACGACGCGGGGCGGCCTCCTCGGCGACCGGCTCGGCTTCGGCAGCGGCGGCGGGGGTGGGCGCGGAGGCGGGGGCGTGGGCGCCTTCCTCGACGGCCTCGGCCTTCTCGCTCGCGCCGGCCGTCCCGGCGACCTCCGCCTGCGGGGCCTCATCGGCGGCGCCCTCGGGCGCGACGGCCGACGCGGACACCCGACGAGTGGCACGGCGACGGGTGCGGCGCGGAGTCGGCTCTTCGGCGGCGGGGGCCTGGGGCTCCTCGGTGGGGGCCTGCTCGGCCGCCTTCGTCCGGGCCTCGGGGGCCGCCTCCTGCTCCGCTGCCTCGGTGGGAGCGGGCGCTCCGGTGGGCGCCGACGCACGGCGCGTGGCACGCCGACGCGCACGAGCCGGAGCGGGCGCCTCCGCGGCCACCGGCTCCGCGGGCACAGGCGTCTCCTCGGTGGCCTCGCCACCGTCCCCACCGGCGGGTACGACGACCTCGGCGGTCTCGGCCGCCGCAGGCGACCCGACGGGCGCCTCCGCACGGCGCGTGGCACGCCGACGCGGGCGAGCCGCAGCGGGCGCCTCCGCGGCGACCGACTCCTCCTCGGCCGCGGGGGCCGCGGGCGACTCGGCGGTGTCACCACCGGCGGGCACGACGACCTCCACGGCCTCCGCGGCAGAGGGCGACCCGGTGGGCGCCGACGCACGGCGCGTGGCACGCCGACGCGCACGAGCCGGAGCGGGCGCCTCCGCGGAGGCGGGCTCGGCTTGGGCGGCACCGGAAACGGCGGCCTCGGCCACCGCCCCGGTCTCCTCGATCTCTTCTGTCCCAGCGGTCGGGGACTCCGCCTTCGCCGGTATGGCCGGCCCGGTCCCGTTCGCGGGGTCGGGCGCTGTGACCTCGCCGGTCACGGCGTCGGCGCTCGGCGGGCCCGCCGGGCGCGAGGCGACGCGGCGCCGGCGGCGCGGCGGCAGGGTGTCGCTGGGGGTGTTGTTCTCGGAACCCTCGGTGGGTTCGGTCGGTTCGAGCATGCGGGCGTTTCTCCCGTCAGGCTCCCGGGCGCCGCGCCTGGTCCGGCAAGGATCGCCGTTGACGTCCGCGGCTCGCGCTGTGCGCGGTGCCGCCGTCCGGGGCGCGGGCGCCGCACGGGAGCTCTCTGTGTCCTGTCTCGCCGGTTCCGTACCCCTTGTTGTGCACGGCCTGGCGAAAGTCTTCTGGTCGGTGCGCTGCCCGACCCAGGTGGCTCCCGAGTACGAGGGCGGCGCTACGACGTACGTCCCTGCGCGGGACCTTCCTTACGCCGACGCCGTCGCGGCGGCAGTGGCGGCGGCCGGATGCGGCTCGGTCGCTACTGCCTCGCGGTCGGGCGCGAGCGGGTCGGTCACCGTGCCGGTCTCTACATCGAACAGCCCCTGCGCCAGCCTGGTCACCGCTGCGGGGACCGGCGGCGCCAGGTCGGCCACGGCGCGGAGACCGGACAGGACGTCGTCGGGTCGTACGGCAGGCGTCACGTGCCGAACAACCAGCCGCAGTATCGCACAGGGCTGGCCGCTCGGCCCATCAGCCTGCGAACAGTGCGCTTCCACGCGCTCCAGGCTCGCGACGGCGGGACGGGCGTCGAAGGTGCGCATGCCGTTCTTGGTCAGGCGCTGGACCTCGACACTCTCGGCCGCGTTGAAGGCCGCGACAGCTCGCTCCGCCTCCGCCGGTTCCACACCGTCCAGCCGCAGCTCCCAGACGGAGGCCGTCAGCCGGTCGGCGAGCCCCGACGTGCGGGCCTCGACCGCCTCGACGATGTCCAGCCCGGTGGGCAACGACTCGTCGAGGAGGACGCGCAGCCGCTCCGGGTCGCGCGCCTCGGTGAGCGCGATCTCCAGGTACTCCGCCTCACTGCCCGTGCCGGTGGGTGCGGCATTGGCGTACGACACCTTCGGATGCGGCGTGAACCCCGCCGAGTACGCCATCGGCACCTCGGCACGGCGCAACGCACGCTCGAAGGCGCGCTGGAAGTCACGGTGGCTGGTGAACCGGAGGCGGCCGCGCTTGGTGTAGCGCAGTCGAATGCGCTGCACCGCGGGTGCGGGCGGCGGGCC
This sequence comes from Streptomyces sp. NPDC107546, assembly GCF_055639175.1. NCBI lineage: Bacteria > Bacillati > Actinomycetota > Actinomycetes > Kitasatosporales > Streptomycetaceae > Streptomyces > Streptomyces sp. NPDC107546. The sequence continues at coordinate 103,814 of NZ_JBVKBA010000013.1, read as the reverse complement.
TTCGGGCTGTCGCTTGCCCAGTGTCGTTCAGTCCTTCGTGAGAGCGGTGGTACTCCTCCCTAGGTTACGTGCCAGGCGGCCGATACGTTCCCGCCGGGCTCCGTTGCCGGGTGCCCGGCGGTGCCGGTTGGGGAGAATCCCGCCGTGGCGACCGTCAAAGATCACACGTACGGGCCACGGATCGGTACGGCCCCCCGCGCGGTACGGCCCCTGGCCATGGGGCCCGTACCGTCCGCCGTCAGACCCCCGGTCGGCGTGCGGTGCCGCAGCGGACGTCCCGGCCTGGCCGCTCTCCGGTCGCCAGGAAGCGTGAGACGACGCGGTCGCCGCAGGCGTTGCCGTTGGCCAGGTAGGCGCCGTGGCCGGTGGAGTCGACGGTCACCATGACGGCACGCGCCCCGAACGCCTGCCGGAGCTTCAGTGCGCCGCTCAGCGGGGTTGCGACGTCGTGGGCGTTCTGCACGAGCAGGATGCCGGACGGCCCCCGCGCAGTGATCCGTACCGGCGCCTGCTGCGGCGGGTACGGCCAGGCGGCGCAGACCATCACGTTCCTGGGCATGCCGGCGGTCAGCGGGTGATCGCGGCGGCTGACGGCGACACCGTTGCGGTACGCGGCCGCCGACCTGGGCCAGGCCACGTCGTTGCACATGGTCGCGGCGCTGACGGCGGTGACGTTCTGCAGCACCGGTTCGGGCTGCGCCGTCGGGGCGGGCGGCACGGTCCCGTTCCGGGCGGCCAGCATCAGCTTCGCCAGGGCTGGGAAACGACCGGGCGCGTAGAGGCTGTCGAGCATCGTCTGGCGCAGCACGTTGCCGTTCAGCTCCTCGGGGTTGGCACCGGGCCAGGGAATCGGTGCACGGTCGAGCGTTGCGGCCAGACGCAGGAACAGCGGTCGCACCGCTGCCGCCGTCGTGGCCACCCGATCCGGGTTGCCGGGCGCCGAGGCCCACTTGGCGAACTCGGGGAAGGTGTCCTCGACGCCGGTCTCGTATGCGGCGAGCCAGGCACGGGAGACCCTGGCGGGGTCGGGGTCGTCGTTGCTGTCGAGCACGACACGGTCGGTGCGCTGCGGGAACAACTGGCTGTAGACGGCGCCGACGTACGTACCGTACGAGACACCCCACGCGGAGAGCCTGCGCTCGCCGAGCGCGGCGCGGATGCCGTCGATGTCGCGAGCCTCGTCGACCGTGCTGATGTGCCGGATCAGTTCACCGCCGTTGCGTGCGCAGGCGTCCGCCACCCGCCGGGCCGTGGCCACGTTCCCGGTGACCGACCCGTCCGGGGCGGGCCAGGGCCGCAGCTTCGACAGGGCGAGGTCGCCATGGTCGAGGCCGCAGCTGACGGAGGTGGAGGGCGCGAGCCCGCGCGGGGCGAAACCGACCAGGTCGTAGGAGTCCCGCACGTCCTGCGGCAGCTTCTGCCCCTTGCCCGAGGGGTCGCCGAGACTGGAGCCGCCGGGTCCGCCGGGGATCAGCAGCAGTACGCCGCGGCGGGCGGACGGCTTCTCACTGGGGATGCGGGAGACGACGACGTCGATCTTCCGGCCACCGGGATCGGCGTAGTCCATCGGCACCTCGACGGACGCACACCGCTGCCGGGGATCGAGGCCGCCGCCCTCGCACCTGGTCCAGTTCAAGGAGGGGGCCCCGGCGGAGGCGGAGGCGGTCAACGGGGCGGCGAGACAGAGAAGGGCGGCGGACACGGCGGTCCATACGGCTCTTGTGCTGCTGGTCGGTTTCATACCGGGGAGCCTCGCGGATCACCACCGCCCTTCCCATCCGGCCAACGCGCCGGTCTCTACGGGGGTTTGCCCCCGCCTCCCGCCTCGTGCCACCCGCACATGGTGTGTTCCCGTCGTTCCCTCATGGCCTGCAGATCACGTACACGATGTTGTTGGTGGTGTTGGTGACGCCGGATCCCACCTGTGACTGCCAGCCGGTGGCAGGTGAGCCGATCGGGCGGGCCAATCCCTGGAAGTTAACGGCGGCTCCGCTCGTGGAGTTGACGTTGTACGAACCTCCGCCCGTCGCGTACATGTTGGCCGGGCAGTTGACCTGGTTGAACGTCGTGGCCGATTGCGCGCCGGCAAGCGTATTGGTGACCACGACACTCTGAGCCCCGGTGGAACCGGCGCCCTGGGCACCCTGGGTGCCCTGCGCTCCCTGAGTTCCCTGCGGGCCCTGCGCGCCCGTCGTCCCCTGAGTCCCGATGGACCCCTGTGCCCCGGTGGAGCCCTGGAAACCCTGCAGACCCTGCGCACCGGTGGATCCCTGGGTCCCGGTAGCCCCCTGCGCCCCCGTAGCGCCCTGAGCGCCGATTGCCCCCTGGAAGCCCTGAGGACCCTGGGACCCCGTCGAACCCTGCGCGCCCGTGGAGCCCTGGGCGCCACTCGTGCCCTGCGGGCCTGCGGTGCCCTGTGGACCCGTGGCCCCCTGGACTCCCGTGGAGCCCTGCGCTCCGGTGGTGCCCTGAGCGCCGGTGGAGCCCTGGAAGCCCTGCGGGCCCTGCACCCCCGTCGAACCCTGCGCGCCCGTGGCGCCCTGCACCCCCGTCGAGCCCTGCGCTCCTGTAGAGCCCTGAGCGCCGATTGCCCCCTGGAAGCCCTGCGGACCCTGCGATCCCGTCGAACCCTGTGCTCCGGTAGCCCCCTGAGCACCCGTAGAACCCTGTGGACCCGTGGAGCCCTGGAAACCCTGGGGGCCCTGTGACCCCGTCGAACCCTGAGTCCCGATCGGCCCCTGCGCACCGGTCGAGCCCTGCACGCCCACCGAGCCCTGGAAACCCTGGGGGCCCTGTGACCCCGTCGAACCCTGAGTCCCGATCGGCCCCTGCGCACCGGTCGAGCCCTGCACGCCCACCGAGCCCT
>NZ_JBVKBA010000013.1:99531-100852 GCF_055639175.1 Streptomyces sp. NPDC107546 | reverse complement strand
CCCTGGAAACCCTGCGGACCCTGCGACCCCGTACCCCCCTGAGCACCGGTGGCGCCCTGCGCACCGGTCGAACCCTGCGGACCCGTGGAACCCTGCAACCCCTGTGGGCCCTCATCACCGGTGGCCCCCTGCGCACCTGTGGACCCCTGCGCACCGGTCGACCCCTGCACGCCCACCGAGCCCTGGAAGCCCTGCGGACCCTGCGGGCCCGTACCCCCCTGAGCACCCGTCGCCCCCTGCGCCCCGGTCGACCCCTGCTGACCGATCGACCCCTGGAAACCCTGGGGACCCTCATCACCGGTGGCCCCTTGGGCCCCCGTGGAGCCCTGTGCGCCCCTGGAGCCCTGCGGACCGGTCGAGCCCTGGAAACCTTGCGGGCCTTGCGGACCCGTGTCACCCTGCGCCCCGGCGGAGCCTTGCGCCCCGCTCGTACCCTGAGGGCCGGCAGAGCCCTGGAAACCCTGAGTGCCTGGGGCTCCCTGAGCGCCCGTGAAGCCCTGGGGGCCACTCGAGCCCTGGAAACCCTGCGGCCCCTGGGAACCGGTGTCCCCCTGAGCGCCGGTGTCCCCTTGGAAGCCCTGCTCACCCTGGGCGCCGGCGGCCCCCTGAGCACCCGTGTCTCCCTGCGGCCCCTGCGGGCCACCGGCAGGGCCTGGGACCCCGGCCTCTCCCTGCGGGCCCTGCGGACCACCGGCCGGGCCTTGCGCGCCGGTCTCTCCCTGCGGGCCTGTCGCACCCTGGGGGCCGGAGGACCCCTGGAAACCTTGCGGGCCCTGCGGGCCCGCCTCCCCCACCCCGGTCGCTCCCTGCGCACCGGTGGAACCCTGCGGGCCCAGGGAGCCCTGGAAACCCTGCGGACCCTGCGTGCCCTTATCACCCTGCGCCCCGGTGGAGCCCTGGGTTCCCTGCGGACCCTGCGCACCGGTCGAGCCCTGCGCACCGGTCGAGCCCTGCGCTCCGGTCGAGCCCTGGAAACCCTGCGGACCCTCCGCACCCGTATCGCCCTGCGCCCCGGTGGAGCCCTGCGGCCCGGTGGATCCCTGTCGGCCGACCGAGCCCTGGAAACCCTGCGGACCCTGCATGCCCGTATCACCCTGAGCACCGGTCAAACCCTGCGGCCCGGTGGAACCCTGCGGACCCAGCGAACCCTGGAAACCCTGCGGACCCTGCATGCCCGTATCACCCTGAGCACCGGTCAAACCCTGCGGCCCGGTGGAACCCTGGGCACCCAGCGAACCCTGGAAACCCTGCGGACCCTGCATGCCCGTATCACCCTGAGCACCGGTCAAACCCTGCGGCCCGGTGGAACCCTGGGCACCCA
>NZ_JBVKBA010000013.1:98333-99433 GCF_055639175.1 Streptomyces sp. NPDC107546 | reverse complement strand
CAGCGAACCCTGGAAACCCTGCGGACCCTGCATGCCCGTATCACCCTGAGCGCCCGTCAGACCCTGGGGACCCGTGGAACCCTGCACGCCCACCGAGCCCTGGAAGCCCTGCGGACCCTGCGGGCCCGTATCCCCCTGAGCACCCGTCGCCCCCTGCGCCCCGGTCGACCCCTGCTGACCGATCGACCCCTGGAAACCCTGGGTACCCTCCGGGCCCGGATCCCCCTGGGCCCCGGTGGAGCCCTGTGCCCCGGTGGAGCCCTGAACACCGTTCGAGCCCTGGAAGCCCTGTGCTCCCTGCGCGCCGCCGGCTCCCTGAGCCCCGGTCAAGCCCTGCGGCCCCGTGGCGCCCTGGACGCCCGAGGAGCCCTGGAAACCCTGCGGTCCCTGGGCACCTCCGGCGCCTTGAGGTCCGAGCGAGCCCTGGGGGCCGGTGGAACCCTGAACACCGTTCGATCCTTGGAACCCCTGCGGGCCCTGCATGCCCATCGGACCCTGAGTACCGGTGGAGCCCTGCGCGCCGGTGGCCCCTTGCTGACCCGCCGAGCCCTGAAAACCCTGCGGACCCTGCGCTCCCGTCTCCCCCTGAGTGCCGTCGGCCCCCTGAGTCCCGGTGGAGCCCTGGGCGCCGGGAGAACCCTGCGTCCCGGCGGATCCCTGGAAGCCTTGCGGTCCCTGCGTACCCGTCTCCCCCTGAGCCCCGCTGGACCCCTGCGGACCGACAGGCCCCTCGAAACCCTGCGGCCCCTGCCCACCGGTCGCTCCCTGCGCGCCGGTGGATCCCTGCGCCCCTGTGGAGCCCTGAACCCCGGTCGCCCCCTGGAAACCCTGCGGACCCTGCTCCCCCATCGGACCCTGCGTCCCCGTGGAACCCTGTGTTCCGGCGGTGCCTTGAGCCCCCGTAGAGCCTTGGAAACCCTGCGGACCGGCAGCCCCGGAGAAGCCCTGGAAACCCTGGGGACCTTGATCTCCGTCCGAACCCTGAAAACCCTGCGGACCCTGACCTCCGTCCGAACCCTGAAAACCCTGCGGACCCTGACCTCCGTCCGAACCCTGAAAACCCTGCGGACCCTGACCTCCGTCCGAACCCTGAAAACCCT